>DASVEG010000237.1:0-6218 GCA_036380695.1 Acidimicrobiales bacterium
CGATGCCAGTACCCAGCCGAGTACGCGTCCTCCGACGGCCACCATCCGAAGACGGTGTACGTCCGCGAAGACGTCATGCTGCGCACCATCGAGCCGTGGGTCGAGAGGATCTTCGACCCGGACCACTTCCACGACACTGTCACTGCGATTGCGGCAGCGATCGATGCAGCGAGCGATTCCGCTGACGCGGAGGATCGAGTTGCCGCAGCACGAGAAGCGATCGCCCGGTGCGACGCTCGGCTCGCGAGCTACCGGCAGACGCTGGACGAAGGCGGTGACCCCGCGGTGATCGGCCGGTGGATCACCGAAACGTCCGCGGAGCGCACGCTGGCAGCCGAAGTGCTCGCCGCGGCGGCCCGGTCAGGCCGCGACCGGAGCGTGCCATCGTCGACCGAAGCCAGCCGACTCCTGAGCGACCTACGCGCTGTCGCCACGGCCCTACGGACGGCCGAACCTGCTGAGCGGAACCGCCTATACGACGAGCTGGGCATCCAAATGACCTACGACCCCGCTGAGCGCACCGTTCGCGTCACCGGGCGAGCATGTAGTCATGGTGCGTGTCGGAGGGGGGACTTGAACCCCCATGCCCTTGCGGGCACATGGCCCTCAACCATGCGCGTCTGCCAATTCCGCCACTCCGACGTGGCCGCCCTCGTGGGGCGGACGACCAACATACCAGCGGCGTCCGCGGCGCCCGCACCTGCCGGCAGGGGCCGCACCCCAGGGCCGCGACGGCGTTCTGGGTGGAAGAACCCGGGCATAGGCCGGAATGGTCCACCCAGAACGATGGAGACGCCGACTGCACCGCCTCTGCGTACAACCACACAGAGTGGCCGATCGACCCACCGGCGCCCACCAACGCACCACCAGATCAGGCTATGTACGCCTAGTACGTCCAGAATGTGCCTGCCCAATCACCACGGACAGTGGTTTCCTTTCCCTCATGGCGGGACGGAAGATCCGGTGGGGGCTCTCCAGGCGGGTGGGGGCGATCGCAGCGCTGACAACGGCGTCACTCGTTGCGACCGCACCACCTGCCTCGGCCGGCCTCCTCGGCAGCCTGCTCGGCACGGTTACCGGCACCGTGACCGGCGTCGTCGACTCCACCCTCGGCATCTTGACCCCGGGCTGGGACGACAACGCGACGACTCCGCCGGTCCATCTCAGCACCGTCGCCGACGCCGTCGGCACGAACGACTTGTGGCCCCGGGGCTTCACCGGCAAGACGATCGGCGTCGCCGTCGTCGACTCCGGCGTCGCCCCCGTTGGCGTGCTCGGCGAGCCCGGCAAGGTCGTCAACGGCCCGGACCTCAGCTTCGAGGGCCAGACGGCGGCCTACGCGCACGCGGACACGTTCGGCCACGGCACGCACATGGCTGGCATCGTCGCGGGCGTCGCGCCTGGCGCCCACGTCGTGAACATGAAGGTCGCGACCCGCGAGGGCGCGGCCGACGTGTCGCAGGTGATCGCGGCGATCGACTGGGTGGTCGCCCACCGCAACGACCCCGGCATGAACATCCGCGTCCTCAGTCTCAGCTACGGCACCGACAGCGTGCAGCCGTATCAGGTCGATCCCCTCGCCCACGCGGTCGAGTCGGCGTGGCGCAACGGCATCGTCGTCGTCGTGTCCGGCGGCAACGACGGCACGACCCGCGGCACGCTCACGAACCCGGCGACCGACCCGCACGTGATCGCGGTCGGCGCCGCCGACATCAAGAACACGCCGTCCGCCTCGGACGACGTGGTCGCCCCGTTCTCGAGCCGGGGCAGCGCGAGCAGGACCGTCGACGTCGTCGCCCCCGGCGTGTCGATCGCCAGCCTCCGCACTCCCGGCTCGACCATCGACGACGCGCACCCTACGGCCCGCGTCGACGACCGTTACTTCCGCGGCAGCGGGTCCTCGCAGGCCGCGGCGGTGACGGCGGGCGGCGTGGCGGTCCTCCTCCAGGCCCGCCCGTCGCTCACCCCCGACAAGGTCAAGGCGCTCGTCCGCGCGACGGCGACCCCGCTCGCCAACACCGACGCACGGTCGCAAGGCCGCGGTCGCCTCAACGTGGCCGCGGCTGCGCAAGCGAGCGTGCCGTATGCGTCGACGCAGCTCTGGACCCGCTCGAGCGGTACCGGCTCGCTCGAAGCAAGCCGCGGCACGAGCCACGTGGCAGCGGACGACATCGAGCTTCGCGGCGAGCAGGACATCATGGGCTCGCCATGGGTGCCCGCGACGTGGGCGCCGCTCGCCACCGCCGGCGCGGCATGGACGGGCGGCACGTGGAACGGCGTCGAGTGGACCGGCAGCTGCTGGTGCGGCACGAGCTGGGCATCGAGCACATGGTCGGGCAAGTCGTGGACCGGCAAGAGCTGGACGGGCAAGAGCTGGACCGGCGACGAGTGGGCCGGCAAGTCGTGGACGGGCAAGTCGTGGACCGGTGACGGCTGGACGGGCAAGAGCTGGACCGGCAAGTCGTGGACGGGGAAGAGCTGGACGAGCGGGTGAACGTCGCCACGCGCCGCGTGTACGTCCTCGCCGCCGCGGTCGCCACCCTCGCAGCGGGACTCACCGCCGGCCCGGTTCGCGAGCTCGGTCCCTTCGCCGACCTCCGCCTTCCGTGGCTGGCCTTCGTCGTCGCGTTCGCGTTGTCCGAGATCTTCCTGATCCACTTCGAACACCGCCGCGAGGCGGTGTCGTTGTCGTTGAGCACGATCCCGCTCGTCGTCGGCTTGTACGCGGTCGACCCCGTGCTCCTCGTCGCGGCCCGCGTGCTCGGCTCCGCGATCGCGCTCGTCTTCCACCGACGCCAGGTGGCGTTGAAGCTCGCGGTCAACCTCTCGCACATGGGCCTCGAGGTCGCGGCCGCGATCCTCGTGTTCCGCGCCCTGGCACCGGACGGCGGCTTCGGCGTCGCGTCCTGGCCCGCGGCCCTCGCCGGAGCGGTCGTCGGCGACATCTTGCAGTCGGCGGTGCTCACCGCGGCGATCAGCCTGTACCAGGGCCGGCGCGAGGGCGGTCTCGCGTTGTCGATGGCTGTCGGCTCCGCGGCCCGCCTCATCGACACCTCGGTCGCGCTGGTCATCGTCAGCGTGCTGCGGTCGGAGCCGGCCGCCGTCGTCCTCCTGGCCGTCGCGTGCGCCGTGCTGCTCTGGTCGTATCGCGCCCACGTGTCGTTGCGGGTACAGCACCGACAACTGGCGAAGCTCTACGAGTTCACCGGTCGCATGAGCAACGCCATGCTCGGCGAGCGGGTCGTCGAATCGCTCCTCACCGAGGCGAAGGAGCTGCTCCACGCCGACGTCGCGTGGGTGCACCTCGACGTCGGCACCGGCCACCGCCGGATCGTCCTCGACACCGATGGGCAGCTCGTCACCGAGGAGCAGCCGGGCGACGACGCCACCGCGCTGCACGACCGGGTCCAGCACGCAGGCAAGGCCGTGATCCTCGAACGCGTGGACGAGCCCGCGCTCGCGTCGCTCGGCGCGCAGCAGGTGCTCGCCACGCCGTTGCGCGCCGCGGGCGCAGCGCTGGGAACGCTCGTGGTTTCGAACCGCCGCGGCGAGGTGCGCTCGTTCGCGACCGACGACCTCCCGATGTTCGCGACGCTCGCGAACCACGCAGGCGTCGCGCTCGCCAACAACGAGTTGCTCGAGCGCTTGCGTCACGAGGCGTCCGTGAACGAGCACAAGTCGTTGCACGACGCGCTCACCGACCTGCCGAACCGTTCGCTGTTCTCCCTCCGCGTCGAGGCCGCGCTCGCCAGAGGGTCTGCGGCCGCGGTGCTGCTCCTCGACCTCGACCGGTTCAAAGAGGTCAACGACACGCTCGGCCACCAGCACGGCGACGACCTCTTGCAACAGGTCGCGGCGCGGCTGCGCGCGTGCCTCCGGCACGGCGACACCATCGCCCGGCTCGGCGGCGACGAGTTCGCGGTGCTCCTCCCGGACGTGCCCGGCCCCGAAGCCGCGGTCGGCGTCGCCCGCACGCTGGTGGACGCGGTCGACCAACCGTTCTCGCTCGCGGACGTCACCGTCGACATCAGCGCCAGCATCGGCGTCGCCATCGCGCCGCACGACGGGCGCGACGGCACCGTGCTCCTGCAGCGCGCCGACGTCGCCATGTACCTCGCCAAGGGCAACCAGAGCGGGGTGGAGCTGTACGAGCGGGCGCGCGACCCGCACACGCCGGAGCGCCTCGCGCTCGTCGGCGAGCTGCGCAACGCGGTCGCCGACGACGAGCTCGACGTCTACTACCAGCCGCAGGTCGACCTGGCGACGGGCGACGTCGTCGGCGTCGAAGCGCTCGTGCGTTGGAACCATCCCCGCCGCGGGTGGTTGTCGCCCGAAGAGTTCGTTCCCGTGGCCGAGCAGACCGGCCTCATCCACGCCCTCACGCGGTTCGTGCTCGGCCGCGCGCTGCAGGACTGCGCGGTGCTGCGCGCCGAAGGCGGCCCCGGCCGCGTGTCGGTGAACCTCTCCGCCAAGAACCTCGTCGACGCGTCGCTCGTGGACGATGTCGTCGCGTCGCTGCGCGCCGCTGGCGTGCCCGCGACCGCGCTGTGCCTCGAGCTGACGGAGACGACGATCATGCGCGAGCCGCGCCGCAACGTCGTCGCCTTGCGCCGGCTGGCCGACCTGGGCGTCACGGTGGCCATCGACGACTTCGGCACCGGCCACTCGTCGCTGGCGTACCTCAAGCAGTTGCCGGTTGGCGAGATCAAGATCGACAAGTCGTTCGTGCTCGGCATGTCGTCGAACACCAACGACGACGCCATCGTCTGCTCGATCGCGCAGCTGGCCGCGAACCTCGCCATCCCCGTCGTCGCCGAGGGCGTCGAGAGCGATCGCATCGCCCGCCGACTCGAGCAGTTCGGCTGCGGGATCGGCCAGGGCTTCGGCTTCAGCCGCCCCGTCCCGCTCGACGAGCTCCGCCGGTGGGTGGCTGCCCGCCGCGGCAGCATCGACCTCTCCCGCACCGCCTGACCACCGGCCTCAGGGCTTCGTCCACCGCCACGCGTCCCACGCCGCGGAGAGGCCGAACGGGTTGGCGCGGACGGAGTCGACCACGGCGGTGCGCCACGCGGCGACCGCACGGGGGCGCCACAACGGGAGCACCAACGTCTCCCCCGCGAGCTTCGCCTCGAGCGCGGCGATGGCGGAGGTGTCCCCGGCGTCGGCGCGGCGGGCGAGCTCGGCGTCGACGATCTCCCACCGGCAGCGCCAGCACACGTGGGGTCCGTCGTACGACATGGCCAACGCCGCTTGGTACGACCCCTCCCCCAGCCACGGCTCGACGCGGTCGGACTCCGCGGCGCGCAGCTCGAGCCGCCCGCCCGCGGCTCGCGCCCGCTTCTGCATGGCGCGGTGGAGGAGCACCGTCATCGGCTCCTCGATCTCGCCGACGAGGTCGACGGTGTCGCCCCGCAACGGTCCCGCGTCGCCCACACCCGCGCCGGCCCACGTGTCGTCCGTCGGGCCGCCGAAGCCGTCGAGGCGCACCGCCTCTCCCTCGAGCAGCACCGACACCGTGCGGGTGCGGTCGATCGTGGCGGCGACTGCGGCGCGGTCCTCGCGCCCCAGCCGCGCGCCGTTGAGGTGAAGGCCGACCCACCAACCTCCCTCGGCGATGGTGCTGTGGACGCGGACACCGCCAACCGCCTGCAGCCGCGCGGTGCGGCGCGTCTCCGCCGGCGGCGCGACGACGTCGACCTCGCCTTTCGCGAGCAACTGCCTGGCCGTAGCCGGGTCGGGCACGAGCACCAGCCGCAGTTCGTCGACGAAGGGGCCCTGGCCCTTCCAGCCCGGGTTCGCCTTCAGCACCGTCTCCAACCCGGGGCTCATGGACGCGACCGCGAACGGGCCGCCCCACACGCCGTCGCGAGGCGCCGCGACGGAGTCGACGCCAGACCACAACCGCCGCCACCCTGGCAACGGCTGGGTGAACGTCACCGTGATGGTGCCGTCGCCGGTCGGTCCCTCGACCGCGGCGACGAACCTCGCGTCCGCCGAACGTCGCAGGTCGTCGACGGTGATCGGCGCGCCGTCCGACCACGCGGCACCCTTGCGCAACCGGAACGTCGCCGACGTCGCGTCCGCCGACCCCCGGTCGGACCTCGGCTCGACGATCATCGGGCCCCACCGCCCGTCTGGCTTCGCGTAGAACAGTTGCGGGAGCACCAGCGCGCGCACGGCCGCTCCACCGAGCGTCGGCGCCTTCGGATCGGGCGACC
>DASVEG010000238.1:0-14068 GCA_036380695.1 Acidimicrobiales bacterium
GAAGTCCTCGTCGACGTGGAGCGTGCCGAGCACGCACTCCGAGAAGTTGGCGACCCCTTCCGCGAGCCCGTAATGTTGCCGCGGCCTTACGCCGAACGCGGCCGTTATGACCTCTGCCTGACCGTGCGTCAGATTTTCGGCGCCGACCGTTACCCATTCAATGACGCCAGGGTCGAGACTTGAGTCCAGGATGTACGAAGCGAGCATAGCAATGACCGACGGATATCCGTGAATCCAGCTCAGGCGCCGCCGCCGCATCTCCGACGTGTAGACAGGTGCTGTCTCGGCGGTCAGGTGTAGGGGGCTGAAGTAGACCTGCCTACTGGGGCGGTTGATCCGCCAAAATGGCGGGCGCGTTACGGAGGCCGGAACAATGGGCTGCCCTCCGAAATGCGCAGACCATACCCCGAGGCTGAGCCCGTGCCACATCCGATATCTCCACCACATCGCCCATTGTTGCTGGAGCGCGATCCGCGTTGTTGGGAAGCGGAGTGGCGCTCCGCTCGTCCCCCCCGTCGCCACCCATACCTGGCCCGGACTGCGATCGATCGCGCGAGCTCGCGAACGGGCATCGTGCTTCGTGTCCACGGGATACCCCGCTAACAAGGAAAAGGGGTCGTCGGTCGAGGATCCTCCTGCCGACGCGGGATTGGCTTGTGCCAGTACGACTCGCAGTCGCTCCACCTGGTACGCAGCGAGTTCGTCTTGTGACCAACTTTCGCGCCGGAGGGCCTCGTCCAGTAGTTCACCGAAGCGCCCGCCATATCGCCTGCGGTGGACCGCGTGGCTCTTCATCGAGAACGCGACTTGCTGGAGTGCGATCGGCAGGCGGTTGTATGCGTCGAGGCGCGCCATGGCTTGCTCGCAAGGTAGCAACTTGACGGCGAACGGCGAACGGCCGCCTCCCACGCGGGTCGCCCGCACGGTCATCGGTCACGGGCAAGGGCTCGGCGCGATCGGCAGAGTGCCGCGGAGGTTCCGCGCGCAGAGGCGCTCGGCGCGGCGCGGGCAACCCCACGGTCGCGCTGCATGCGCTCCGCAACGAGTCACACGCGCCCGCGACCAAACTGCCTTCGCAGCGCGGCGCCTACACTGCGAAGCTGTGGCGACTCTGGCTGCGGGCGTCAGCCGTCCGATTCGGGTGTCACGCGCGGCGCGAGTGCTGTACCCTGCCTGGCTCCTCGCTATCTTTGGACCCTACGTCGGCGGTTCGACGGGCATACGCACCGAGCAGTCTTTAGCGTACCCGGCCGCTGCGTGCATCGGGCTCGCTGCGCTCACCTCCCCAAGCATGCTCCGCGGCGGTCGCAAGGCGCTTATTGTTGTGGGTGGCCCGGCCATACTGCTTGCGCTTGGCGCGGTCGCTTCGCTTGCTGGCGCCTCGGCGCCCGCAAGCATCATTCGGGGCGATCCGCTGGCGACCGCCGAGTCGTTTGCCTTGCCACTTGCGACTTTCGCCGTCGTGCTGTACTTGCACAACCGCTATACGTCGGCTGGCGGTTCGTCCGCCTTCTTGCGTCGCGTGGCCCGCGATCTGCCCGCGCTGTTGGCAGTTAATGCCGTGGTCGCAGTGTTGACAATCACCACAACTACGTCAGGGTGGCTCGAACCCTTCTGGTCCACGCGCCCGTCGGAGGCTGTCGCGAGTCGCGCACTTCTGCAGGGCCGCGCATCCGGGGTGTTCAATCAACCGCTCGAGGCTGGGCTCGCGTATAGCGTCGGGCTGTTGTTGGTCGTCGTCTCCTTTCAGTTGCGTTGGTCGTCACGCCGCCGATCAGCGGCTATCGCCGCGCTTTTGGTTGTCGGCGGAAGCGCCTCGATCTCGAAAGCGTTCATTATCGGCGGGCTACCGGTCTCGATGTTGGTCTTTGCCTGGCCCGCGCGCTCGCGAGCGACCGCCCGCCTCCGCTCGGCGATGCCACGAGCGATCTTGGTCGGTTGGTCCGTCATACTGGCGTACTTGGTCGCGACGCTGCTACGGGTTCAAGTATCTTTGGGCGCGTGGAGCGGCTTCCGCGCCTTTCGTCGCCTAGTTCGGATCGACGCCGACGGCGGATCGAGCATCCAGCTTTTGTCGGGTGGGCGAAATACGTCTCTACAGGGGCCATGGGAGATCGTCGGGTCTGCATCACCCTTAATCGGGTTCGGTCTCGGAAGCGCGCGATCGTTTCCTACGGACAGCGCCTGGATAGAGGCCTTCGTCGTGGCGGGCGCATTCGGCATCGCGGCTATGGCGCTCCACTTCGGCTTCCTCCTTCGTGCCGTGATCAGGGCCGAATTCCCGAGCCGGGTGATTCGACGTGGCGCGGTCGGCATTATGGTCGTGTGCGCCGCGACCAGCTTCGGTGGCCCTGTCTTTACGGGTAATCGGAGCGGAACGATCGTGGTGATTGCCCTGGCATCAATGCTGCTGACTCGGGCGTCCAGGTCGACCCAGTTGCGGGATCGTGAGCACGAGTCGCCTCCCGGCCCCTCCGGGAGACCACTCACGCTAGGCAAGCATTCGTCCGTCATGACGCGCGGCGACATGCAGCGGTCATCCGGTGAGCGGCCGAACAGATGTGCGTTCGGTTCGGGCGTCGGGGGACGTTCCGACAAAGCACATCGTCCTATGGCACCGCACCCTGCTCGCCGTAGGAATCCCCCGTTGCGATGAAAGTTGCGATCGACCTGTCCTCGGCCCAGGCGGGTGGGGGCGTCACATATGTCAGGGAGCTCCTTCCTCGGCTCCGAGCGCTGCCCGGGCTGGAAGTCGGCCCCGTTCTCGTTAGGAGTGCCCTTGCCGCATCGGCAGGGGAGGCCCTCGCCGGCGCCCAGGTTGTCGATGCGGAACGTCGCACCGCGCCGACGTCGCGGGCGTGGCGAAAGGCGGTCGCGCAGTCCCGACCCGATGTTATATACGTGCCGACGGAGCTCGCGTTCTGGCGTTACCGCCAGCCGACCGTTCTCGCCGCGCGAAATGCGATGTACTACCCGCCGCACGTCGCAGAATATCCACGGTCGCGTCGAGTCCGATTCTCAGCGCGGCGACTGTTGGCGATGCAGTCGGTGCGAGCGGCCGACGCTGTGATCGCCGTCAGCGAATATGCGCGATCCACGGTCGCTCATCATGGGCTAAAACGGCGGCAAGGTGTAGAGGTGATTTACCACGGTGGCCCGCCAGAACGTCCGCCGCATACATACCATTCTGATACGAGGCGCTTCCTGCTCGTGTCGAACCTATATCGCTACAAGAACCTTCATCGATTGCTCACCGCTCTCGGCCGGATCGGACCCGGCTGGCAGCTACGCGTCGTCGGAAAGTTCTTCGAGCCGGAGTACGAGCAGAGCGTTATGTCCCTTGTCGACGGGCTCGGCCTCCGCGCTCAGGTAAGCTTTCTCGGCCATCGCTCCGGAGACGAACTGGCCGCAGAGTACGCTGCCGCGGAGGTCTTCGTGTGGCCATCGTACGCTGAGACATTCGGCCATCCGTTGCTGGAAGCGCGCGGTCACGGACTTCCGCTTCTTGTTGCTGACGCGGCGAGCAACCGCGAGATCGCTGGCGAGGCTGCAGCGTACTTCGACCCCTGGGATGAGGCGAGTATTGAACGTGCGGCGAGAGAAGCGATCGAGGAGCCCATCGCTGGCGCCAGTCTCCCTCGAGCATATGACTGGGATCTGTGCGCGCTCCAGACGGCGGGAGTGCTGCGTGCTACTGCTCGGTAGCGTCCCCCTCTCGCGTCCCTTCACGCGGGTCGACGAATAGGTTCAACGGACGAGAACCACCCTCGCCCATCATCACTCGGCGCACTGCGGCATCGAATGTGGTCGGCGCAAACCTCGCAGCCGCCCACGCGCTCGCGTTCGTAGCGATCGCGTTCGCGCGGTTGCGATCCAGCAGGAACTCTTCGAGCGCGGAGAAGAGTTCATCGACGGACTCAGTCAACAGCGCAGTTCCTGTTATCCCAGGCAAAAAGGCAGAGGCTGTGCCGCCGAATATCGGTGCAATTACCGGCGTTCCTGCCAGCTGCGCTTCTCCCATCACGATTCCAAACCCTTCGCCGGAGTACGGTCGCGTGAGCGAAATGGCCGTCGGGAGTACGAAGACGTCGGCGGACGTGTACAACGCGGCAAGCTGTCCATCCGAGGGCGATTCGACGACTTGGAGCCACGGACGAGACGTAGCGGCATTGATGAGCACTGCCGGAGTAGAACCCGTGCCCGCGATAAGCAGCCGGACGGCGCATTCCGGGTGCGCTTTGCGCAGCCGGTCCGACGCCTCGATGACACGGAGGGCGCCCTTGGACACGGCCTGGCCGAGACGAAAAGTCATCAGAATGTGCAACGTTGACGGGTCCGCACACGCGGCTTTAGGCCTGGTTCGGCTGCGGAGCAGGTCATACCAATCGCGCGGCAGGCCCGGCTCAAGCACGTCCGCACGAACGCCTCGCGCGG
Organism: Acidimicrobiales bacterium; assembly: GCA_036380695.1. GTDB lineage: Bacteria > Actinomycetota > Acidimicrobiia > Acidimicrobiales > CADCTF01 > DASVEG01. The sequence goes on from DASVEG010000238.1 coordinate 4,435, forward strand.
CCAGAGCGCCGCTGCTGAACGCGCTGATCGTCACGGCGCGCGCTCGTGTCCGGCGCACCCGCCGAAGGTGACGGTGCGGCGCGGACCATATGTCGTGACCGAAGAAGAAGCAGAACCGGGGCGCCGAACAACGCGCGAGCCGCGCGACGGCCGAGACGGCCGGGTACATCGATGGATGCATGACGACGACAGCCTGATACTTGCGTGACGGGTCGCGAAGCGCGCGAAAGACGTGCCAGAGGAATCGAGCCTTTGTTCGAGCTGTTGGCGCGGCTCCGTGCGAACGCAGTGCGACGACGTCCACGCAGTGACCGAGTCGCTCAAGAGACCGGATCACCGTGTCGGCGTAGCGCTCGATCCCGCCGCCGAGGCCCAGCGACGCAACGAGGACGAGCCAATCGCCCCGGCTCTCCGATGACCGGCGTCCGCACAGCACGGGTTGTGGACCCTACACCGGTCGCGCTGCGGCCTCGATAGCCTCAACGCACCTTGCGGTACGCCCTCGCGCCAATACGTGCCCGTGCAGCGCGGTTGCTCCGCCGGCACCGGGCGCTTGAGGGAGCACTCGTCGCGGGCCAACTCGCTGGCGTTCTCGCGAGCGTCGTGATTGCGCGCGCGGTGGGCGCCGAAGGCCGCGGCGTTGTGACCGCACTAGTGATCTGGAGTCAGCTCTTGGGTTGGGCTGGTGCGGTAGCGCTCGACAAGGCGATAGTCGTTCTCGCCCAACAAGGTGACGACCCAGCGGGCCTGCTGCGTGCCAGCCGGGCCGTCACTGCCGTGATGGCCGTTCCGGTCACACTCACGGGGGTGGTCCTCGGGACTCATCTATTCCCTTCCGAGCGGATGCTGAGCGTTCTCCTGGCTGTCACCTCCCTGGTCACCAGCCAGGTAGAACTCGCCGGCGGCTGGCTACTAGCGACACAGCGGCGCGCCAGATTTGTAGCCTTTCGGTTGGCACAGCCCGCTGCATACGCTGGGGGTACGGCGCTAGCATTTCTCGCTACCAACGGCGAGGCCGGGACCCGCTCGGTCAGGGCGTTCGCCGTCGCCGCAGCGGCGTCGCTGTGGGCCCCGCTTCTACTTGGTCCTCGGTCGAATCCACGTCGGTCTTCGGGCCCGTTGATACGCCGAGTGCTCGGCTTCGGGCTAGCAGCACAAGCCGCGAGTGTCATGCAGTTCCTCAACAGTCGCCTGGATCTGCTGATGCTCAGTCTCATGGCGCCGTCCCGAGACGTGGGCGTATACGCGGTTGGCGTCGCGTTCGGGCAGGTGGCGGTGTTCGTCGGCTCGGCGGGCGCGATCCGCGGCCTTACCGGCGAGGCCAAGGGAATAGACGTGCGAGGGGCCGGGGTGGTTGCGGGCGCGGGGGTCTTGCTGGCCGCCAGTGCACCGTGGGCGATCCCGCGAGTTTTCGGGGAGTCATTCGGTGCGTCTGTGCCCGTGGCCCAGGTCCTCGCCTTGGGAAGCCCCGTGAACTATCTCCTCCAGCTGATGTCGGGTCGACTGCTCGGACGACGCCAGCCTCTCCGACTTGCGCTAGTCCAAGGCGCTGGCGCCGGAGTGTTTCTGTTGGGGATTCTCATTTCTCGGGTCCCCACTTCGGTCGCCGTTGCGAGCGTCGCGTCATACACGGTCGCGCTACTGGCGGCCTTCCGAGCAGTACGCAGGTCGCCTCCACGCGAGTAAGCCGGCCCGGCCACATGTCAATCGCGATGTCGGGATTAGCCGGGGAGAATGCAACAGGGAGTGTCGCGCCAAGGCCTCTGGAGGCATCACATGCCGTTGTCCAGGCGCGATGCCGCACGCAGCGTGGCCCGTGCTGACGCGATAGCCGCAGCGGACGACCCATCGGACGCGATCGCCTCCGTAAACGCCTCGACCTGGCGGCGATGCCCCTTGTCCTGGCCGCCAAACGACGTCACCTTGCCGTCGAGCTCGACGCGGCGGAAGTCATCGATGATCGCATGCTTGCCGCGTCCGAGCACCTCGACCCGCTCCTTCGCCAGACCCGCGGGACCTCCACTCGCGTAGACGATGGACGCGGTTCCGTTTGCGAACCCGAGCGACACGGACAGATCGGTCGCGAGCGCTCGCTCGGCTCCGCCGGAACCGACGGCAACGACCGACGTGACGTCCTCGCCCGCGATAGCGGCGCACGTGTCGATGAAGTGGCACACCTCGCCGATGAGCCTGCCGCCCTGCACGCGGTCGTTGTACCAGTGCCCGGCGGGGACCGGTCCGGCGTTCACGCGATAGCTGATCGCGAGAGGACCGACTCCCGCCATGTGCTCTCGTACGAGGCGAACGGAGTCGGACCAGCGGCGGTTGAAGCCGACGAACAGGACGCGGCCGCTGTCGCGCCAGGCTGCCTCGACGCGATCGAGCTCCTCGATCGTGAGCGCCAGCGGCTTCTCGCAGAACACGTGCTTGCCCGCACGCAGCGCGCGTTCGGCGTACTCGGCGTGGGTGGAGTGCGGGGTCGCGATGACGACGACGTCGACGTCGGGGTCGTCGATCACTGCATCTGCTGAGCTCACCGCCTTCTCGAACCCGGCACGCTCTGCGAGCCGGCGCGCCGACAACCCGGACGCGGAGGCGACGGAAACGAGTCGGTCGAACCCGGCCGCAGAGAACGCGGGGACGAGCACGGTCGAAGCGAACGCGCCTGCCCCGATGAACCCGACGCCTGTGCCGGCGCCGGCGGCAGATGCCGCGCGCCGTGGGTTGACGACGATCGGTTCGTCCGCGGCCGGCTTCTCGGGATACTGCAGCGCGATACCGAGGTACGGCTCCCTCCGCGTCTCGATCAACTCGTACGCCTCGGGTGCGGCGGCGATATCGAAGCGGTGGGTGACGAGGTCGCCGACGTCGAGGTGGCCGGCCGCGATGAGATCGAGGACGGCCTCGATGTTGCGTCCTTCCGTCCACCGCACGAACCCCGGCGGGTAATCGACCGCCCAGTCCTCGTAACTCCGCTCGTAACGCCCTGGCCCGTAGGAGCGCGCGAACCGGAGTGTCAGCTCACGCTCGTAGAACGGCGTGCGCTCGAGATCGAGCCCGACGTCCCCGACGATCACGACGGTGGCACGGTCGCGGCACAGCTCCGGAACCCTACGCACGATGTCGCTCGATTGCGTTGCAGCAGTGACGACCACTGCGTCCGCACCCCGCCCGCGCGACCAGTCGAGAATCGACGCCGTCGTCTCCAAGCCCGCTTCCCTGAGCGCGAAGCAGCCCGACGTCCTCGCGCGCTCGATAGTGAACTCGCCGACGTCGATGCCGGCGACGTCGCACCCGGTCGCCTGCGCGAGGCGCGCGGCCATCTGGCCGAGCAGGCCCAACCCGACGACGACGACTTTGGAGCCCGGACCGATCTCGGCGAGGCGTAGTCCGTGCAGGGGGACCGACGCGATCGTTGCGAACGCGGCGTCCTCGGCCGCGACGCCGCGCGGCACCGGGCAGCAGAGCAACCCGGGGACGGCTTGGAACTCGGCGTGGTTCGCGCGCCCGGCGCCCCCGGTCGCGACGAGTTGGCCAGGCGCAACGCCGGCCACGGCTTCGCCCACTTCGAGCGCGATGCCCGCTGCCGAGTAGCCGAGGGGAAGGTCTTCGTCGAGTCGCGACCGCACCGCCCGTGCAGTCGCTCCGATGCCTTCGGTGCGCGCCTTGTTGATCACTTGCCGGACGAGGTCGGGGCGCGCGCGGGCCTTTGCGAGGAGGCTCGACTGGGCCAGCGCCGTCACGGCGCGCTCCGTGCCGGCGGAGATGACGCTGGCCACCGTCTGGACGAGGACCTGGGTTGAATCGATGGTTGGGCGCGGAACGTCGACGACGCGCACCGGGCCGCCAGAGATTGCCTGCACGACTTGCTTCATCTCACTCCCGGTTCCCGGTGCCCGATCAAGGGTCGGGAAGGTCCAGCGTCGTCACTACTCGGATGGGAAGCTGCGCCTTCGAACGCGCGACCACGCACGTCGCATGCAACGCGTGGCCGTGAGCAGTCGCGACCATCGCGTCGGCCAGGTCGAGTTCTTGATTGCAGGAAATGTTCATCGGCCCAGCCCGCACCGTACGCCCGTCTCTCGATACGGACGTGCCCGGCGCGAGGTGCACGCGCGCGACGACCTCGTGCACACCCGCCCCGGAGACCGTGTCTTCGATCGTCACCGCCGCAGCACGGACTTCCCACCGACGGCGGTGGAGCGGCCTGCCGGGCAGGCGCTGATAGCCGTCGTGCGAGGCAACGACCACGAGGACACCGTCCGATTCCGACGCGGCTTCCAACCTCGGGACGGCGCGCCTCGCGGCGCGGAACGTGCCCCACACCTCGGTCTGATCGGCACCGTCGATACCGACGGTGTTGTGGGCGGCGGTGGAGCGCTCGAACTGACGTCGGGTGCCGGGGGCATACGTCGAGGTGCCCGTGTCGACGACAAGGCGCGTGCCGTCGACGCAGAGTTCGAAGCTGAGGCAGTCGGCGTGGGCGTGAGCGGGGAGATCGGGAGGGCACGGCTGGCCCACGTCGGCAACGAGGTGAATTCGCGACGACGGTCGCGCGACGACGTATCCGGAGTCACCGAGCACGGTGAGCGTCTCGTCGGCCGCGGGCGTGGGCTCGAGGAGCACGATTCGCGGTCGGCCGACGAGCTCGGCGTCGTTGAACAGCGGCACATCGCCGTCGGGGAGCAGCATTGCCCCGAGCCAGGCACGCATGCGTGCGATCGCGTGATCGACCGAGTCGAGGTCTTCGCGGCCGGTCGCCCGCAGCAGGCCGACGACGTCGATGAGGTCGCCGAGCACCTGGCAGTGGTACGAGGGCGAGCGCTCGAAGTGTCCCCCGTCAGCGAGGACCTGCACGCCCACTTCGCGTTCGATCATCCCTCGTGCCCGATCGACGAGGTCGTCGTCGCCCAGGAACACGCCGAGCCCAACGAGCGCCTTGAGGTTCTTCAGGAGGTGGTTGCCGCCGACGTCGAGCTCGAGGTTGCGGAGTACGAACCCGGCGTGGGACTCGAGCGACTTCACGACGTCGGACTCGATCTCCGTGCCGCGAACGAGGGAGTCGAACACGGCGGCGAGCGACCACGCGCGCACGGACACCACGTACGGCGACCACTCGTCCCAGCGCCCGAATCGGGCGCCTTGCTGCCACGATCGCCACAGCCGCAAGAACGCGTCCTGAGCCGAGGCATGGCCGCCGCGTGTCGCGAGCGCGGCAGCCCACTCGAAGTAGTGCAGGTTGTAGCGCCACAGCTGCGACGCCTCAGGCCGCGACCAGTCGGTCGGGGCCGCCACCGACCGGGTGTGGCCGAGGAACGAGAACGTCCCGCGCGCGATCTGCTCAGCGCGCTCGGGGTCGCTCGGCATCTTGAGCAGCAGCGGCGCGAACGAGAGTGGCCACCCGGGCTCGCCGCTCACCGGGCGGCGCCACCTGCGCTCCGGCACGCCTGGCCAACGATGCAGGACCTGCTTCTGGGCGCGCAGTCGCGCGCGGTGCACGACCTGCGCCGGCCGGAGGTGACGGACCGTTCGCGCCAGCAGCAGCGCGTGGCCTGCTCGCGTCATCACGCGACCAGCGCCGCTTCTTCGGCGATCCCGGCGGCGAACGAGCGGGGGTCGTAACGGAGGTCGCGACGCGCTGCCGTGATGTCGAACGCCTTGTCTTCGGCGAGTCGCTCGAGTTGTTCGGCCTTGAGTCGCGGGCGGGAGACCACGCGCTCGTAGCCGCGCAACGCGGCGATCAGCGGGCGGAGGGGGACGGGCACCAGCAGCGGCGAGCGGCCCGCGGCCTCCGCGGCCTGCTGGACCACCTGCCGGAACGTCAACGGTTGAGGGCCGGCGACGTCGTACTCCTTCCCGACGGCAGCGTTGGTGACGGCGGCCGTCACGATCGCTTCGGCGAGGTCGCCCACGTGCACGGGCTGCTGCAGCCGCGCGCCGCCACCGGGCAGCGGCACGACCGGCGAGCGGCGGAGGACCCGGAGCAGGCGTTCCATGTTCCGGTCTCCGGGCGCGCCGTAGATCATCGTCGGGCGGACGATGGTCCAGCGGAGTGCGCTGCTGCTGATCGTCGCCTCGGCAGCCGTTCTCGTCGCCTTTGACGCAGCACTCAGCGTCGTGAACACCGCGGTCGTCGACACGAACACAGCGCGTTCGATCCCGGCATCTTCTGCGGCGGCGACGATCGCCGGTGCGTGGCCGAACCCGAGGGACGCGATGTTGACGAGCACATCGGCTTTCGCGCTCGCGAACGCGGTGTCGACGCTGGCGGTGTCGTCGAGGTCGGCGCCTACGGGTGTGGCGCCGAGTTCGGCGACACGCTCGCTCGCCCGGTCGCTGCGTGCCGTTGCGACGACGTCGTGGCCGCCTTCGACGAGCAAGGGGATGACGTGCCGCCCCGTGAAGCCCGACCCGCCGGTCACGAGGAATCTCACGGCTCGAGGATGTCGAGGTAGGCGCCGGCGAGGTTCCGGCGGTCGAAGTGGTCGACGACGAAGGCCCGACCCATGGTGCCCATGCTCCGCCGCTGGTCCCGGTCACGCGCCAACTGGCGGATCGCGTCCGCGATCGAAGCCGAGTTCTCGGGCTCCACGACGACAGCGCCGGCGTCTCGAAGGATGCCTGCCGGCTCGCCCCGAACCGCCCCGACGATTGCCTTGCCTGCCGCGAGGTACTCGAACATCTTCGACGGGATGAACGTGGAGAACAGCGGCACGTCGCGGAGCGGGACAAGGCAAATGTCGGCGGCGGCCACCAGGGCTGGGACTTCGGCGCGCGGCACGCCGGGCAGCATGGTCACGTTGCGGAGCCCCAGCTCGGCGACACGCGCCTCGAGGTCGCGTTTCGCCGCGCCCTCGCCGACGAACGCGAAGTGGATGGGTTCGCCATCGAGCTTCGCCGCCGCGTCGGCGATCGCCACCAAGCCGTGTGACAGTCCGTGGGCTCCGGTGTAGAGCACGAGCGTCTCGCCGGCGGACGCTCCCAAACGCGCACGCGCCGCGAGGCGCTCGTGCTCGGCGACGCCGTCCGGGGCGAAGCGGTCGATGTCGACGCCGTTGTGGATCGTGTGGACCTTTGCTTCGGGCACACGCCTCGCGACGATGTGTTCCTTGAAGCCCTCGGTGACGACGACGACCGCGTCCGCGGCGCGGTATGCCGCGGTCTCGAACGCTTCCAGTAGCCGGATCACCCACGGATTCGTGAGGACGCCGAGTTCCACGAAGATGGCCGGCCACAGGTCACGGATCTCGACCACGAATCGCGCCCGTCGCACCCGCGCGATGAACCACGCCGAGAAGATCGAGAAGAACGTCGGCGACGACACGACGACGACGTCTTGCGGCCCCGTGCGCCGGAGCCCGAGAGCGACCGACGTGAGCATGAACGACAGGTGACCGAGCGTCTTCTTGACGACGCCCTCGTTCGGCGTGGCATACAACCACGTGCGCAACACGCGGTAGCCGTCGACGTGCTCCTCGCATGTCATCCTGCGGCGGTACTCCGGCGCCACGACGCCCGTCGGGTGGTTCGGCAGCCCGGTCAGGACTGTGACCTCGTGACCTGCCTCGGCCCAGTAGCGGGAGAGCTCGGACAACCGCGCCTGCGGCGCACCGATCTCGGGAGGGAAGTAGTGCGAGACGACGAGGATGCGCATCAAACGACGTTGCCTTCCGCGTCGGCTCGCGGGGGCACGACCTCGGGACTCACCACATAGCCAGCGAGCAGGAGGAGGAGCGCGGCGTCGGCCGCGCCACGCGCTGGCAGGGATGCCGTCGCCGCGATCCCCCCCAGGCCCGCCGCAATCGCGATGACCGCTCCGACGAACGTCGTCGTCCTTGCGTGGCTCCATCCGCGAACGGTCAGCCGTTGATAGGCGTGATCGCGGTGGGCTTCGTGCAGCGTCGCCCCCTGACGCAGGCGCCGGATGAGGGTCGACGCGGTGTCGGCAAGGTAAGGAGAAAGCGGAGCGAGCACGGCTTCGGGCGCGATACCCGCGCGGAGCCCGAGAATCGCCGTTCCTGCGAGCCAGAACCCGACGAAGTAGCTCCCAACGTCGCCAATGAACGCGCGGGCGTTCGGGAAGTTGAACGGTGCGAAGCCGAGTGCCGCGGCCGCGATGAGCGCACCCGCGGTGGCGAACGCGTCGGCGTCCTGGGCGGTGCCGAGCACCCACCAGGCGACGCCCGCGATCGTCGCCTGGGCCACCGAGATGCCGTTGATGCCGTCCATGAAGTTGAACGCGTTCACGTACGCGACGCACCACACGACACACCCCGCGACGAACACGACTTGCCATAGTGGCGATCCCGACAGACCAACGAGGAGACCAGCGAGGGCCGCACCGCTGATCGCGAACTGGAGGCCGAGACGCGTGTACGCCGCGAGGGAGCGCACGTCGTCGGCGAGACCGACACCGCCGAGGGCGAGCGCGCCGCCGACGAGAGCGGCGCGAGCCGAGCCGGTGATGGCGGTCGACAGGAACGCGCCGGCACTGGCGCCGAGCGCGACCGCGACGCCGCCGCCACGCGGCGTCGGGACCGCGTGGGAGGACCGCTCATTCGGCCGGTCGACCAAGCCGCGCCGGTGAAGGACGGCAAGGACGATCGGCATGCTCATGAGCGCAAGCACGAAGGCAGCGAGTACGGGCATCGGCCTTTGCGCCGTCGGGTCTACTCGATCGCGGGCGAAGTTGGATCGACGGCAGCCCAGCTACGGCATGTGCGACGCGTCCGCCGTCGACTCGCACAGTTCCGCGAACTGCTTCACGAGGAGGTCGGGATCGCCGGCAGTCTCCAACGCGAGAACCGCCGCGGGTTGCAGCGCAGGCACGACGACGTGCGAAACGAGCGGGTGGACCGGGCGGTGGTCGGGCTCGCCCGTGCCCAGCAGAACCTCGTGCAGCTTCTCGCCGGGACGAAGACCCGTGTACACGATCTGCACCGGCCTCGGCGCCTGGGCTGCGAGGCGGCGGGCGACGTCGGCGATGCGTACCGGCTCGCCCATGTCGAGCACGAGCGCCTCACCGTCGTTGCCGATCGCTCCCGCTTGGATGACGAGCTCGCACGCTTCCTGGATCGTCATGAAGAAGCGCGTCACCTCGGGGTCGGTCACCGTGACGGGCCCGCCTGACGCGATCTGCGACTGGAACGTCGAGAGCATCGACCCACGGCTGCCCAGCACGTTCCCGAACCGGACCGACAGATACGTGCCGGACGTCTGCTGCGTGATGAAGGCGGTGAGGCACTCGGCGATGCGCTTGGTGTAGCCGAGCACGCTCGTGGGGTCAGCGGCCTTGTCGGTCGAGATGTTCACAAACCGCTCGACGCCCGACCACGCCGACGCCATGAGCACGTTGAGCGTTCCCCAGACGTTCGTCTGGAGCGCCTCGCCCGGGTGGCGCTCGAGCAGCGTGAGGTGCTTCAACGCAGCCGCGTGGAACACGACCTCCGGCTGGCGCTCCTCGAAGAGGCGCTCGATGCGCTTGCCGTCGCGGATGTCGGCGAGCACGAGGCTCGGCGTGTCGAGCAGCGCCCGACCCTCGATGGAGAGCTGGACCGAGTGCAGCGCCGTCTCGTCGCGGTCGAGCATGATCAGCTCGGCCGGCGCATACCGGTAGATCTGGCGGCACAGCTCC
>DASVEG010000239.1:0-15901 GCA_036380695.1 Acidimicrobiales bacterium
AGCGGCCGTCGCGGCCGCAGACGTCGCTCGCCGGGCCGCCGTTGCACCGACCACGAGCGCTATGGCAAGGCCCGCGGCGCGGAACGCACCGGCGTCGATGCCCCCGCCGCGGTCGCCGAACAGGAGCGACCGGTGGCCGAAGTCGAGGTGCGTCCCGGAGGAGAACAAGTTCCGCGACGCGTGCTCCCAATCGGCGGCGAGCGGAATGGCTGCGAGCACGAGGGGGATGGCCGCCGCGACCGCGAGCGCGCGGAGCCTCCTGCCGGCGGGCACGAGCACGACGAACGCGCCGACGGCGAGCAGCATCGCCGTCTTGAACCCGATGGCCACGCCCAGGTACGTCGCGGCGCGGTCGACGTTGCCCTGCGCCCGCGCGCGTTCTGCGAGCACGACGAACGCGACGGCGATGACGTCCTCGGGGTGGCCGTACGCGATCGCCGCCGGCACGTACACGAGCAGCCCGAACAGCACCAGGTACCGCATGCCCCGCGCCGGCAATGCCTTGCGGACGGGCACGAAGGTCAGCGAGGTCACGACCGCGGTGTACGTGCCGAGCAGCGGCCAGGCCGTCGGCCGCGGCACGGGCATCTCCGGGTGGTAGAAGACCAGCCCCATCCGGTGCGCCAGTGCGGCTGCGGGCGCGAGGACGATCGGCCACGCGGGGAGGCTTAGGTAACGCGCGTCGGCCTCGTACACGTAGGCGACCGCACCGGACGCGACGTAGTCGGCGAGGCGGGCCCCGAACCAGAAGTCGCCTGGCATCGCCCACCCGTCGATGAACAGCTCGCCGCCCACGAACAGGCCCGCCATCGTGACCGCCGCGAACAGCAGCCCGAGCCCCAGCGGAGGGGCGATCGCCGCCACGCGCGGGTTGACCATCGGCGTCCTGTCTAACCCGGCGGGCGGGTGAGAATAGGACGATGCTGCAGCGGCCGCCCGCGGGGACGATCCCCGACGCTCCGGGCTCGTACCAGTTCAAGGACAGGGACGGCCGCGTCATCTACGTCGGCAAGGCGAAGAGCCTGCGGTCGCGGCTGAGCAACTACTTCCAGAACCCCCGCAACCTGCACCCCCGGACCGCGCAGATGGTCGCGACGGCCGAGACGGTCGAGTGGATGCAGGTGAAGAACGACGTCGAGGCGCTGCTCCTCGAGTACAGCCTCATCAAGCAGCACAAGCCGCGGTTCAACATCCGGCTGCGCGACGACAAGAGCTATCCCTTCCTCGCCGTCACGCTGTCGGACGAGTGGCCGCGGGCGATGGTGAGGCGGGGGGCGAAGCAGAAGGGGACGAAGTACTACGGCCCGTTCGGCCACGCGTACGCCATCCGCGAGACGCTCGACCTGCTCCTACGCACGTTCCCGATCCGCACGTGCAGCGACCACAAGTTCGAGCGCCACGAGAAGCTCGGCAGGCCGTGCCTGCTGTTCCACATCGAGAAGTGCGCGGGTCCGTGCGTGAAGGAGATCGAGAAGCCCGCGTACGACTCGCTGGTGAACGACCTGTGCCAGTTCCTCGACGGCGACACCGGCCCTATCGTCAACCGCCTCGAGCGCGACATGGTCGACGCCGCGCAGTCGCTGGAGTTCGAGCGGGCGGCGCGGCTGCGCGACCGGCTCGGCAGCGTCAGGAAGGCCATCGAGAAGCAACAGATGGTGACGGAGCGGCCGGAGGACATCGACGTCATCGGCCTCGCGGAGGACGAGCTCGAAGCCAGCGTCCAGGTGTTCTACGTGCGACGCGGGCGGGTCGTCGGGCGCAAGGGGTTCGTCGTCGACAAGGTGGAAGAGCTCGACCGGGCGCAGCTCATCGCCCGCATCCTCGAGCAGCTCTACACCGAGCCGACGCTCGACCTGCCGCGCGAGGTGCTCGTGCCGGACGACCCGGACGACCGCCCGTTCTACGAGGAGTGGCTCGCGCTCCTGCGGGGCACGCGCGTGGAGGTTCGCGTCCCGCAACGCGGCGACAAGCGCACGCTGCAGCAGACCGTGACGAAGAACGCGCAAGAGGAGTTCGTCCGCCACCGTCTCAAGCGTTCCGCCGACCACAACGCGCGGGCGAAGGCCCTGAACGCGCTGCAGGACGCCCTCGACCTGCCGGAGGCGCCGCTGCGGATCGAGTGCTTCGACATGAGCCATATCCAGGGCAGCGACTACGTCGGGTCGATGGTGGTCGTCGAGGACGGGCTGCCAAAGAAGAACGACTACCGCCGGTTCAAGGTGCGCGCGACCGAGGGCTCGAACAACGACTTCGCGGCGATGGAAGAGGTGCTCACGCGGCGCCTCACCGCGCTGCTCGCGGAGCGCGACCGCGAGATCTCCGAGGGCACGAGGCCGAAGAAGTTCCAGTACCCGCCCCAGTTGCTGCTCGTCGACGGCGGCAAGGGCCAGCTCTCGGTCGCGATCCGCGTGCTGGAAGAGCTCGGGTTGGAGGACGAGATCCCCGTCGCCGCGCTCGCCAAGCAGTTCGAGGAGGTGTACCTGCCGGGGCAGGCCGACCCGATCCGCATCGCCCGCCAGTCGGAGGCGTTGTACCTCCTGCAGCGGATCAGGGACGAAGCCCACCGGTTCGCGATCGCCTACCACCGGCAGCTCCGCGGCAAGCGGATGACGAAGAGCGTGCTCGACGACGTCGCCGGCCTCGGGCCGACGCGACGCAAGCGCCTCGTCAAGGAGTTGGGCGGCGTCGGTGCGGTCAAAGCCGCCTCGCTGGAGTCGCTCAAGGCGCTGCCGTGGTTGCCGGACGCGGTGGCCGAAGCCGTGTTCACAAAGGTTCACGGCTCGACCGCCGATAGGTGAGGCATGACGTTCGACGGCGGCGACCCCGGATTCGACGCGGGCGCGCTCGAGCCAGAGCCGCAACCGGAGCTCCAGGCAGAGCCCGGCGCGCCCCGCTTCCGGCCGACTCGCGTGCATGTGGCCATCGCCGCGGTGGCCGCCCTGCTGGGCGGCTTCGGCATCGCGGCCGCTCTGACCGGCGGCGACGGCGACGGCCGGAGGCTCGAGGTCGGTTCCGGCGGTTCGACCACGACCTCGACGACCGAGACGACGGTGGAGGACACCACGACGACCCTCGGGTTGTCCGCGGTCGACGCGTCGTCGACGACGGCGGGGCCAACGACCACGCGCGCCGTCCGCCCCGTCACCAGCACGACGGTGAAGACGACGGTGGCGCCGACCACCGCACCAACGACCACGACATCTCGCGGCACGCCCTCGCCGCCGACGACCGTCGCCCCGAACACCAATCGGAACGGCGTCGCCAGCGCGCCTACGGGCTACTGGACGTTCGACGCGGGGTCACGCACGGTCCAGGCGCACGACGGCGCGACCTTCCACGGCGACCTGCGGGGCTCGACGCCCGCCCGCCCGCTGGTGGCGTTCGCCGCGTCGCCCTCAGGCAACGGGTACGTCGTCGTCGGGGACGACGGCGGGCTCTACACCTTCGGGGACTCCGCGTTCTACGGCTCGACCGGCAGCGTCCCGACGTTCGGCGGGATCGTCGACATCGCCTACTCGGACAAGGGCTACGTGCTCGTCGACCGGGGCGGCAACGTGTACCCGTTCGGCGACGCGCAGCACTTCGGCGACGAGCCTGCGCCGAGCAACTCGGTTCGGTACACCGCCGCGGCGTACGTCGGCGACGGCTACTGGCTGCTGACCGAGAACGCCGGCGTTCGTGGGCACGGCTCGGCCTCGTCGCTCACGAGCAGTCCCCGGTCGGGCGTGAAAGCCGTCGACATCGAGTCGACCGCGTCCGGCAAGGGCTATTGGGTCCTCTACGAGGACGGCGTCGTCCAGAACGTTGGCGATGCCCCCCCGCTCGGCAACGGTACGTCCGGCTCGACGCGCCTCGCCCGCACCGCGTCGGGCAACGGGTACCGCATCGTCGATACGGCCGGCACGGTTACCCTCCGCGGGTCGTGACCTCGTTCTGGGTGCAGAAAGACTCGCCAGGCGAGTCTTTCTGCACCCAGAACGATGAGAGGTTGGGCGCCGACGCCGACTGACGCCGCGACAGCACCAGGACGACAGCGAGCCTTCGGGTCGTGCTCCCGCGGTCGCCTCTCTCAGGTCGTCGACAGGACGACGACAGCGGAAACCAGGAACTGGTCGGCACCGCGCTCGCAGCTCTCCCCTGCGAGGGCGTCCGGCGTGAGCGTCATCGAACCCACGATCTGCGGGCCGGTGAAGGCGACCGTGGCTCCAGCCCAGACGCCCGAGCCGGCGTGGCCGTCCCACTGGATCGACACGGTCCCCAATCCGCAGTGGCCGAGGAGAGGTCCGCCAGACAGCGAGCCGCCGTGCGTGAGCACACAGCCGCCGATCGACAAGACGAGGTTGAACCCCGCCGATGCGGGCGGCCCGAACCCGACGTAATAGAAGGGATCGGCCGTCACCATCGTGCCGTTGCCCCAGCAAGCGTCGATGCCGTGAGCGCCCGCCGGTTGCGCGCCGACGCCCACCGACCCGGCGACGACGATGGCGATGACCATGAGCCTTCGTAGGGTTTCCACAATGGTCCTCTCTCACCGCGGCGACACGGCGTGTGTGGATTGGTAGCGATGCCACGCGGGACGCGCGGGGCGCGTCCCGCGTCGCAGCGACGCGCGCTTACTCGCCCGACGAGACGCCTGAGTGGAGGATGGCCGAACCGCTCACCGAGAACCTCCACGCTCCCGTCGTGCAGCTGTGACCGAACGTGGCGTCGGCAGCGATCGAGAACGCGCCTTCCACCTGACCGTCGAACTCGAGGGTGCCGCCCGACCAGATCGCGGTGCCGCGATGGCCGGCCCAGTTGACGGTGCCGGTCGCGAGGCCGCAGCTGCCCCCCAGGAAGCCGAAGGCGAACGGCTCGTGGCCGAGGAAGCAACCTCCGATCGTGAGGTACATCGAGTACGACGTCGCCACCGGCGGGCCGAAGCCGACGTAATAGGTCGGCGTCGACGTCTCGAGGATGCCGCTGCCGCTGCAGAAGTCGAACGAGTGCGCGCTGGCCGGCTGCGCGCCGACGCCGACCGACGCGGCAACGAACAGCGCCACAGCCGCGAGCCTTTGAATCATTTTCATACGAACCCCTCTCTTGTCGAGCGTCATTGCCCGGATGCAGCTACGTATGCCGTCGAGTTCCGATATTCCTGCGACGAGAGGGATCGGTAATGGGTTCAAGTGGCGGCCCTACACACCGTACACATGTGCACTGGCCAACGGCCGACTTCCCGAATGTGCGTGCCGGCGTGAAGAAGGCCGAGACACCCTCCACCTAGGCTCGCCGCTGGTGGCCGACGACCTGTGGGAAGCGAACGCGCACTGGTGGCAGGACGGGTTCACCGAGGGCGCGGACGCGGAGTACGAGGAGCAGATCCTCCCCCTGGCGGCCCACCACCTCGCGACGCCGACGCCGGCGCGGCGCGTGCTCGACGTGGGCACCGGTGAGGGCCAGATCGCCCGCCTCGCCGTGCGCGAGGGCGCGGCCCTCGTCGCCGGGGTCGACCCCACCGCGGCCCAGATCGCCGTCGCCCACGAACGCGCGGGCGGCCCCGTGTACGGCAAGGCCGAGGCTGCGCACCTGCCGTTCCCCGACCGGGCGTTCGACGCGATCGTCGCCTGCCTCGTCTTCGAGCACATCGACGACGTCGACGCCGCGATCGCCGAGGTCGGCCGCGTGCTCGCGCCCGGCGGCCGGTTCTTGTTCTTCCTCAACCACCCGCTGCTGCAGACGCCGAACAGCGGCTGGATCGACGACCACATCCTCTGCGAGCAGTACTGGCGGATCGGGCGCTATCTCGTCGAGGACAAGACCGACGAGGAAGTGGAGAAGGGCGTCTTCATCCCCTTCATCCATCGGCCAATGTCGAGGTACGTCAACGCCCTGATCGCCAACGGCATGCTCGTGACCCGGATGGAGGAGCCCGCGCCCCCGCCGGGGTTCCTCGCTCGCGCCGCGGAGTACGAGGACGCGGCGTCCATCCCGCGCCTGCTCTTTCTCCGGTGCGAGAAGATGCGCGAATCGACATGAGTGGGCCGACATGAGTGAGTTCGTCATCGTCACCGGGTTGAGCGGCGCGGGCGGCAGCACCGCGGCGAGCGTGTTCGAAGACCTCGGGTGGTTCGTCATCGACAACTTGCCGCCCGCGCTCATCGGCAAGGTCGCCGACTTGGCCAGGCGCCCGAACGTCCCGACCGAGACCGATCGCATCTGCCTCGTCGTGTGGGCGAGCGCGTTCCTCGAGGAACTGCTGCCGGCCCTCGACCACCTCGAACGGAAGCGGCCGCGACCGAGGGTGCGGGTGCTGTTCCTCGACGCGGACGACGACGTCCTGATCCGGCGCTTCGAGGACAAGCGCCGCCGCCACCCGGTCGGCATCGAGGGCAGGGGGATCGCGGAGGCGATCGAGCGCGAGCGCCTGCTGCTCGAGCCGGTCAAGGCGAGGGCCGACATCGTCGTCGACACGAGCGACCTCAACGTCCACCAGCTGCGCGACCGCCTCACGACCCTGTTCGCGCCAGGGCAGGACCAGGATCAGGCGATGCAGACGAGCGTCGTCAGCTTCGGGTACAAGCACGGCATCCCCCTCGACGTCGACACCGTCATCGACTGCCGCTTCCTCCCGAACCCGCACTGGGTCGACGAGCTCCGTCCGCTCACGGGCCTCGACGCCCCGGTGAAGGAGTACGTCCTCGGCCAGCCGGAGACCACCGACTTCCTCGAGCGGCTCGGGTCGCTCCTCGACCTGCTCCTCCCCGCGTACGTGCGCGAAGGGAAGAGCTATTTCACGATCGCCGTCGGGTGCACCGGTGGCAACCATCGCAGCGTCGTCCTCGCGCAGGAGGTAGCCGGCCTGATGCAGGCACGCGGGTTCACCCCGACCGTCCACCATCGAGACGTCGAGCGCCGCACGTGAGCGGGCCCCGCGTCGTCGCCCTCGGCGGCGGTCACGGCACGGCGGTGACGCTGCGCGCCGCCCGCCGCTACGCGAGCCACGTCACCGCGATCGTCAGCGTCGCCGACGACGGCGGCAGCAGCGGCCGGCTTCGCCAAGCGCTCGGCATCCCCCCGCCTGGCGACCTCCGCCGGTGCCTCGTCGCGCTGTCGGACGACGCACCGCTGGCCAAGGCGTTCGAGCACCGCTTCGGCGCCGATGCCGGCGAGTTGCAGGGCCACGCCCTCGGCAACCTCGTGATCGCGGGGCTGGCCGACGCGACGGGCGACTTCACCGCCGCGCTCGCGGAGGCGGGCCGCCTCCTCGGCATCCAGGGCGACGTCTTCCCCGCCACCGTCGAGCCGGTCGTGCTCAAGGCCGCAGCCGAGCACGGCGAGGTGCAGGGCCAGGTGGCGGTCGCCACCGCGGGTCGCATCGTCAACCTCTCGCTCGTGCCGCCCGACCCCGCGCCTCCCCAGGCCGCGCTCGACGCCATCGCCGCGGCCGACCAGATCGTCCTCGGCCCCGGCAGCTTGTTCACGAGCGTGCTGGCGGTGGCCGTCGTCCCCGCGATTCGCGACGCGATCGCGGCGAGCGCCGCGCCGTTCGTCTACGTCTGCAACCTTCGCTCGTCGACCGAGACGCCCCGCTTCGACGTGGCCGCACACGTCGACGCGCTGCTCGCCCACGGGGTCGTGCCCGACCTCGTGCTGTACGACGACCGGTCGATCCCGGTCGGCGTGCTCGACGTGCCTGGCAAGGCGGTGACGCTCGCGATCGACGAGATCGCGTCGGCCCACGATCCGGTGCAACTGGCAAAGGCGCTGGCTGATCTGGTCGGATAGGAGCCAACGGACACCACGACAGCAAGGGAGCTGTACATGCCGGTACGCGTCGGGATCAACGGGTTCGGTCGCATCGGGCGGAACTTCTTCAAGGCCGCGAAGCAGCGCGGCGTCGACATCGACTTCGTTGCCGCCAACGACCCCTTCGGCTCGAAGGAGCTGATGGCCCACCTGCTCAAGCGCGACACCATCCAGGGCACGTGGGACGTGTCGATCGAGGTCGTGGGCGACGGCATCAAGGTCGACGGCGACACCATCCAGATCCTGGCCGAGCGCGATCCCGCCAAGCTCCCGTGGGGCGACCTCGGCGTCGACTGCGTGATCGAGTCGACCGGCGTCTTCACGTCGAAGGAGCAGGCGTCCGCCCACCTGCAGGCCGGCGCACCGCTCGTCATCGTGTCGCAGCCGTCCGCCGGTGCCGACGCCACGTTCGTCGTCGGCGTCAACGACGACACGTTCGACCCCGCCACCCACAAGGTGATCTCGAACGCCTCGTGCACGACGAACTGCTTCGTCCCCATGGTGAAGGTGCTCGACGACGCGTTCGGCATCGACCGGGGCCTCATGACGACCGTGCACGCCTACACCGCGTCGCAGGCCATCGTCGACGGGCCGAGCAAGGACCTCCGCGAGGCGCGGGCCGCGGCCGTCAATGTCATCCCGTCGTCCACCGGCGCGGCTCGGGCGACGAGCCTCGTGCTCGAGTCGATGAAGGGCAAGCTCGACGGCAGCTCGCTGCGGGTGCCGATCCCCGACGGGTCGATCACCGACTTCACGGCCATCCTCAACAAGGACGCCAGCGTCGAGGAGATCAACGCCGCGTTCCGTGCCGCCGCGGAGAGCGGGCCGTTGTCAGAGGTGCTCGTGTACTCCGACGAGCCGATCGTGTCGTCGGACATCGTCGGGTCGCCCGCGTCGTGCACGTTCGACGCGCCGCTCACGATGGCGATGGGCAACCTCGTCAAGGTGTTCGGCTGGTACGACAACGAGTGGGGTTACTCGAACCGCGTCGTCGACTTGATCTTGCGAACCGCCGGCAAGTGACGCAGCCCCTCCCCCAGCTGGAAGACCTGCCCGACGTGGAGGGGAGGTCGGTCCTCCTACGCGCCGACTTCAACGTCCCCATCACCGGCGGCAAGATCGACGACGACCTGCGCATCCGCGCCGCGCTTCCCACGATCTCGTGGTTGGTCGAGCGGGGGGCGAAGGTCACCGCGTGCAGCCACCTGGGCCGGCCGAAGGGCAAGCCGGACGCCAAGTACTCGATGGAACCGGTGCGCGAGCGGCTCGCCGATCTCGCGCCGGGCGTCGACCTCATGGAGAACCTCCGGTTCGACGCGGGGGAGGAGGCGAACGACCCCTCGTTCGCCGAGAAGCTAGTGACGGGCCACGACCTCTACGTGAACGACGCGTTCGGCGCCGCGCACCGGGCCCACGCGTCGATCGTCGGGCCGCCGAAGACGCTTCCTTCCGCGGCTGGGCGCCTGCTCGCCAAGGAGGTCGAAGTGCTGGGCGGCTTGCTCACCCAGCCGGCGCGGCCGTTCGTCGCGGTGCTCGGCGGGAGCAAGGTCAGCGACAAGCTGGGCGTGATCGAGGCGCTGCTCGAGCGCGTCGACACCCTCCTCATCGGCGGCGGGATGTGCTTCACGTTCCTCAAGGCGGTCGGCCAACCCGTCGGCGACAGCCTCTTGGAGGAAGACCAGGTCGAGGCGTGCGGGCGCCTGCTCGCCACCGGGAAGATCCAGATCCCCGAGGACGTGGTCGCGCTCGGCCCTGGTGGGGAGATCGGCAACCCGGCCGCGGGCGGCGACGTCCGCATGGTCGGCACTCGCGTGCCCGACGGTTGGAAGGGCCTCGACATCGGCCCTGGCACCGCGGCGGCGTTCGGCGACGTGCTGGGGGAGGCCCGCACGATCTTCTGGAACGGCCCGATGGGCGTGTTCGAGGATCCTCGCTTCGAGGCGGGCACGCGATTCGTCGCCCAGGCGTGCGCCGAGTCCCGCGGGTTCACCGTCGTCGGCGGTGGCGACAGCGCGGCCGCGCTCGCCAAGTTCCGCCTCGACGACGACATCGATCACGTCTCCACGGGCGGCGGCGCCAGCCTCGAGCTCCTCGAACAAGGCGACCTCCCCGGCCTCGTGGCCCTCCGCGACGCCCCCAACTGGCGCGCCGGGGCCGCCCGATGACGCCGCAACCGTTTTTGGGCGCGAACACGGCCATATATGGCACTCTGCGCGCCCAAAACCCCAAGGGGGACGCGTGACCGCCCGACGCAAGCCCCTCATCTCGGGGAACTGGAAGATGCACCACAACCACTTGGAGGCGATCCAGGTGGTGCAGAAGCTGTCGTACGCGATCGCCAAGGACGACTACGAGGTCGTCGACGTGTCGGTGCACCCGCCGTTCACCGACCTCCGCTCGATCCAGACGGTGCTCGACGCCGACAAGATCCCGATCCTGCTCGGCGCCCAGAACTGCCACTGGGAGGAGAAGGGCGCCTTCACCGGCGAGGTGAGCCCGGCGTTCCTCGCCAAGCTCAACGTCGACCTCGTGATCGTCGGACACAGCGAGCGCCGCGAGTTGTTCGGCGAGACGGACGAGACGGTGAACAAGAAGACGAAGGCGGTCTTCAAGCACGGGATGACGCCGGTCGTCTGCGTCGGCGAGACCCTCGACGAGCGCGAGGCGGGCTCGACCGAGGAGAAGGTGACCGGGCAGGTCCGGGCCGCGCTCGCCGGCCTCAAGGCCGACCAGGTCCGCGCCATGGTGTTCGCCTACGAGCCCATCTGGGCCATCGGCACGGGTCGCAACGCCACCCCGGACGACGCGCAGACCATCTGCCGGCTCGTCCGGGAGGTCGTGCGGGAGGCGCACCGCGACGCGGCCGACGAGGTGCGGGTGCAGTACGGGGGGTCGGTGAAACCGACCAACATCGAGGACCTGATGGCGCAGCCGGACGTCGACGGCGCGCTCGTCGGGGGCGCAAGCCTCGATCCGGACGACTTCGGACGAATCGTCCTGGGCGGCCGCCCGAAGGGCCGCCGACCCACCTGAAAATGTGACGGAGGGCGCATTGTCGGCGATCGATAGTGGTACGGTTCTTTACGAACAGGTTACGAGAAGGGGCGTCAGCGACGTGCTGCACCGACATGGAGGGACCACGTGAGCGACCTGCTGACTTGGGTCGTCGTCGGCATCCACGTCATCGTCTCCCTGTTGCTCGTCCTGCTCATCCTGCTGCACAGCGGGCGGGGCGGCGGGCTGTCTGACATGTTCGGCGGTGCCGTAGGCAACGCCGCCGCGGGATCGACGGTCGTCGACCGCAACCTCGATCGCATCACCGTGGCTGCAGCGGTCATGTTCGCCTTCACAACGCTCATCCTGGCCATCCGGCTCCAGTAGCACCGAGCAGCACCGTCCCCCGGTTCGGGTCGAGCGCGTGCGAAGGTTCCAATCCCCGTAACAAAGACCCACTGAGGAGGAACCACTCGGTGCGAGACACCCGACGCAACCCGTGGCTATTGGCGTTGTTCGTCGTACTCGCTCTCATTGCCGGTGCATGCGGCAGTGACGACGACGACGACCCGACTGCCGGCGAAGACACGGAGGAAGAAACCGACTCGAAAGACATCGAGGAACGCGGTGCGGGCGGCTCGCTCGTCTACGCCGCCGACCAGGAGCCGACGGGCTTCAACGGCAACACCTCCAAGGACAACGGCACCTCGGTCAAGAACGTGATCGAGAACCTGTTCTTCTACGCCGTCAAGGCCACGCCCGAGTTCGGGTTGGACTACGTCGGCCTCGAGGGCGAGCCCGAGATCGTCTCCGAGGACCCGCAGGTCATCGAGTGGAAGATCAAGAAGTCGGCCGCCTGGGATGACGGCAAGCCCGTCACCACTGACGACGTCGAGTACTTCTACGAGCAGATCGAGCTCAAGGATCCCGCGAAGGTCAGCGAGGACAACCCCAAGGGCTACGTCAACGACGTCGCCAACCACGTCGGCTACGAGCAGATCACCAAGTTCGAGGCCGTCGACGACAAGACGTTCCGCGTCACGTTCGACCCGGTCTTCGCCGACTTCCGCGGTCTCTGGACCGACATCCCCCAGGCCGCCTTCATGAAGGCCCAGGCTGGCGGGTGGGACACCGGCCTCGACGCCAACCCTGGCCCGTCGGCCGGCCCGTACAAGTTCAAGGAATGGAAGAAGGGCGAGTCCCTCACCCTCGAGAAGAACACGAAGTGGTGGGGCGAGGACAAGCCGACGCTCGACACGATCGTCTTCCGCTTCCTGCCCGAGTCGACCACCCAGCCGGACGCCCTCCGGAACAACGAGGTCGACATGATCTACCCGCAGCCGCAGCTCGACCTGGTCGACCAGGTGGAGCAGCTCACCGACGTCAAGTCGGAGATCGGCTTCGGCCCCGTCTTCGAGCACCTGACCTTCAACCTGAAGAACGAGTTCCTCAAGGACCTCGCGGTGCGCAAGGCGATCGCCCATGGCGTCGATCGCGACGCCATCGTCAACGCCCTCATGAAGCCCTTCTCCGACAAGGCGGCACGCCTCGACAACCGCGTGCTCGTCTCCAACCAGGAGGGCTACGAGGCGAACGGCAAGGAGTACCAGAAGGTCGACCCGGCGAAGGCCGAGGAAGCCCTCAAGGCCGGTGGCTACACCAAGGGTGCGGACGGCTTCTACGCCAAGGGCGGCAAGAAGATCTCGCTCCGCATCTCCACCACCGCGGGCAACCAGCTGCGCGAGCAGCAGGGCGAGCTGATCAAGGCCCAGCTGGCCAAGGTCGGCATCGAGCTCCGCATCGACAACAGCCCGTCGACGGTGCTGTTCCGTGACCGTCTCCCCGCAGGCGACTTCGACATCGCCAACTTCGCGTGGGTCGGCAGCGTCTTCCCGGTGGGCGGCGCCAAGCAGATCTACGAGACCGGCAGCGACTCGAACTACGGCGCGTACTCGAACGCCGAGTTCGACAAGGTCGCCAAGGAAGGCGCGTCCGAGCTGGACGACAAGAAGCAGCTCGAGCTCGCGGACGAGATGGACAAGGAGATGTGGAAGGACCTGCCCAACCTTCCGCTGTACCAGAAGCCCACGTTCCTCGGCATTCGCAACCAGTTCGTGAATGTCGGCGACAACACCACCAACGAGGGTCCGTTCTGGAACTCGCAGGTGTGGGGCGTCAGCAAGGCCGCTGCCGCCTAGCTGCAGCGAACGAACACGAGCGGGGGGCTGCACCGGTACGCCGGTGCAGCCCCTTTGCCGTTCCGGGCCGTACTATCGGAAGGACACGTCATGACCGGCTTCGTTCTCCGCCGCCTCTTCCTGTCGATCCCGGTCATCGTCCTGTCGAGCTTCCTGGTGTTCGCCCTCGTCGCCGCGAGCAGCGACCCGCTCGAGGCGCTCCGCGCCAACCCGCTGGCCTCGCGGGCCACCATCGCCGAGCGCGAAGCCGAGCTGGGGCTCAACAAGCCGGTCGTCGAGCGGTACCTCGACTGGGCCGGCGACGTGGTACGGCTCGACCTCGGGCGGTCGTACGCCGACAACGAGCCGGTGTGGGACAAGCTCGAGCGCGGCTTCGGCGTGACGTTCCGGATGGTGGCCCTTTCGACGCTGCTCGCGCTGATGCTCGCGGTGGGCCTCGGCGTGTTCTCTGCGGTCCGCCAGTACTCCGTCGGCGACTACGCGGGCACGTTCTTCGCCTTCGTCTTCTTCTCCATGCCGGTCTTCTGGCTCGCCGGCATCCTGAAAGACCTCGGCATCCGCTTCAACCAGGCACTCGGGAAGACGGTCTTCTACACGATCGGCGAGCGGACGCCGAACCTCGAAGGAACGTGGTGGGACGTGACCGCGAACCGCCTCGGCCACCTCGCGCTGCCGACGATCACCCTGATGCTCGTCACCATGGCCGCGTGGAGCCGCTACCAACGCGCCGCAATGCTCGACGTGCTCAGCAGCGACTACGTCCGCACCGCTCGTGCCAAGGGGCTGACGGAGTTCCGCGTGATCTCGAAGCACGCGTTCCGCAACGCGCTCATCCCACTCACGACCGTCGTCGCCATCGACTTCGCGGGCATCGTCGGCGGCGCCGTGATCACCGAGTCGGTGTTCGCGTGGCAGGGCATGGGGAGGGTCACCCTCGGCGCGATCAACCGAGGCGACATCCCGGTCGTGGTGGCCGCGCTCGTGATCATCGCCATGGTCGTGGTCGTGTTCAACCTGATCGCCGACATCCTCTACGCCGTTCTCGATCCGAGGATCCGCAATGCCTGATCCCATCATGGAGAGCGGCACGTTCAACGCCGCCACCGAGACCACCGGCCCGATGTCGGTCGCGGACGACGCCGACATCCCCGACGAGGCGATCGTCGGCGCCGCGTCGCACCTCACTTCGGGCGTGCAACCCGGCCCCGGCGTCCCCGCCACGACGGCGGGCGACTTCGACGTGGAGGCGCGCAGCCAGCTCCGCATGGCAATGCAGCGCTTCCTGCGCCACCGGCTCGCAATGGTGAGCCTTGGCATCCTCCTCCTCGTGATGGGCGCGTCGTTGCTCGGCGGAAAGATCGCTCCGTACAAGTTCGACGAGCTCACCGACGTGTACTCGCAAGGCCCGTCGCTCGACCACCCCATGGGCACCGACGCGATCGGTCACGACCTGCTCTCGCAGGTGCTCCGCGGTGCGCAGAAGTCGGTGCAGGTCGCCCTGCTCGTCGCGCTGCTCGCGACGTCGATCGGCGTGATCCTCGGTGGTCTCGCCGGTTTCTTTCGCGGCTGGGTCGACGCCGTCATCTCCCGGCTCATCGACCTCGTCCTCACCGTCCCGATCATCCTGCTGCTGCTGGTGATGGCCGCGAAGTTCAAGGACCAGCGCAACAACTGGCTGGCGATCGCGTTGCTCATCTCCGCGGTCATCTGGACCGGTGTTGCGCGCGTCGTGCGCGGCATCTTCCTGTCGTTGCGCGAGAAGGAGTTCGTCGAGGCGGCCCGTGCCATCGGCGCGCCGAGCCGTCGAATCATCTTCAGGCACATGGTGCCGAACGCGATAGGGCCGATCATCGTCGCGGCGACGCTGACGGTGGCACTCGCGATCCTGCTGGAGTCCGCGCTCGCGTTCCTGGGCCTCGGCGTGTCGCCGCCAGACACGTCGCTCGGCAAGCTCGTCGCGGTCAACATCGGCGCGGCCAACACGCGTCCGTGGCTCTTCTACTTCCCCGGCGCGGTGCTGCTCGTCATCTGCCTCTGCGTGAACTTCGTCGGCGACGGGTTGCGCGACGCGTTCGACCCTCAGCAGAACAGGGTCCGGCAGTAGTGCCTTCCGCGCTGGGCCGCGAGCCCCTCCTCGTCATCGAGGGGCTCACCGTCACGTTCCCGACGCCGGACGGTGAGGTGAGCGCCGTCCGCGGGGTCGACATGACGATCGACGCGGGCAACGTCCTCGGCGTCGTCGGCGAATCGGGCTCGGGCAAGAGCGTGACGATGATGGCGGTGATGGGCCTGCTGCCCAAGAGCGCGCGCATCACCGGGTCGGTCAAGTTCCGCGGCGAGGAGTTGCTCGGGTTGTCCGCTGCCGAGCTCCGTCGGTTCCGCGGCTCGCAGATCGCCATGATCTTCCAGGACCCGATGACGTCCATGAACCCCGTGTTCACGGTCGGGCACCAGATCGCCGAGGCCGTCCTCGTGCACGACGACAGCGCGACGAAGCAGCAGGCGCGCCTGCGCGCGATCGAAATGCTCGAGCTCGTCGGCATCCCCCAGCCCCACAAGCGGGTCGATGCGTACCCGCACGAGTTCTCGGGGGGCATGCGCCAGCGGGCGATGATCGCGATGGCGATGGCGAACGAGCCTGCGCTGCTGATCGCGGACGAGCCGACGACCGCGCTCGACGTCACCATCCAGGCGCAGATCCTCGACGTGCTCGAGACTGTGCGGCGCGAGAAGGACGTCGGCATCGCGCTCATCACGCACGACCTCGGCGTGATCGCCGGCATGGTCGAGCAGGTCGCCGTGATGTACGCGGGGCAGGTCGTCGAGCAAGGGTTCGTCGACGACGTCTTCTACACGTCGCACCACCCGTACACCCGCGGGCTGCTGTCGTCGTTGCCGCGCCTCGACGCCGGCGGCGAGAC
>DASVEG010000240.1:0-3896 GCA_036380695.1 Acidimicrobiales bacterium
GCCGGTCGGTGACGTCGCGGGTCGTGACGACGATGCCGCCGATGCCTGGGTGGTCGAGCATGTTCGACCCGACCGACTCGACGTGGCGCAGCGCGCCGGTGCCGTCGACCACGCGGTACGCGACCGTGCAGGCGTCGCCGACGCGCCAGGCGCGGACCGCGTCGTTCTCGCGCTCGACGTCGTCCGGGTCGATGCGGTCGATCATCGACATGCCCGCAGCGGCGCCGCCCGCGGGCACGCCGAGCAGCTTCGTCGCCGCCGCGCTCGTCCACTGGATGCGGCCCTGGCGATCGTGGACGCTGATGATGTCCCACGACTTGTCGACGAGCGCGGCTGCCCCGTGGCCGTGGTCGTGGTCGACGTGGTCGACGTGGTCCGCTGCGTGGACGCCCCGCAGGTCGGTGACGAAGGCGACGAGCTCGTTCGGCTCGTCCTCGGCGCGGCTCACCGTCAGCGAGACGGGCAGCGACGACCCGTCGGCGCGGACGAGCGACACGAAGGCGTGGGTACCGACGGCTTCGTCGAGGAGGGCCTTGGCGGTGTCGTGGTCGCCGCGGGCGACGACCGACGTGAGCGCATGGCCGATGAGGTCGTTGGCGTCGAGGCCGAGCAAGCCTGCGAGGCGGGTGTTGACGTAGGTCGTCTCACCATCGCTCGTGCCCAACCAGACACCGACGCCGGCGCGCTCGAGGATGCGCCGGTGCCGCCGGTCGGCGCGGACGACCGACCACCACACGCGCTTGCGCTCGGCGGCGAACCGGATGCGGCGGAGGAGGTCGGGGCCGTCGAAGGCGCCCTTGACCAGGACGTCCTGCGCGCCAGCGGCGACCGCCTCCATCGCGAGCCCGTCGTCCTCCTGGCCGGTAATGACGAGGACGGGGATGCGAGGGTGCCGGGTGGCGATCGCCGCCACCGCGTCAGCGCTCTCGGTCGCCGTGTCCGGCAAGCCGAGGTCGAGGAGCACGCAGTCAGGCGCGTCGGCGGCGTCCTCGTGGGCGCCAAGCGCGTCGAACGCCGCCTTGAGCGTCGCCGCGGTCGTGACGCGCGCGCTGTCGCCGAGGAGGGCGGCGAGCACCGCCGCGTCGGCGTGGTTGTCGTCGACGACGAGAACGTGCAAACGCCGGCTGCCGTACGCCTCGTTCTCGAGCGCGCTGAGGCGCAGCAGCCGCGCGGCTGCGTCGTTGGGCGCGGGCGTCGAGGTCGTCAGCATCGGTCGCGTGCGAGGGTGGGGACCTTCGGCTGGTTCCGACCCGTCCGCACCTTTCTCCATCGGCGCGCGACCAGTGCTTACTTTCGACCCGTGACGGAAGATGACCCTGTTGGTCGGTCTGTCACCGCCCGCCGATATGTCGGCGTCGGCGGCGTCGGCGGGGGCGTTCGCGGTGGCCGCTACACTGACGCGCCCACCTGCGCTCGTAGCTCAACGGATAGAGCATCTGACTACGGATCAGAAGGTTGGGGGTTCGAATCCCTCCGAGCGCGCCACACCTGAGCAGCCGGTTCTCCGCCACCTTGGCTGACCTGCTGGTTCTGGCCTCGCCCTCCTCCTCTCGTCGTGTTCACACGTGTCCAGATGTTGTCATCGAACGTGGGGGAAACGTGGGGGAACCGGCCGTTCCCGAGTCTCCGTGGGGGAAAGTTGGGGGAACCCCGCGCCTGCCCCGCTCCTTCAAAGTACCGCGATGCACCCGAGGCGAGGGTTGCGCTCGCTCCGCCTTCCTGACGCATCTAGCTGACGTGACCGCAACCGCCACACCTGCGTCGGGTCCCGGCGAGGACGACGACGCGCTCGCATCAGCTCGCGCCGTGTACTGGGACGTCCGCGACCTGCAGTTCCACTGCCGAGTAGGTCGCTCGACGGCGTGGCGAATGGTTCGCGAGCAGGGCTTCCCGGCTCCGGTGGCCTACAGCAAGCGGTGTGTCATGTGGCCGAGCGCGGAGGTCGTCGCGTTCCTGGAGCAGCGACGCGATCCAGCGCGCTACACGTCTTCCGAGAACGCTCCTGTGCGCGACGCCGCTCCGGCGGTAGCGCAATTTGCCTCGCGCCCCGTTCGGTCTAGGGGCGCTCGGCGCGGCTTGCGAAGCGGCTGAGGCGCGCTTCACTGGATGGGTGCCACCGATCGACTGGACGAACCTCCCATCACACCAGTTCGAGCGACTCGTGGGATGCCTACTGAGCGATTTGCACCAGGCCCGCCGCGTCGACGGGCGTGGCGGCGACGGTGGCATCGACATGTACTTCACGGATGAGAGCGGCCTGCACGTGTTCGAGTGCAAGTCCTTCACCGGGAGACTTGGCCGCGATGGCGGCCGCAGGACGCAGGTAGAGAGGTCCCTTCGGCGTGCGGCCGCGCGGAGCCCTTCGAGCTGGACCCTCGTCGCGCCGATCGACCCGACACCTGGGGAACAAGGTTGGTTCGACGGCCTGCGGTCTCTTTACGACTTCGATCTCGCTTGGTTCGATCTCACGCGGCTCGAGCTCGAGGTTGCGCGTCGCCCGTGGTTGCGACGCCACTTCGTCGAGAACGACGCGGAGCGCGTCGTCGAACTTCTCCGTGGGCTCCAGCAGGAACAGGCTGCTCTGGCGGGAGGCGCGCCCGACGCGGTCGCTCGCGTGCGGCAGGTCGTCGACATGCTCGACGAGACCGATCCGTTCTACTGCTACCGGATCTCGAGCGGCGTCGGCCAGCAGCAGGTCGAGGTATTCCCCCGGTATCCCGGTGCAGAAGATGACCGGCCGATCCGGTTCGGATTTCGCCTCGCGGACGACGACCCCGTCGCCCATGAAATTGCGCGGTCGGCGCTCGAGCGGGCGCTCGCCTTCGGCGAGCTGGCCGAGCTCGACGAGTCGGTCGTTCGTGACATGCAGATCGACATGCCAGCCAACCTTGGTGGGCTGTTCCCGACAGGTTCGATCCGGATCGGCGCCGCGGAGCCGGAAACGATCCAGTTACGTGGGGCGCTCGCTGCAATCGACGAAAGCGGACAGGTCGAAGCCGCGGTGCCCATCACGTACCTCGAACGCCGAGCCGGCTTGCGCGGCGTGGTGCTGACTGGCCGGGACAGCTCGGGCCTTCTCCGCATCCGCGCTGCGGTCGAGAAGGACGAACGCAAACTGAACCTCGGCATCCAGCTGGACATCTCCGAACCGTTCCTGCCAGGCGACGCCCTGCCCGCGGCGCGGCTCGCCCAACGACTCGCAGCGCCCTACCGACTTCGCGTCACCTTCGAAGGGAGCACCGCGGGCGACCTCGACCTGCATGGCCAGGCGCCACTCGCCGCGCGGACGGTTGCGCTACTGGAAGCCCTCGACCGCATCCAGAGAGCGCTGGGCACGTTCTTCACCGTGCCACCAACCATCACCGAGCACGACGTGAAGAACATCCACCTCGCTGATGAACTCCTGTCGGGCCGTTCCGTCGAGATTTCGGTCCCTGTCGCCGAGGCGACCTTGGACGTGAACGACGCGGAAGGCACCCTTGCCCACCTTCGGAACACCACGGCCGGTCTAACCCTGCCCGTCGACGAGTTTCCCGTCCGGATCTTCGGCGTCGAACTTGACCTGCGGCCCTTGGAGCTCACGTTCGACGAGGCCGTCATCGTGGATGGAGACGAGATCGCGGACTCTGGGCGGGTCGTAGCGGGCGCGAGTCTCATCGTGCAGGTGGCGGCGGTGGAGGGCACCGCGGCCAAGGTGCGTCGGACCGTGCGGGACGTGCCTTCGACGCTCACTTGACGTCTGCCGAAGTCGAACTTATGTTCCCCTCCTCAACTTTGTGTGGATGGGTTCGTGTCGCGGTGGGTCGCGTTGTCGCTGGTGAGGCGTTGCGCTGTGGTCGGGAGGGGGTGGCGCGAAAGACGCGCACATGGGCTGACCCCTCTTTAGGTTCGGTAAT
>DASVEG010000241.1:0-6714 GCA_036380695.1 Acidimicrobiales bacterium
GGAGGTCGTTAGTCGAGGATCGAGCGCACGACGGGCCACGCCTCCTCGTCCGCGGCGACGACGAGGCCCTCGCCGCGCGCCGACGGGACGTAGCGCGTACCGTCCGGCCGGCGGGCCACCCCACCCGCCTCCTGCACGAGCAACGCTCCGGGCGCGTGGTCCCACGGCAGCGTGCGCCAGAACACGACGAAATCCTGCTCGCCGTCGGCGATCGCCGGGTACTCCGACCCCGCGCACATGCGGCCCGTCCCGACGTGCGCGAACCGCGTGCTGTTGCGCTCGACGGCGGCGTTCGTCGGAGGGTCGAGGAAGCGGCGGAGCACAGCGCCCCGCAACGAGCGCGGGTCGGGGTCACGCGGCGTCGTGCGCACCGCCTGGCCGTTGCAGGTCGCGCCCGAGCCGCGTTCGGCCATGTACATCCGTCGCGTCGCCGGCCGCCAGATCCAGGATGCGACGGTCTCGCCCGATCGCACGAGGGCGACCATGACCGCCCAGTCGGTCGAGCCTGCGACGAAGTTGGACGTGCCGTCGAGCGGGTCGATCAGCCACGACCACCCGTCACCCAGCGCGTCGAGCAGTCCGGGCGCGGCCGTGCACGCCTCCTCGCCGAGCATCGCCGCGCCCGGGACGATGGGCGCGAGCGCCGCGGTCAACATGCGCTCGCCGTCTTCGTCGGCCCTCGTCACCACCTCGCCGGGCGACTTCTCGCGAACGTCGCCCGACGCGAGCGAGTCGAACAGCGGCTCGATTGCCGTCGCGCTGATCTCCCGGATGAGCTCCGCGACGCGGTCGATCACGTCGTGCGGAGCCATCCGGGCATCTTGCCGTTCTCAGGCGGAGGTGACCGCCTCGTCCTGCAGGAACGTGCCGGTGAAGGTCCACCCGGTCGTCGGTTGGCCCTGCTCGTGTGCGAGAGCTGGTGTCCGCTGTGCCTGCGCCTCGATCTGACCGTCGAGGCCATAGCTCCCTGCGCCGTCGAGCGTGCACGTGCCGTCCATCGGGCCAGCGGCGCCGAACGGGATCGGGAGGATCGCAGCGCGCGCGTCGCAGTCGAGCGCGCGGCCGTCGACGGTCGTCCCCGTGATGTCGAAGTAGAAGAGGAAGCTGTCGCAGAAGCCAGGGAACCACCAGCCCGCGGTGCCTGCGATGTCGAAGTCGCCGGCTATCGCTTGGCCCCCGGCGACGATCGCGCCCGTCAGCGAGCCCGTCACCGTCGACGTGGGCTCGGTGGTGCAGTGCTCACCCCAGGAAAGCGGGGTGTCGTACACGAATGCCAGGTCGACGACCGCGACGCCGGCGGTCGGATCGGCATTCGCCGGTTGTGCAGGGACCGCGAGCAACAGCGCTGCGGCCGCGACGAACAAGGACGTGAACCTTCTGATTTCCCCCATAACGGGCATCTTATCGGCGTTCACCATCTATGGCGTCGAGCGGGGACCATGCTCGACGGCGTGACCGGCGAGGCGACCGTCGACTACCCGGCAGACGCGGGGCTCCGGGCGGTGTTGCGCTCGCTCGGCGTGCCGCCCGGTGCCCTGCTCGGACACGGCGGCGAGGCGTGGGTGTACGCGCTCGACGGCGAGCGGGTGGCGCGCGTGCTCCACGAGGGCACGACCCTGGCGGGCGCGGGGATCGCCGACCGGCAAGCGCTCGTGGACGAACTGGCGTTACGGGGTGCGCCGTTCGCGTTGCCTCAGGTGCTCGACGTGCGCGAGGTGGAAGGCCGGGTGGTGGTGACCGAGCGCCGGCTCCCGGGGCGGTCCGTGCTCGAGCTGCTCGCGCACGCCGAAGGGCACGAGCGCGACCTGTTGGTGGAGGCCTACCTCGACGCCGCGGCGGCGCTCGGCGCGCTCCACCTCGAGCCGAGGCCGTGGTGGGGCGAGCTCATCGGGAGGGCGCCGCTTCGCGCGCCGGCGTGGCCCGGTTACCTGGAGCGGCGGGCGGAGGCCAGCCTGGCGGCGGCGGGCGGAGGCTTTGCTCGCGTCGACGCGGGCGCGCTCGCGGACGCGCTGCCGGACGCGTCCGCACCCGCGTTCGTGCACCTGGACGCGTTCGCAGGCAACGTGCTGGCTGCCGGCTCGACGATCACCGCGGTCATCGACGTCGGCGTCACCAGCGTCGTGGGCGACGCACGTCTCGACCCCGTGTCGGCGGTGGTGTACCTGTCGTCGGCGGAAATCACGCCGGTGGCAACGCCGCGTGACGTCGACGTCGCCGAGGCGTGGCTACGAGCAGCCGGGCTCGACGCGTTGCTCGAACCGGCTCGTCGCTGGCTCGCCGCCTACTGGGCGTTCGCGGCCGACGACGTCACCCTGCACCGCTGGTGCCGCTCGACCCTGCTCGAGTGAGCCCCCGGTCGGGCGGTGCAGCACCGGGTCAGCCGTAGGTCGCCTCGTGGTGCGCGTCGGCGTCTGGCGCGGTCGCGCCTTCCGGCATCGGGGCTTGCAGGCTCACGTGGCGCCCGTCGGGGTCGACGACCACCGCCTCCAGCACGCCCCAGTGCTCCGGGGTGAACGGCTTGGCGAAGTCCGGCGCCCGCTCGGGTGCGAATGCCGCGGCATCGGCGACGGCGAGGATGGGGTGCGTCTCCAGCGAGCCGCCCTGTCGCTCGGCGATGAAGACGTAGGGTCCGCCGTTCGGGTGTTGCCACTGGCCCGAACCGTGGTCGGTCTCGAAGGTGTTCCGGTAGCCGAGCGACGACCAGAACGCTGCAGTCGCGCCGTAGTTCGCCGTCTCCACGTACAAGCCGACCATGCCTTCACTTGCCATCTTGCCCTCCTCGTTTTCTCTGCCGGGATCGAGTCGCGGCGAGGTACTGCGTCAACGCCTCGGCGACGATCGCCGAGAGCGACTGCTCGGTGTCGACCGCGTGGTGCTTCACCGCACGAATCACGTCGACGGGCACGTACACGTTGAACTGCTTCACCTCTCGCTTCGCGTCCGGTGAGGCCATGCCACGGAAGCTAGTGTGCTAGCACACTAGGTCGCAACCGTCGCACGCCCCCGGCCGCAGCGCCACACTGTCGGGATGGTCGACCGGGCACCGTCCGGCATGCGGAGGTTCGTGATGCGGCGCGAGGAGGACGCGTCCGGCGTGTCCGGAACCGGCCTCGTCCTCGAAGGCGTGCTGTTCTCGACGGGTGTCGTCGTCGTGCACTGGCTGACCCCACCGCCCCGCGGCTCGATCAGCGTGTTCGACTCGCTCGACCAGTTCCTGTCGATCCACGTCCGGCCGCACCCCGGCAACCGCACCAGCCTCGAGTTCGAGGACGGCGAGCAGCTCGCAACCGCCGCTGACGGCGACATCGTCGCGGTCCTCCCGTCGAACTAACGGAAGAGTGGGCGGTGGCCTCAGGCGGCGATTGCGGCGCGGACCGCGCCGTCGCTGGCGTCGCTGAGCAGCGCGAGGACGGCCTCCTCGGTGGCGCCGTGGGTGGTGAGCGAGCCGAGGCCCGTCTCACCGTCCAGCGCGGTGAGCGACTCGAGGATGGTGACACCCGACTCGTAGCGGTCGATCACGCGAGGGTCGACGTACGACGACCTCGCGACCGTCGCCGTGTTGCCGAGATACTCGGCGACTTCCTGCATGGCGCGCGAGATGGCGCGCTTGCGGCCGGTCTTCGACGTGGCGGCCTGAGACGACACCGCCAGCGCGACCGCGGCGAGCACCGTGGCCGACCAGGTGCGGAAGTCCTTCGCGGTGAACTCGCCGCCCGTCGCGTCCTTGATGTAGGCGTTGATGTCGGATGACTTCACGTCGACCCAACGGTCGCCGTCGAGGTACGCGAGCAACTCGTAGCCGCCGCCGGTGCGCGCCTTGAGGTCGGAGACGACGGACACGACGTCGGGATCGGCGACCGACTGGATGCGACGCTTCCCGCTCTTCGCGGTGTAATCGAACGTGATGACGTCGCCGTCGACGCGCACGTGCTTCTTGCGCATCGTGGCCAGCCCGAAGGTCTGGTTCTCCTCGGCGTAGCCCTCGGTGCCGATGCGGAAGAACCCGAGGTCGAGGAGGCGGACCGCGCACGCGAGCACGCGGTCCTTGCACAGCCCGTCGTGCGCGAGATGCTCCGCCGCCACCTCGCGGATGCGGGGCAGCACCGCGGCGAACTCGAGCATGTGATCGAACTTCTCGCGGTCACGCCGCACGCGCCACTTGTCGTGATAGCGGTACTGGCGGCGGCCGCGATCGTCGGTGCCGATCGCCTGTATGTGGCCCCACGCGTCCGTGCAGATCCAGACGTCAGTCCAGGCGGGCGGGATGACGAGGGCCTTGATGCGCGCCAGCGTCTCGGGGTCGGTGACCTTCGCGCCGGTCGCGTCGTAGAAGGCGAAGCCCTTCCCGACGCGACGGCGACGGATCCCTGGCAGTGAACAGTCGGCTCGACGGAGTCGCGGCACGCGTCGTCGTCCTCCGTCGCTCGAGCGTCGCCGGCCGGCTACGGCTCGATGCGGCCTTCGCCCTCGAGCGAAGCACCCCGCTCGACGGCTTCCTTGTTGGCCTGCGCGACGGCAGGGTCGACGTCGTTCTGCTCCGCGGCTGCCTCTTCCTCCGCCGTGGGGCCGCGGCCGGCGGAGGCCGGCACCGTCGCCTCGCGCCGCTCCTCTTCGCGCGTCGCGTCGTCGACGCGGGTCATCTCGTCGCCTGGCGTCTCGTGCTCGCTCATGTCTCCTCCGGACTACTCGGGGCGTGCCACACCTTCCCGACCGTCCGTGAAGGAAAACGCCGCTCGGGAACGGGCGCGGCCGGCGCGGTCACGTCGCCGATCACCGCGCGCTTCACGACGCGCACGACGGTCACCCCGTCGTGCACGGTGGCGACGACGTCGTCGGACAGCTCGCGCACCAGGAACAGCCCGCGGCCGGTCTCCACCTCCGGGTCGGGCGGGCCGTCGACGTTCTCGACGAGGGGAGCGAGCCCACCGCCGTCGTCGGTTACCTCGAGCACGATGGCGTCGCCCTCGACGCGAGCCTCGAACGCCACCGACTTCGACGCGTGTCGTGTCGCGTTCGTGGCCAGCTCCGACGCGACGAGCAGCATGCTGTCCACGGCGTCGGGGTCGACGGGCACGCGCACGAGCCAGTCGCGCAGGAGGTGACGAGCGATAGGTACCGCCGCCGGGTTCGGCGAGAAGCGGTGATGGAACGGGCCGAGCACGTGGAGGGGAGCGGTGTCGGGTGGCGACCGCCGGCGGAGGACGAGCGCGAGCGAGTCGTCGTGGCGCGCGGCGTCGGCGAGGGCACGGTCGACGAGCACACGAGCGAGCGAGGTCGCCGGATACCCGGCGGTGGCCCGAGCCGCGGCGGCGAGCTCGTCGAGCCCGCGCAGGATGTCCTTGCGCGCCTCGATGAGCCCGTCGGTGTAGAGAATGAGCGTGTCGGCCCGCTCGAGGTAGGTCTCGACGACGCCGTGCGAGCCCGCTCCCGGCCACCCGATAGGGATGCCTGGCGCCGCGAGCTCGGAGGCGTCGCCTCGATGGACGAGCAGCGCCGGTGGGTGCCCTGCCCCCGCGAGCTGCAGCTGGCCCGTCCCCGGCCAATACCGCGCCACCAGGAGGGTGGCGACCAGCTCGGGGTTCTGCGCGCTGATGAGCTCGTCGGCGCGGCGGACGATGTCGGCGAGCGGGCAGCCGTCGACGGCGAGGAGTCGGAGCGCGTGGGTGACGAGCAACGCGTCCTTCGTCGCCTGCACGCCCTTGCCCATCACGTCGACGACGGTGAGGTGTAGCTCGCCGCTCGGCAGCACGAGCCAGTCGTAGAGGTCGCCGCCGGTCGGCGCGCTCGGGTCGGCGGCGACGTAGTGCACGCCGAGCTCGGTGAAGGGCACCACAGGCGCCGGCGGGCGAACCGCCTGCTGCAGACGGTGGACGACCTCCTTGCCCCTGGCCTCCTCCTCGGCCATGCGGGCGAGCGTCTCCTTGTTCTCGATCGCCACGCCGAGGTGGCTTGCGAGCACGCCGAGCCAGGGGCGGACGTCGGCGACGAACGCCGCACCCTCGTTCCACCCGACGAGAAGGGCACCGCGAAGCACGCCGGTGCCGCCGACCACGGGCACGACCGCGAGCCCCGCGACCGGCACGATCCGCCGCACGCGCTGTTCGGGCGCGAGGCGCGCTTCTGCCGTCGCGAGATCGGTGTAGACGACGCCGGGCGCGGTATCGAGCGCTTTCTGGATGAGCGGCACCGTCCGCGGGTCGCCCAGGAGCGCGAAGTTCAGCGTCGAGCGCGGGTGCACCCACCACGTCGCGGTCGCGTCGTGGGGCAGCAGGCAGAGGGCGACGTCGGAGAGGCCTGCTAGATCGGCCGTCGCTTCCAGGGTCCAGCCGACGAGGCGCGACGTGTCGCCCTCGCCGTGAAGGCGGCGAGCGGCGTCCGCGAGGATCGCCAGATGGGAGGCGGGCCCCAGCGGGCCTCCCTGGTCAGCCATGTCCCGCCAGACTGTCGTGCGGGACGGCCGCGCGCCAGCGCGGGTCGCATGACTACTGCGAGT
Organism: Acidimicrobiales bacterium; assembly: GCA_036380695.1. Taxonomy (GTDB): domain Bacteria; phylum Actinomycetota; class Acidimicrobiia; order Acidimicrobiales; family CADCTF01; genus DASVEG01. The sequence continues at coordinate 6,494 of DASVEG010000241.1, forward strand.
GACCGCCTTGGGCGACCTGCGTCAGCCGAGCTCGTCCTCCGGAGGCAGCGGGACCGACTGCGCCTGCTCGATGGCGTCGGCCTCGGGCGCCTCGGGGTCGCGGGTGACGCGCGACGCGTCGATGGCGCCGCCGTCGTCGCGCTCGACCTCCTGTCGCTGCGCGAGCACGTCGGCTTCTGGACCGTCGGGAAGGGCGTCTGGGGAAGGCACGGGGTACGTGC
>DASVEG010000242.1:0-9645 GCA_036380695.1 Acidimicrobiales bacterium
TGCTCTCCGAGCTGCACTGGGCCGACCAGCTCGTCCTCGACCTGCTCGACCGGCTGCCGGACAAGATGCGCGGGCTGCCGTTCGTGCTCGTCGCCACCGCCCGCACCGAGCTGGAGGAACGCTGGGCGCCAAAACCGACGGGCCGCAACCTCGTGCTCCTCCAGCTCGACCCGCTCGACCGCCGCGCCGCCGCGGAGCTCGTCGAGGCATTGCTCGACGGCGCGGCGCGCCACGACCTCGTCGAGGCCGTGCTCGACCGCGCCGGCGGCAACCCGTTCTTCCTGGAGGAGCTGACCGGGCTGCTGCACCACGCGAGCGCCGACGAGACGCAGCTGCCCGCGACGCTGCGGAGCCTCGTCGCGACGCGCCTCGACACCATCCCGTCGACCGAGCGCCGGGTACTCGACCACGCCGCGGTCATCGGTCGCCTCGGCTCCATCGAGGCTCTCGAAGCGCTGGCCGACGCGGGTGAGAACGTGCGGCGCGGGCTCGCGGCGCTCGCGACGCGGGACGTCGTCGAGATCGACGGGCGCGAGTGGGCGTTCCGGTCCGACCTCGTACGCGAGGTCGCGTACGAGACGCTCACGAAGGCCGAACGGGCGCGGCACCACGCGCGGCTCGGCCTGTACCTCGCCTCGCAGGCGCGTGAGCGCGACCGCGAGCGGGAACACCTGGAGCCGATCGCGCACCACCTGGCCATGGCGGCCGAGGTCGTCCGCGACCTCGGCGCGGTCGACGGCGTCGCCGACACGATCCTCGACGACGCGATCGAGGCGATCGGCCGGGCGTCCGACCAGGCCGAGCGGCGGGAGACGCCCGCCCTCGTGGCCAGACTCGCGGACCGAGCGTTGACCCTCCTTCCGGCGGACCGGCGAGCCGTCCGCCGCCGGTTCCTCGTGCGGCGGGCCAAGGCGCGCACGCTGCTCCGCCAGACGGACGCAGCGCGCGCCGACGTCGCCCAGGTGCTCACCGAGGCCGACGCCGACGGCGACGCATGGGCGGCGGCCGCTGGGCTCACGGTGCGCGGGCACATCGAGCAGAGCGAGGGTGCGCTGTACGACTCCGTCGCGAACTTCGACGAGGCGATCTCGCGCTGGCGTGAGCTCGGCGACAAGGCGGGCGAGGCGGACGCGCTGAGGATGCGGGGGCTCACCGACCTCTTCCTCGGCCGCTTGCAGGAAGCCGAGGAGACGATCTCGTCGGCGTTGGCGCTGTTCTGCGAGCTCGACGACCGCCGCGGGCAGGCGTGGGCGCAGTGGACGACGGCATGGATCTCCTTCACCGGCGGCGACACCGACCGCGCCGACGCGCAGATCGCCGAAGCCATCAAGCTGTTCGAAGAGGTCGGCGACTACGGCGGCCTGTCGTGGGCGCACGGGCTCCTTGCGTGGGTCCGCCTCCAGCAGGGCTTCCTCGACGAGGCCGACCGCCTCGGCGAGCTGTCGTTGCGCGAGGTCGACGCCGAGTCCGACCGGTGGGCGCGCGGGATGATGCTGATGCTCCGGTCGTCGACGAGGTTGTGGCGCGGGTTCACCGAGGAGTCCGTTCGCCTCGCGACCGAGGCCCGCGACGAGTTCCAGGCCATCGGCGACTCGACGGGCGAGTTGCGCGCCATCGCCAGCCTGTCGCGCGCGCAGATCCACAGCGGCCGCATCGCCGAGGCCGACGACCTCCTGCGCGCGGCCAGGCAGATGGCAGAGCGCGAGCTCGACCCAGCCGCGCGATCGCTCGGCGCCCTCATCGCGATCGGCACCGCGATCCAGGTCGGTGACGTGCGCCGCGCGCTCGACCTCGTCAACAACGTCGACGACGACCCAGACGCCGCAGCGGTGCAGAATCCCGACCAGACCGTGTACGTCGGCCTCGCCCTGCTCCAGCTCGGCCGGCCGGAGGAGGCGGTAGCCCGGCTGCAGACCGCGTTCGCCGGGGCCGTCGGGCCCGGCCTGCGGGCCAACGCCGGTTCGTCGCTCGCCTTCGCCCTTGCGGTGGCGGGCCGTGCGGACGAAGCGATCGCGCAAGCGGACGCCATGGAGGAAGCCGAGGGCGGCACCTACCTCGACCGCATCATGCGGCGCTATGCGCGAGGGTTCGCGCTCCTCCGCCGCGACGGGGCCGCCGCGATCGACGAGCTCGACCGTGCGGTCCAAGCAGCGGACGCGACCGGCGACCGGCTGTCGCAGGCCCTCAGCCGCCTGGCCAGGGCGAGGGCGTTGGAGAGCCGGTGGCACCCCCAGGCCGGGCCCGCGTTGCAGGAGGCCCACGCCCGCCTCACCTCCATCGGCCTCCACCATTCGGCCTGGGACGACGTGTTCCGCCGCGCCGCCCGCGCCGGCTGAAGTCACATTGGGAGTGAGCCGGGCGCCGATCGGGAATGGCAAACGGCATGAACGCCCTCACTGTGCTCAAGCAGGACCACGGCAACATCGAGGAGCTGTTCCATCGATTCGAGACGTGCGATCCCGGTGACACCGAGGAGCTCGGCCGCATTCGCGACAAGGTGATCGAGCACCTCGCGAAGCACTCGCAACTCGAGGAGCAGATCTTCTATCCCGCCATTCGCGCCAAGGTCGGCGACGAAAACGCCTTCGTGGTGTTCGAAGGCCTCGAGGAGCACCACGTCGTCAAGGCCACGCTCTCCGAGCTCGAGAAGATGGCGCCGACCCACGATCGCTTCCGGGCGAAGATGACGGTGCTGATCGAGAGCGTTCGCCACCACGTCGAGGAAGAGGAGCAGGAGCTCTTCGAGAAGGCCCGCGAGGCCTTCACCATGGAAGAGCTCAACGACATGGGCGACGCGATGGAGAGCATCGAGCCGATCGTCCCGACGCGTGCCCACCCGCTCGCGCCCGACCAGCCGCCGCTCAACATCCTCGTCGGCCTGCCCGTCGCCGTGCTCGATCGCACGATCACCCTCGCGAAGGGCGTCGTCGGCGAGGTGCTCGATAGGGCCAAGCGGGGTACGAAGTCGTCATGACCCAACCGACGGATCGCACCGTCGACGAGCCCAAGGCCGACGAGCCCGACGCCGGCGCGCCCAAGGCCGACGAGCAGGGTCGCCTCGATCGCCTGCAAGACCGCATCGACGAGGGGCGCCAGGATCTCGCCGAGCTGGCTGGCACCGACGACGAGCCCAGGTTCAGCGACGACGGCCGCATCGAAGACGGCGCAGGCACCGACACGAACGCCCCTCCCGGCTGACGACTCCGCCGGGAGGGCACCTTGCGGCGGACGAGCGAGGCCGCCGGCCACGGAAACGTGGTTCGGCGGCCTCGGTCGCGCCTGGCGTCGCGTGCAAGCAACCTGCGCGTCTGAAGGGCGGTACTCGCCCTCCATGTCGCGCAGTCACCCGTTCGGGGTGACCGTCTGCACGCCGATGCTGTCGCCGCGCAGGACGCGCACCGCGAGTTGGCCGTTCCCGAAGGACGCGGTCGCCTGACCACCGAAGCCGTCGGGGAGGTCGATGGCACGCTCGTACGGGCCGTAATGCCACTCGTGGAGCAGGTACTCCTTCGCAGGTTCGGAGCGCACGCCGGCGCGAATGGTCATGCGCCCGGCTTCGGTCACCTCGACCTCGACATCGTCGGGCATCACGCCTGGCAGGGGCGCCACCACGACGACGGCCTCGTCGGCTTCGTACATGTTGACGGGGACGTGCTGGCCTTCGAAGGGTGCGGACGAATCACGGTCGGGCATGCGCCTGCTGTACCCCGCGACCGTCGCGCGTGAATTCCGCGCGAGTTCGGTCTAGCGGAGGTTCTCCTCGATCCAGTCCTCGGCGACCGTCGCCGGGTCCTCCTTGTCGACGTCGACGCGCTTGTTGAGCGCGATCAGCTCCTCGGTGGTCAGCGCCTCGGAGAGCCGCTCGAGCACCTCCTCGATCTCGTCGGTCAGGACGCTCGTACGGATGACGGCGACGACGTTGCCGGCGGGCTGGATGAGCTTGTCGTCCTCGAGCACGACGAAGTCGTTCGCGACGAGCGCGGGGTCGGACGAGAAGAGGCGGGCGACGTCGACGTCGCCGTCCTTCAGCGCGCCAACCGTGATCGGTCCGCCGGTGTCGAGCGGCTTGAACTCCTTGAACTTCAGGCCGTAGACGTCCTGCAGCCCCTTCAGGCACGTGATGCGCTGCGCGCACTCGGCTGGCCCGCCCATGGTGAGGCCGGTCTCCTTGCCCTTGAGGTCGGAGATCTTCTTGACGCCGAGCTCGTCGGCCTTGTCCTTCGTCATCGCGATCACGTCGCCGTCGACGGCTTCCGACGGCTCGAGCACGGTGAGCTCCTTCTTGGTCGCTTCCTTGCGGAGCTTCTCGGTCAGCGTGTCGAGGTCGTCGCCGGGCTCGGCCGCGGCGGCGTCGTAGAACGCCAGCAGGTTGCCGACGTACTCCGGCACGAGGTCGATGTCTCCACGCTCGAGCGCCGGCGCGAGGATCTCGCGCGACCCGAGCTTGAGCTTGTAGCTCACCTTCACGCCTGCGTCCTCGAGGGCCTTGCCGAACATGTTGGCGAGCAGCTCGTTCTCCCCGAAGCCCGCCGACGCAACGGTGAGCGAGGGGCCGGCGGCGGCACCGTCTTCGTCTTCGCCGCCCGAATCCGCGTCGTCGTCGCCGCCACCGCACGCGGCGAGCAACACGAGCGTCAGCGCGGCGAACAAGGCGAGCAGCTTGCTGCGGGACGGGTGGGGGGATCGCATGGCGGGATTCTCCTTCACGAGGGGCCTGCCGGCGCGACGGTGCCGGCGAGACCGGGTAGCGCTCGGTGGGCGGCGGGCGACGCGAGGCTGACACGCCGGGGCGTGACGCGGGCCTCGACGACGCCGAGGCCGACTTCGAGGGCGATGCACGACAGCGCGACGAGAACCGCTCCGCCGACCACCTGGCCGTAGTCCTGCGACGCGAATCCGTCGACGATGAATCGCCCGAGACCGCCTGACGCGACGACTGCGCCCAGGGTCGCGGTCGCGACGCACTGAACCGCGGACGTGCGCACGCCGGCCATCACCAGCGGCAGTGCGAGGCGGGCCTCGACGCGCCAGAGCTGTTGCCACGCGGTCATGCCCATGCCGTGCGCGGCTTCGCGCACGTCACGGTCGACGCCGCGCATGCCGACGTACGCGTTCGTGACGATCGGCGGTACGGCCAGCGCGACGAGGGCGATGACGGTCGGCGCGGTCCCGATGCCCGTCACCTGGACCGCGAGCACGAGCAGCGCGAACGACGGTATGGCGCGGCCGACGTTCGACACGTTGATGGCGAGCACGCCACCGCGGCCCACATGACCGAGCACGAGGCCGACGGGGAGGGCGATCGCGAGCGCGATGGCGATGGCGGTCGCCGACATCTGTGCGTGCTCGACGAGCCGGGCCGGGATGCCGCTCGGGCCCGACCACTGCTCGCTGGCGGTGAACCATTCCACCGCCTCGGTGATCGCGCTCACGTGGCCGCGCCCCGCCGGCTCCACGGCGACACCGCCCGCTGCACGCCGAGCAGGCCGAGGTCGGCCACGACGGCGAGGGCGACCGACAACGCGGAGCCGACGACGATCGGCGTGCGGAAGTCGCGGTCGAGCCCGTCGTAGATCAACTGCCCGTACCCGCCCTGGCCGATGAGCGCCGCGACCGTCACCAAGCCAATGGTGGTGACCGTCGCGATCCGGACGCCCGCGACGATCGTCGGCAACGCGAGCGGCAGCTCGATCTGCCACAACTGCCGCGGCCACGAGTAGCCCGTCCCCGCGGCAGCCTCCTTCACGTCGTCCGGCACTTCTGCCAGACCGGTGAGCGTGTTCCTTGCTAGCACGAGCAGCGTGTAGCCGGTGAGGGCGATGAGCGACGTCGTCCGCGTCAGGCCCGTCCAGGGGACGAGCAGCGCGAACAGCGCCAGCGACGGGACGGTGTAGATCGTCCCCGAGACGATCAGAAGCGGCGGCGCGAGGCGCCTGACCCGGCTCGCGACGACGGCAAGCGGCAGGGCGATGAGCGCGCCGATCACCACCGACACGACGGTCAGGAACACGTGCTCCTGCGTGCGTGTCCAGATCTCGCTGCCGTGCCGGCCGACCCAGTCCCACCACACCCACGAGTCGGGGCCGTTGGCGGCGACGATCGCCTCCGCGGCCGGGTGGAGAACGGCATCGGTCGCCGAGCGGAGAACCTCCATACCGGAGGCGCACGCTACCGTGCGGCCCACTCATGATTCGGCTGGAGTCGCTGACGAAGCGCTTCCCGAACGGCCAGATCGCCGTCGACGGGCTGTCGCTCGACGTGGCCGCCGGCGAGGTCGTCGTGCTGGTCGGCCCGTCGGGATGCGGCAAGACGACGACCCTCAAGATGATCAACCGCCTCGTCGAGCCGACCTCGGGACGGGTGCTTCTCGACGGGGAGGACGTCGGCCGGGCCGACCCCGTCGCTCTGCGCAGGCGGATGGGCTACGTGATCCAGCAAGTCGGGTTGTTCCCGCACCAGACGGTGGCGGAGAACGTGGCGACGGTCCCCCGCCTCCTCGGGTGGGATCGCGCGCGGGTGCGCGCCAGGGTCGGCGAGCTGCTCGAGCTCGTGGGGCTCGACGCGGACACGTACGGCCGCCGCTACCCGAACCAACTCTCGGGCGGGCAGCGTCAGCGCGTCGGCGTCGCCAGGGCGCTCGGGGCGGACCCTCCCGTGCTGCTCATGGACGAGCCGTTCGGCGCCATCGACCCCATCACCCGTTCGCGCCTGCAGGACGAATTCCTCCGGCTGCAGCGCGCCCTCCGTAAGACCGTCGTGTTCGTGACCCACGACGTCGAGGAAGCCGTGAAGCTCGGCGACCGCATCGCGGTGCTCGGCTCGGCCGGGAGGCTGGAGCAGTACGACGTGCCGGCGCGGGTGCTGGGCCGGCCGGCGTCTGCGTTCGTCGCCGACTTCGTCGGGGCCGACCGCGGGATCAAGGCGCTCGCGGTCACGCCTATCGCGCCGGGGTCGCTGCGACCCGTCGACGAAACCGAGGCCGGCGCTGCGCCGGGCGCGCCACGGATCGCCGCGACGGCGTCGCTCGCCGACGCGCTCTCGGCGCTACTGACCTCGGACGCGAAGCAGGTGCACGTCGTCGACGGAGACCGGGTGCTCGGTGCGATCGACGCGGCGGGGATCCACGCCGCCGCCAGGAACGCCGCGCCAGAGCGAGAAGGCTGACGGCAGACCGTAAGTCGCGGCTCACCTGCTCGTTCCCCCTCCGTAGCCGGGCGGCGGATGCTCGGTGGGCTCGGCGTCGCTGATGAGCGGGATCAGGCGGCGTCGAGCCCGCGCGTCCTGCCCAGGCCGCGCACGCCCGTCGCGAGGAACACCACCGCGAACGCGGCCGCGGCGACGAGCACGATCATCGGGCCGGACGGGATGTCGAGGTGATAGCTCGTGAGCATCCCGGTGAACCCGGCGGCCGCTCCGATCACCGTCGACAGCACCAGCATCCGGGAGAAGCTGTTGGTCACCATCCGCGCCACGACCGGAGGGATCACCAGCGCAGCGGCCACGAGCATGACGCCGAGCACCTTCATCGTCGTGAGGATGGTGGCGGCGAGGAGCAGCATGAGCACCGCGTCGAGGCGGGCCGTCTTGACCCCGGACACCTCGGCGACGTCGGGGTCGAACGTGGCGAACAGCAGCGGCCGGTAGGCGAGCACGACGACCGTCACCGCTGTCACCGCGACCACGGCGACGAGCCAGACCTGCGCGCGATCCACGCCGAGCACGTTGCCGAACAGGTAGGTGTCGGGGTTCTCTCCGGCTGAGCCGAACTTGCCGAGCAGGGCGAGCCCGATGGCGAACGACGCCGTCGTCACCACGCCGATCGCCGCGTCGGAGCCGATCGGGCGCCTCCGGGTCACCGCGCCGATGAGCAGCGCGGACGCGAAACCCCACGCGCCGGCGCCGACGAACAGGTTGACGCCCGCGAGCGCGCTCGCCGCGAAGCCTCCGAAGATCGCGTGCGACAGCCCATGGCCGATGTAGCTCATGCCGCGGAGCACGACGTACGTGCCGACCAAGCCGCACAGCGCGCCGGCAACCGTCGCGACCGCGATGCCGTTGCGGAAGAACTCGTAGTCGAACGGCCGGAGCACGCCGTCCATCAGGGCCTCATCTTCAGCACGCTCGCCCTGCCCGTTGTGCCGGTCGCTCGGGGCCGGTGCCACTCGTCGACGACGACGGGCATGCCGCCGTGCTCGAGCACTTCCATGCGGGCGCCATAGGTGCGCTCGAGCACGTCCGGCCGCAACACCTCGTGGGGCGGGCCGGCTGCGATCACGGTCCGGTTGAGGCAGACGATCTGCGGCAGGTGCGCCGCGATCCCGTTGAGGTCGTGCGTCGTGAGCACGACGGCGAGGCCGTACGCGTTGAGGTCGGTGAGGAGGTGGAGGATCTCGTGGCGGGTACGAACGTCGACACCCGACGTCGGCTCGTCGAGCAGGAGCACGTCGGGCTTGCCGATCAGCGCCCTGGCGAGGAACACGCGCTGCTGTTGCCCGCCGGAGAGCTCGCGGATATGACGCTCTTCGAGCTCGCCGATGCCGAGCGCGTCGAGCGTGCGGGCGACGTCGGCCTTCTCCTCCTTGCTCGCCCACGGCCGCCTGCGGCTCGCCGCCCTCGCCATCAACACGCACTCGCCGACCGTCACCGGGAAGTTCCAGTCGACCGTCTCGAGCTGCGGCACGTAGCCGACGGACAGCGAGCGGCGGCGCTCGACCGCGCCGGTAACGGGCGTGACGCTGCCGGTGACGGCGCGCAGCAGCGTGGTCTTCCCCGACCCCGACGGCCCCACGACGCCGACGAAGTCGCCCGGCTCGACCGCGAGGTCGACGGCGTCGAGCACGACGTCGGCGCCGTAGGTGCAGGTGACCTCGCGGAGGCGGAACAGGCCCGTCATTGCGGGTACCTCGCCTGGTCGGGAGCGACATCGGCGACATCGAGCGCTTCGAGCGCGGACGGATCGCCGCCGAGCGCTCGCACCATCGTCACGTAGTCGAAGCGCATGAGGCCGAGCCACGAGTGCTCGGGGTCGCCCGGCTCGCCGGGCAGGTCGTCGTCGCGTAACTCGTCGACGTAGCGGACGCCGGCCTCTCGCCCGATCTGCTCGAGCACCGGGCTGGCGAACACCTCGCTGCCGAAGATCGCGGGCACGTCCTCCTCCCGCACTTGTTCGATCAACGCCGCCAGCTCCTTGGGTGTGGGGTCGTCGAAGCTCTCGACCTGGATGGCGCCGATGACGGTCCAGTCGTACGTGCGCGCGAAGTAGGCGTAGGCATCGTGGTACGTGAGCAGCTTTCGCTGCGGGCGCCGGATCGTGTCGGTGGCCTCTCGCAGCGCGACGTCGAAGTCGTGCAGCTTGGCTTGGAGGCGATCGCGGTTCCCCGTATACGCGACCCGCGCGTCCACGTCGGTCTCCACGTCTTGGACCGTGTCGTGGATGACGTCGACGTACCGGCGTGCGAACGTCGGGTCGGTCCACAGGTGGGGGTTGGGCTTGCCGCCGGAACGAGGGAACGAGAAGTCGTAGATGTACTCGTCCTCGCTCAGGACCTCGTCGCCGAGCATGACCAACCGGGCGCCATCGCGCTTGTGCTTGCGGGCCAGCTCGAGCGTCGGGTCCTCGAGACGCAGCCCGTTGACGAAGATCAC
>DASVEG010000243.1:0-6423 GCA_036380695.1 Acidimicrobiales bacterium
CGCGTCGGCATCGAGGGCGCGGTCGAGAAGACGCCATGGCGACGCTTGTCCGGCGGCGAGCAACAGCGCGTGTCGCTCGCGCTCGCGCTCGTGGGGCGACCGGAGGTGGCGTTCCTCGACGAGCCGACGGCCGGCATCGACCCTGCCGGCCGGCTCGCCATCCGCGAGGTCGTGCGCGGGCTACGCGACGAGGGCGTCTGCGTCGTGCTCACCACCCACGACCTCGAAGAGGCGGAACGGGTCGCGGATCGCGTGGTCATCGTCGACCACGGGAAGGTCGTCGCCGACGGCTCCCCCGCGGAGCTGACGGCGGCCGGGGGCGGCGACGAGCTGCGCTTCCGTGCCGTCGCCGGCCTCCCGACGAGCGACGTCGCCGCCGCAGTCGGCGCAGCCGTGACGGAGGAGCGGCCGGGAGAGTACGTCGTGGCCGCGGCCGCGACCCCCGACCGCGTCGCGGCGCTCACGCAGTGGCTCGCGGAACGGGGTGTCGCCCTCGGCGACCTCCGCGCCGGCCGGCAGTCGCTGGAGGACGTGTTCCTCCGGCTGACGCGGGGCGAGCGGTGAGCGGGACGGCGCCGGCGACGCGGGCGCTCGTCGCGCAGGCGCGTGCCGAGGTCGCGATGACGCTGCGCCGGGGCGAGTCGGTGCTGCTCGCGCTCGGCATCCCGGTCGTGCTGCTCGCGTTCTTCAGCGTCGTCGACGTGCTGCCGACCGGAAGCGACGACGCCGTCGGGTTCCTGTTCCCCGGGATCCTCGCGTTGGCCGTGATGTCGACCGCCATGGTGGGGCTGGCGATCGCCACGGGGTTCGAGCGCCACTACCTCGTCCTCAAGCGGCTGGGCACCACGCCGCTCGGTCGGCCGCGCCTGCTCGCGGCGAAGACGATCGCGATCCTCGTGGTCGAGGCCATCCAGGTCGTCGTGCTGCTCGGCGAGGCGTTGCTGCTGGGGTTCGACCTCGGCGATGCGAGGCTCGGGGCGGCGCTCGCGGCGATGGCGCTCGCCACGGTCGGCTTCGCCGGCATCGGCATGCTGCTCGCGGGGACGCTGCCCGCCCTGACCACCCTCGCCGCCGCCAACGGGCTCTACGTCGTGCTGCTGTTGCTGTCGGGGATGCTCATCCCCATCGGCCGGCTGCCAGGAGCCGTCGCCGGGTTCGCGCGCGCGCTGCCGTCTGGCGCGCTCGCCGACGCGCTGCACGCGGCGATGGCCGGCGGGGCCGTCCCCGGCCGGGCATGGCTCGTGCTCGCGGTGTGGGCTGTCGCCGCCCCCGCAGCCGCGGCCGCCGCGTTCCGCTGGGAGTGACGCCGGCGTCAGCGCCGCTGGCCGTAGATCGCGCAGGGGAAGCCACGGACCTCCTGCTCGCGCCACCGCGTGTGCCCGATGCGCTCGGCCACGGCGATCGACGCGTCGTTCTCGACGTGGATGACGGAGATGAGCTCGCTGGCCCCGAGCTCGTCGAAGGCGTAGTCGCGCCACGCCGCGCCCGCCTCGGTGGCGAACCCGTTCCCCCAGGCGAAGCGACCGAACGTCCAGCCCACCTCGAGCCCTGGCCACCCCTCCGGGTTCCACAGACCGCATCGCCCGAGGAGTCGGCCCGTCGCCTTCTCGATCACCGCGTTGTTCGTGTAGCCGCGCAGGATGGCGTGACCGAGGAATTGCGCCATCGACCGCCACGCGTCGTCACGCGTGTTGGGTGCTTGGCCGAGATACCGGACGACCTCGGGGTCGCCCATGATCTCCGCGTACGCGTCGAGGTCCGCGTCGACGAACGGCCGCATCAGCAGCCGGTCGGTCTCCAACGTCGGCAAGTCCATCGCGACATGGTGGTCGGCATTTCGAGGGTCGACGGACCTCTAGGAGGTTGATGCGATTCGCCGACTGGTACCGCGACGCCCACCCCGGGCTCCTGGAGGCGGTGCTGCGCGCCGTCGGGCGGCACGCGCTCGCCGAGGACGCGGTCGAGGACGCATTCGAGAAGGCGTTCGCGCGGTGGGACGACGTGCAAGCGATGCGGTCGCCCCGCGGGTGGGTGTACCGGGTGGCGGTGAACGAGGCGAGGCGGCAACTGCGGCGCGAGGTTCGCGACCTCGAGCGTGCGACCGTCGCCTTCGCGGGCCGTCCCGACGCCGTCGCCCCTCCTGCGGGCGAGGCGTGGCTCGCGGTGCGCGAGCTCCCCATCCGCCAGCGGACTGCGGTCGTGCTCCGCCATGTTGCAGGCATGACCGAGGCCGAGGTCGCCCAGGCGATGGGCGTGACCCGCAGCACGGTCAGCTCGGCGCTCGCAGCCGCCTACCGAAAGCTCGGCGACGAGCTCGCCGACGAACGACACGAGGAGAGACCCATGGAAACCGCCGAGCAACCTGCGGAGACGTTGACCTTCGCCGTCGCGAAAGCGTGCGACCCGACCGGGTGCGACGTCGAGGCCGTCGCGGACGGCTCGACCCTACGAGCGCGCTACAGCGACGCCGTGCAGGACACGATCAAGGTGAGGCCGGGCGACCTCGTGGCCCTCGACCTCTCCGGCGACGCACCGACCGTCGTGTGGCGATGGTGGCACGGCACCGTCGTGTCGATCGCGGCCGCCGCTGGCGCGGAACCGTCCATCGCCTCGGTCGAACGCAACGTCACCCAGCGCTCCGCCGGCGACCCCCGCACCGCGGCGATGGACGTCGTCGTCCCTCCCGAGCTCGCGCCGGACGTCGCCCCCGGCGACGTCGTGTACTTCGGCGTCGTCGACGACCGCAAGGTGGTCATCGCCTCGGCCGCCCATCCGGATTTGGGCGCGCTCAGTGCCTCATTCGGCACTGAACGCGCCCAAAAGCGCAGTGGGAGCCGCTAGACGGGGGCGGCGGTCTCGGTCGCCGGCGGGGTGCGGTCGAGCTCGCGTTGGACGTCGTCCCACGTGAGCGTGTCGTTGCCCGTCCGCTCGGAGTCGGCGTACCAGCGGAAGAAGATGACGACGATCAACGTCCAGATGATCATCGTGCCGCCGACCTTCATGATCCCGCCCGCGAGCTGCTGATCCTCGATGGCGGACATGCCCCAGATGCGGGGCGCCTTCGCGTACTCCTCGTAGAGCACGTTGTCGGCGAACGCGAGGAACGACGCGGGGATCGTCGGCACGATCGACTGCAAGAAGAGGTAAGGCATCTTCGCCATCCTCGACAGCGAGGGCAGCCCCACGACCCCGTGGTTCACCACCGGCAGCCACATGGCGGTGGCGGTCGCCCACAGCATCGTGTGCGCGAGGAAGTGCACGACCTCCGATCGCAGCGTCAGGTCGACCCACGACGGCCAGTGCGTGAACGCGATCATCCCGTTGAACAGCAGGGCGGCGGGCAGGGGCCGGCAGATCTTTCGCAGCGCGGCGCGCAACCATGCCGGCGACGTCAGCCAGTCGAGCAACCACGTCGGCAGCCCGAGCAGGAGGATCGGCGGGGCGATCAGCGAGAAGACCGTGTGCTGGACCATGTGCACCGAGAACAGGTACTTCTCGGCGAGGTCGTGGACCGGCCAGTCGGCGAACGTCCACAGCAGCGCCACGCCGACACCGAACAGCACCACCTGCTTGCGCGACACGATCGGTTCGCCAGCGGGAACGAGCGACGGCCCGAGCACGCGGATCGCGAGCACGTACCCCACGACGATCGCGCCCACGAGCAACCACACGCTCGGGTGGGCGGTGAACTCGAGCTCGTGGCCGGGGGCGGCGTGTGCGAGGAGCACGAGCGGTTGACCGGTCCTACGACTTGTGGATCGGCGGGTCGCCGATGAACACGCCCATCGTGAGCATGTACGCGATGTACACGACGACCGCGAGGATCAGCCCGGTGACGAACAGCCGGCGGAGGATGCGACTGTCGAACTTCAGGTGCATGAAGTAGCCGACGACCACCACGAACTTCGACATCGCGAGGATGCCGAGCGCGGCGTTGTTGAGGTGGACGCCCGGGAGGCTCTTGTAGAAGAGCAGCACCTCCACCGCGGTGACCGCGAAGAGGATCCAGAAGATCTTCCAGTACGTACCCTCGGTCGGGTGCGAGCCGTGGTCGCCTGCGTGCTCGACCTCGGCCTCGCTCGCGTGATCGCGGTTGGTGTCAGTGGCCATGGGTTCCTCCGGGCGACCAGTCGCTCACGGGATGAGGTAGACGACCGTGAAGATCACGATCCAGACGATGTCGACGAAGTGCCAGTAGAGGCCGATGATCTCGACGACCTCCGACTTCTGCTCGGGAAGCTTCCCGCGCAACGACAACACGCACAGCGACAGCAGCATGACGATGCCGAGCGTGACGTGGACGCCGTGGAAGCCGGTGAGTACGAAGAACGTGCTGCCGAACAGGTTCGAGCTGACCGACAGGCCCTCGCGGTAGAAGGTCGTGAACTCGTACACCTGGCCGGTGATGAACAACGAGCCGAGCGTCGCCGTCGCGAGCAGCCACAGCCGCAGCCGTGGGTGGTCGCCCCGCTGGATGGCGGCCAGGGCCAGCACCATCGTCAACGAGCTCATGAGCAGCATGAACGAGCTCGCGGACGTGAACGGGATGTCGTAGATCTCCTGGCGCGGGCCTTCGGTGCTGCGGCCCTTGTACAGCAGGTAGGTGGAGATCAGGGCGCCGAACAGCAGGCACTCCGAACCGAGGAACGCCCAGACCGCGAGCTTCTCGTTGGAGATGCCGGTGTTCGTCGCGTGCGCGGCGTGGCTGTCGTGCTCGATCGTCGCGGGCGCGGTCATTGCGACTCCTCCGTCGCCGCCGGGGCAGCCGTCGCGCCCGTGGATGCTTCGAGCGCCGGCGTCTCGGCCTCCGAGCCCCCGCCGACCAGCGCGGGCACACCGTCCCCACCGTCGCCGTCGCCCAGGCCCGGGGGCACGAGCGCGTCCTCGGAGTCGTCGGGCTCGGTCGAGGGTTCGAGACCCCAGCCGTACAGCCCGGCCAGGAGGACAATGGCGCCGAAGGCCGACACCGCGTACTGCTTGTAGATCATCCCGTAGGCGATGACCGGAAGCCCGGCCGACGCGACCAGGGGATAGAACGACGGTGACGGCAGGTGGATGCCGTGCCCGTCGCCATGACCGTCGCCGTGCGCGGGGTCTCCGGCTGCGCCCTGGGCCGTCGCCGCGGCCTCCTCCGCATGGCGCTCGTCGGCCGCAGCCGCAGCGTCCGCGGGCGGGATGCGCATGAGTCGCCCGTCTTCGTCCTCGGTGTACTTGCGGTGCCAGAAGTCGTCGAGCGCGTGCACGACCGGGACCTCGGCGAAGTTGTACTCAGGCGGCGGCGACGGGATCGTCCACTCCAGCGTGCGGCCGTCCCACGGATCCGCCGTGGCGCGCTCGCCCTTCACCCTCGACCAGAACACGTTGTGCAGGAACACGAGCGTCGACAGCGCTATGACGAACGCGCCGATGGTCGAGACGAAGTTGGGGACCTCGACGCCGAGCTCCTTCGGGTACACCGGGATGCGCCGGGGCATGCCCTGCAATCCGATCCAGTGCATCGGGGCGAAGGCCAGGTTGAAGCCGATGAGCATCAGCCAGAAGTGCAGCTTGCCGATGCGGTCGCTGAGCAGGTACCCGAAGATCTTCGGCCACCAGTAGTAGATGCCGCCGAAGATGCCGAACAGCGCACCGCCGAAGAGCACGTAGTGAAAGTGGGCGACGATGTAATACGTGTCCGTCTGCTGGCGGTCGTGCGGCGAGATCGAGTGGGTCACGCCCGACAGCCCGCCGATCGTGAACATCGCGATGAACCCGATGGCGAAGAGCATCGGCGCTTTGAGCCGCAGGGAGCCGCCCATCATCGTGCCGATCCAGTTGAAGATCTTCACGCCCGTCGGCACGGCGATGAACATCGTGGCAATCGAGAACGCGGACACCGCCACCGGGCCGAGGCCGACGGAGAACATGTGGTGGGCCCATACTCCCCAGCCCATGAAGCCGATCGCGATGCCCGAGAACACGACGACGGGGTAACCGAACAGCGGCTTGCGCGAGAACACCGGGAGGATCTCCGAGACCATGCCCATCGCCGGGAGGATGAGGATGTACACCTCGGGGTGGCCGAAGATCCAGAAGAGGTGTTGCCACAACACCGGGTCGCCACCGGCTGGCGGGTCGAAGAAGTGCGCCCCGAATTGCCGGTCGAACATGAGCAGGAACAGCGCGACGGTGATGACCGGGAGCGCGAACAGCAGCAGGAAGTTGACGACCAGCGCCATCCAGATGAACACCGGCATGCGCATCAACGTCATCCCTGGCGCGCGCATGTTGAGGATCGTCGTGATGAAGTTCACCGCGCCGACGGTCGAGGCGACGCCGAGGATCTGCAGGCCGAAGACCCAGAAGTCGATGTTGTGGCCCGGCGAGAAGGTGATGCTCGTGTTCGGCGCGTAGCCGAACCACCCGCCGTTCGGCGCGCCCCCG
>DASVEG010000244.1:0-7670 GCA_036380695.1 Acidimicrobiales bacterium
TGCACCCAGAACGAAACGACGGCGGCCGGTGAACGATGACTGGGGTACGCGGTGGCGGGCGGGTAACCTCGCCCGTCGTGGCTGCCCCCCAGGGGGAGGCTGTTCTCGTACGCCATCGTGTATGGCCGCGACGCCTCCTGATCGCCGCAAACGTCATCGTCGCCCTCCTCGTCGTCGCCACGGCGTCTGGCTACGCGTACTTCCGCATCCAGTTCGGGCGCATCCCGACGATCGACGGGCTGAAGGACGTGCTGGCCGGTGGGGGCGACGACGTCCCCGGCGAGCCCATGAACGTGCTGCTCGTCGGGTCGGACACGCGGGCGACGATCGACCCCGCAGAGCGGCGCAGCTTCGGGAGCCAGAAGCAGGTCGGCGGCCAGCGCGCGGACACGATCATCGTGCTGCGCATCGAGCCGGCGACGAAACGCGCCGCGATGCTGTCGGTGCCGCGCGACCTGTACGTGAAGATCGCGGGGACGACGCGGTCGAGCCGCATCAACGACGCGTTCCAGGCCGGTCCCGACCGCCTGATCGAGACGGTCAGCGACACGTTCGCCATCCCCATCCACCACTACGTCCAGGTCGACTTCAACGGGTTCCGGTCGATCGTCGGCGCGCTCGGGGGCGTCGAGATCTACAGCCCGTCGAGGGCGAAGGACAGGGTCAGCGGGCTGAACATCCCCAACCCGGGGTGCGTCGAGCTCAACGGCGACCAGGCACTCGCCTTCGTTCGCAGCCGCAACTACGAGTACTTCGAGAACGGCAAGTGGCGCACCGACCCCACCGGCGACCTCGGGCGCATCGAGCGCCAGCAGGACTTCATCCGCCGCGTGCTCAAGCAGGCGAACGGCAAGGCGAAGGGTCTCGACGTCGTCGCCGTCAACAAGCTCGTCAACGCGGGCATCCGCAACGTGAAGATCGACGAGCACTTCTCGTCGAAGGACATCGCCGCGCTGGCCAGGCGGTTCCGGTCGCTCGATCCCAACGCGGTGCAGATGTTCACGCTCCCGACCCTCCCCGCCAGCGTGGGCGGCGCCTCGGTGCTGCGGCTGAAGCAGCCGGACGCGACTGCGGTGGTCGACACGTTCCTCGCCCGCAACCAGCCTGCGGCGGCGCCGGGTGCCAAGCCCAAGGTCCCCGCCATCCCGCCGAGCAGCATCCGCGTGCGGGTGCTCAACGGCAGCGGCGCCGAGGGCCAGGCGCGGGAGGTGTCGAAGGACCTCGGCGAGGTCGGGTTCTCGATCGCTGGCATCGGCCAGGCCGATTCGTATCGCTACACGGCGACCGTGATCCGCTTCGCACCGGGGCAACGGGACAAGGCCGTCGTCGTCCAGTCCAAGGTCCAAGGAGCGTCGGAGCTGAAGGAGGACCCGACGCTGCGCGCGGTCGACGTCGTCCTCACCACGGGTGGTTCGTTCGGGGGCGTCGTCGGTGCCGCGCCCAAGGCGACGACCACCACGGCCGCGCCCGCCGCGGGCAGCAAGGGAGCGTCGGCCACGACGGCGAAGCCGGCGGCGAAGGCGCCCGCGACGACCGCTCCGCCGAAACCGGAGCCCGACTGTTGAGGCGACCGTGAAGGGGATCGTGCTCGCCGGCGGGACCGGCAGCCGCCTGCACCCGGTCACGCTCGGCGTGTCGAAGCAGCTCGTGCCGGTCTACGACAAGCCGATGATCTACTACCCGCTGTCGCTGCTCATGCTGGCGGGTATCCGGGACGTGCTCGTCATCACGACCCCGCACGACGTCGACCTCTTCCGGCGGCTGCTGGGCGACGGGTCCGACCTCGGGATGTCGTTCTCCTACGCCACGCAGCCGCAGCCGAACGGCATCGCCGAAGCGCTCGTCATCGGCGCCGACCACGTCGCCGGGGAACCCGTTTGCCTCGTGCTGGGCGACAACCTCTTCTACGGCCACGGGTTGCAGGAGCGGCTGAAGGACGCGGCGGCGCTGACCGAGGGGTGCGTGCTCTTCGGGTACACGGTCAAGGACCCCCGCCAGTACGGCGTGGCCGAGATCGACGACGACCACCGCATCGTCTCGATCGAGGAGAAGCCGGCGCACCCGAAGTCGAGCCTCGCGGTGACGGGGCTGTACTTCTACGACGGCAGCGTCGTCGAGGTCGCCCGCAACCTCCGCCCGTCGGCGCGTGGCGAGCTCGAGATCACCGACGTGAACATGTGGTACGTCGACCGCGGGCTGGCCAGGCTGCACCCGCTCGGGCGCGGAACGGCGTGGCTCGACACGGGGACGCACGACGCGTTGCTGGAGGCGTCGACGTTCGTGCAGGTGCTCGAGCACCGCCAGGGCGAGCTGATCGCGTGCCTCGAGGAGATCGCGTGGCGGATGGGGTTCATCGACGCCGACCAGCTCGAGCGCCTGGCCCGCAGGCTCGGCGGCTCGTCCTACGGCGCCCACGTGCTGCGCATCGCCGCGGAGGCCCGGGCCTGAACCGTTTTGTGCACCGTTGGCCGCTCATTCGATGCCATCGGTGCACAAAACGGGTTCGCCTAGCCTGGAGGGTCGTATGCGGGTCCTGATCACAGGCGCGGGCGGGCAGATCGGCACCGCCCTCGTCGAGGCGTTCGCCGACGACGATGTGGTGGCGACGACGCGCGCGGAGCTCGACCTCGCGGATCGCGACTCGACGATGGCAGCCATCTGCGGCGTGACCCCCGACGTCGTCGTGCACGCCGGCGCGTGGACCGCCGTGGACGCGTGCGAGGCCGATCCCGACCTCGCGTTCCGCGTCAACGCCCTCGGCACCCGGCACGTCGCCAACGCGGCGCGGATCGTCGGTGCCCACGTCGTCTACGTGTCGACCGACTACGTCTTCGAAGGCACGGCGGGCGAGCCGTACCACGAGTGGAGCGAGACGAACCCCCAGTCGGTCTACGGGCGGTCGAAGCTGGCGGGAGAGCGCGAGCTCGACCCCGCGTCGACGATCGTTCGCGCCGCGTGGGTGGTTGGCCCGCACGGGCGCAACTTCGTCAAGACCATGCTGCGACTCGCGGGCGAGCGCGAAGAGATCGGCGTCGTCGACGACCAGCGCGGGTGCCCGACCTTCACGAGCGACCTCGCGCCCCTCGTCCGCCAGCTGGCCGCGGCGCGCCTGCCCGGCACGTACCACGCGACCAACGCCGGCGCGACCACGTGGTTCGAGTTCGCGCGGGCCGTCCTGACTGCGGCCGGTGACGACCCCGACAAGGTCCGGCCGGTGACGACCGCCGAGTACGGCGCGGCCGCACCGCGGCCGGCGAACTCCGTCCTCGACAACCTCGCCTTGCGCTCGCTCGGGTGGCAGCCCCTGCCGCCGTGGCAGGACGCGCTCGAACGCACCATCAAGGAGCTGGTCTAGTGGCCAACATCGCCGTCATCGGCACCGGATACGTCGGGCTCACCACCGGCACGGTGCTCGCCCACCTCGGGCACCACGTCGTGTGCGCGGACGTGATCCCCGACAAGGTCGACGCGCTGAGTCGCGGGCAGATCCCGATCCTCGAGGACGGCCTGGACGACCTCGTGCGCGAAGGGATCGACGGGGGCCGGTTGTCGTTCGTGCTCGGCGAGGCGGCCGCCATCGAAGAGGCCGACGCAGAGTTCGTGTTCCTCTGCGTGCCGACGCCGCAGGCGGAGGACGGCTCGGCCGACCTCAGCTACATCGAGCAGGCGGCCCGCGCCATCGGGCCCGCGCTCCGGTCGGAGTCGGTGGTCATCAACAAGTCGACGGTGCCGGTCGGCTCGACGTTGGTGGTCGAGCGCGCCCTCGGCCGGGGCGACGTGTCGGTCGTGTCGAACCCCGAGTTCCTCCGTGAGGGCTCCGCCGTCCACGACGCGCTGCACCCGGATCGCATCGTGATCGGTTGCGAAGACCAGGCCGCGGCGATCCGCGTCGCGTCGCTCTACAGCGAGATCAAGGCGCCCGTCATCGTCACCGACCCCGCGTCGGCCGAGACGATCAAGTACGCGTCGAACGCGTTCCTCGCCACGAAGATCTCGTTCGTCAACGCCATCGCGAACTTGTGCGAGGCGGTGGGCGCCGACGTTCGCGACGTCGTCGTCGGAATGGGCTACGACCGCCGCATCGGCTTCGAGTTCCTCAAGCCGGGCCCAGGCTGGGGCGGCAGTTGCTTTCCGAAGGACTCACGCGCGCTCGTGCGGATCGCGGAGGACAACGGGTACGACTTCTCGCTCCTGCAGGGCGTCATCGAGGTCAACGACGAGCAGTTCGAACGGATGGCGGCGAAGGTCGAGCGGATGGTGCCCGGCGGGCTCGACGGCGCGGTCGTCGGCGTGTGGGGGCTGACGTTCAAGGCGCGGACCGACGACACCCGCGACTCGCCGTCGTTGCAGGTGATCCGGCGCCTGCAGGACAAGGGCGCGCGCATCAAGGCGTACGACCCCGCCGCCAGCGTCGTACCCGACTCGGTGGAGCGCGTGGCCGACCCGTACGCAGCGGGCGAAGGTGCGGAGGTCGTGGTCGTGCTCACCGAGTGGGACGAGTTCCGGTGGGTCGACTTCGAGAAGCTCGCGGGCGTGATGGCGACGCCGCGGGTCGTCGACTGCCGCAACCTGCTCGACCCCGCGGCCGTGCGGCGCAAGGGCTTCCAGTTCGAGGGGCTGGGGCGGCCATGAGGGTCGTGGTCACGGGCGCCGCCGGCTTCCTCGGTTCGCACCTGTGCCGCGCGTTGCTGGAGCGAGGCGACGAAGTGGTCGCGATCGACAACCTCGTGACCGGCGCGATGGAGAACGTGGAGGCGCTGTTCGCGCACGAGCGCTTCACGATGCAGCACCACGACGTGAGCAACTTCGTGCATGTGCCGGGGCCCGTCGAGGCGGTGATGCACCTCGCGAGCCCCGCGTCGCCCAAGGACTACCTCGAGAAGCCGATCCAGACGTTGAAGGTCGGCAGCCGCGGCACGCACAACACGCTCGGGCTCGCGAAGGACAAGGGGGCGCGCTACTTCCTCGCGTCGACGAGCGAGGTCTACGGCGACCCGCAGGTGCACCCGCAGACGGAGGACTACTGGGGCCACGTGAACCCCGTCGGTCCCCGCGGCGTCTACGACGAGGCGAAGCGCTTCGCCGAGGCGATGACGATGGCGTACCACCGGTTCCACGGCGTCGACGTGCGCATCGTTCGCATCTTCAACACCTACGGGCCACGGATGCGGCCAGACGACGGGCGCGTCGTGTCGAACTTCCTCGTGCAGGCTCTCGCGGGCAAGCCCATCACCGTGTACGGAGACGGCTCGCAGACGCGCTCGTTCTGTTACGTCGACGACGAGATCCGCGGGTTCCTCGCCCTACTCGACGGCGACGAGATCGGGCCGGTCAACATCGGGAATCCCGGCGAATTCACGATCCTCGAGCTCGCGAACCTCGTCACCGAGATCACCGGCAGCGACAGCGAGATCGTGTTCGAAGCCCTGCCCGTCGACGACCCGACCCAGCGCAAGCCCGACATCACCCTGGCGAAGACGAAGCTCGGTTGGGAACCCGAGGTCGACCTGCGCACCGGGCTCCAACGCACCGCCGACTACTTCAGGAGGCGCTTGTGAAGGTCAGCGCCGTCGTCGTCAACTACAACGCGCGCGACCACCTCGTCGACTGCGTGCGCAGCCTGCGCGCCGAAGGCATCGACGAGATCGTCGTGGCGGACAACGCATCGGTCGACGGCAGCGAAACCGTCTTGCGCGCCGCCGACGCCGAGGTCGTCTGGCACGCCACCGGCGCCAACCTCGGTTACGGCGGCGGCGTGAACCGAGGGGTGGCGCTCACCGACCCGTCGAAGCCGTACGTGCTCGTGCTCAACCCCGACACCGTCGTGGAGCCGGGGACGGTGAAGGCGCTCGTGGCCGCGCTCGAACAGTCGCCCCACCGTGGCATCGCCGGGCCCCGCATCGAAGAGCCCGACGGCGAGCTGTATCCGAGCGCGCGGACGTTCCCCGACCTCGCGGACTCCATCGGGCACGCGTTCCTCGGCATGTTCGTGCCGAACAACCCGTTCACCCGGCGCTACCGCATGCTCGACTGGGACCACGCCCAGCCCGCCGACGTCGACTGGGTGTCGGGATCGTGCTTCCTGATCCGGCGCGAAACGTTCGACGCCATCGGCGGTTTCGACGAGGCGTTCTTCATGTACGCCGAGGACGTCGACCTGTGCTGGCGAGCGCGCCGTGCCGGCTGGACCGTCGTGTACGAACCGCACGGGCGGGTCGTGCACGTGCAGGGCGCGTCGACCGACCGCCACCCGTACCGCATGATCTTCGAGCACCACAAGGCGCTGCTGCGCTTCGCCGCCCGCACGACGACGGGGCCGAAGCGCGCGCTGCTTCCGGTGATGGCCGTCGGCCTGGCCATCCGCGTCCCCCTGGCATGGGCGAACCGGTTCGCCGCGGGCCGGTCGTCGGCGTCACGACGCAAACCATCGCGAGCAGTCGAGTAGTTTCGAAAGGCTATGGCTCGTCCCTCCACCAAGAAGGTCACACGCGCCGCCATGACCGGAGGCGGCCGCACCAAAGGCGGCGCCAGGCCGTGGGTGTACTGGCTCGTCATGGGTCTCGTCGTCGTACTCGGCACCGCGGGCGTCGTCGTCAGCCGCGACCAGCGCCTCGCCGAACTCGCGTCGAGCGACACGCTGACGGCGCCGCAGGTCGGCAAGGACCACTGGCACGCCGCCTACGGCATCTACGTCTGCGACACGTTCGTGCCGGTCTTCACCGAGCAGCGCGATCCCGAGGGCATCCACACGCACGCCGACGGTGTGATCCACATCCACCCGCTGGTGCGGCGAGCCGCAGGCAAGAACGCACAGCTCGGCAAGTTCTTCGACGCGGTGAACCTCGACCTGAGCGACAACGAGGTAGAGACGATCGAGGAGAAGGGCAAGCAGACCTATCGCGAGGGCGACGACGAGTGCGAGGGCAAGCCCGCGATCATGCAGCTCAAGGTCAAGGGGCGCGAGAAGGTCATCACGACCGACATCGAGAAGTTCCGGTTCAGCGAAGACCGCATGGTGATGACGATCGCGTTCGCTCCGGAGGGCGCGGAGATCCCGCTGCCGCCGAGCGAGCCGAACCTCGACAACCTGAGCGACGTCGACCCCGTGCCGGGCTCGACGGTCCCCGGCGACCCGACGGCGACGACCGTGGCCCCAGGCACTGAGGGCGCGACGACCGTGCCGCCCGCCGACGCGACGGCCACCACCGCACCCCCCGGCGACTCGGCGACGACCACCGCCGCACCGTGAGAGCCGTCGTCCTCGTCGGCGGCGAGGGCACACGGCTCCGCCCGCTCACCTTCACGACGGCCAAGCCGATGCTGCCTGTCGTCGACGTGCCGATGATCGAGCGAATCGTCGGGCACCTCGCGCGCCACGGCATCACCGACGTCGTGCTCTCGATGCGCTACCGCCCCGACGAGTTCGTCGACGCCTTCCCGACCGGGACGGCCCGCGGCGTCCGCCTGTCGTACGCGGTCGAGCCCGAACCGCTCGACACCGCGGGCGGCATCGCGTTCGCGGCGAGGTCGGCGGGGTTCGACGGCGATGCGGAGCCGTTCCTCGTCGTCAACGGCGACATCCTCACCGACATCGATCTCGGGGCGCTCCTGGCGTTCCACCACGAGCGCGGTGCCGAGGCCACGATCGCGCTGACGCCGGTCGACGACCC
>DASVEG010000245.1:0-6375 GCA_036380695.1 Acidimicrobiales bacterium
GCACGGCGAGATCCTTCGCGGGGTCGAACACGACGACGGTGGCGGGGAGGCGCTTGCCGTCGGGGCGCAGCACCTCGACGCGATCCTCACCCGCCACGACGTGGGCGTTGGTGACGACGACGCCGTCGCCGATCACGAACCCGCTGCCCTCCTGGATGCGGCGGCACGCCTCGCCCTGCACCTTGACGGTCGCCTCCACGACGCGGGCGACGACGTCGGGCGCGAGCGACAGCGCGCCCGGCGGCGCGCCCGCGTCCGGCGCGGGTCGGAAGGAGTCGAAGACCTCGGGGAAGGTGCGCTCGTCGACGAGCCGCCGTACCGCCTGCGTGGCGTCGGGGGGCTCGGGGAACGCGGCGACGACGCCGCGCGCGACCGTCGACGTACGCGCCTGGCGCGCCGGCCAGCCGCGGACGTCGCCGAGGGTCGGCAGCATCAACCACAGCCCGACCAGGACGCTCAACGCCCCGGCGACGGCACCCACCGACCGGTCGGCCGTCCGCGCGCCTCCCTGCGGTAGGCCCGCGCGCAAGCGGTGGCCGGCGAGGAGGCCCAGTGCCTGCCCGACGAACACCGAGATCGCGAGGACCGCCACGACGACGAGCAGGCGCGACGACGTCGACGGGAGGCTGATCGACTCGAGCAACGGCGGGAGGACGCGGACGCCGACGAAGAACCCGACGGCCAGCCCGATCCACGACGTCACCCGCGCGAGGAAGCCCGAGCGCCAGCCGCCCGCGGCCGCGACGGCGATGCCGACGACGAGCAGGACGTCGAAGAGGTTCACCCGAGGAGGCGGGCGCTGGTGAGGAAGCCGGTGTGGGCGACCATGCGGTGGTCGGGGCGCACGGCCGTCCCCTCAACGTGCCAGGTGCGGTTGAGCACCTCGACGGTCTCCTCCAAGCCGAAGCGGCTCTCCGCCAGCGCGTCGCGAAGCTGGCTCACCTGCGTGATCGACGGCACGTACGCGACGAGGATCCCGCCGGGGTGGAGGGCCTGCTCCGCGTGCTTCACGACGCGCCACGGCTCTGGCAGGTCGAGCACCACGCGGTCGAGGTCGGTCGCGTCGATGCCGTCGTACGCGTCGCGGATCTCGACGGTGTAGCGCCCGACCGCTTCGGCGCCGAGGAACGCGTCGACGTTCGCGCGCGCCTTGATCGCGAAGTCGTCGCGCAGCTCGTAGCCGAGCACGGTCGCACCGGCGCGCAGCAACGTCATCGACAGCGCGCCGGACCCGACGCCCGACTCGAGGATCCTCGCGCCGGGGAACACGTCGGCGAGCAGGAGGATCGGGCCGAGGTCTTTCGGATAGATGACCTGCGCGCCCCTCGGCATCTTGAGGACGAAGTCCGACAACGTGGGCCGGACGACGAGGTAGCGCGCGCCGCTGTTCGAACGCACGGTGATGCCCTCCTGCTGGCCGAGCACCTCCTCGTGGCGCACGACGCCGGCGTGGGTGTGGAACTCGCCGGTCGTCGACAGCGTGACCATGTACCGGCGCTGCTTCGAGTCGATGAAGAGGGCGCGGTCGCCGTCCTGGAACACGCGACTCACGTCGCGGCCACCCTCGTCCTCAGCTTGCAGAACGCGCACACCTCGCCCGTGGTGGGCGAGCCGCACTCGCGGCACGCGCCGAGCTCGTCACGCGCCAACGCCGTCGACGGCGTGAAGTGGTGCGACGCCCGTTCGAGGAACCCGAGGTAGAAGGACGCCTTCGACCCTGGCGACTCGGCCTCGATCGCGTTGAGCGCCTCCTTGTAGCCGAGGTGCTTGTTGCCGATCGCGTTCGGGCACTCGTCGACCTGGTAGTCGATGCCGCGCAGCACGCAGTACGCGGCCATCTCGCGCTCGCCGAGACGCACGAGCGGCTTGACCTTGCGGACGAACCCGTCGGACGCGGGCAGCACCGGCAGCTGGCGACCGAGGTACTC
This sequence comes from Acidimicrobiales bacterium, assembly GCA_036380695.1. Classification (GTDB taxonomy): domain Bacteria; phylum Actinomycetota; class Acidimicrobiia; order Acidimicrobiales; family CADCTF01; genus DASVEG01. The sequence continues at coordinate 1,929 of DASVEG010000245.1, forward strand.
GGTGTCCCACCGCAGGACGTTGCCGAACAAGACCGCGGCCTCGTCATCGAGGTTGTGACCGGTGGCGACGGCGTCGTAGCCATGCTCCACCGCGACCGAGTTGAACAGGTGCCGCTTCGACAACCCGCACGCGGAACAGGGCACGCGTTTCGTGACCGCAGCGGCGGTCGGGATGTCGAACCCGAGGTCGGTCGGCAGGTCGACCTCGTGCAGCGTCGCCCCCCGCTTCGCGGCGAACGCGCGTGTCGCTTGGCCCGATGCGTCGCTGTAGTCGCCGATGCCGAGGCCGAGGTAGAGGCCGTCGGCGCGGTATCCGGCGTCGAGCAAGAGGTCCCACAACGCGAGCGAGTCCTTGCCACCGGACACCGCGACGAGCACGCGGTCGTCGCGCCCGAACATCGCGAAGTCGTCGACCGTGCGCTGCACCTGCTGCGCGCAATGGTGCAGGAAGCAGTCCTTGCAGAACGCTGCGTTGTGCCTGCGCAACTCGATGACGACGTCGCTCGACCGGCACCGCCGGCACTTCCGCAGCGGCCGGTCGCGGCGCGCCGTCATCAGGCGGAGCCGCCGGAGATCACGGGCCGCACCTCGACCTCGTCCCCGTCGTCGAGCATCGCGTCGCCGGTGACGAGCGTGTCGCCGCGGATTACGAGCACCGACTCGCGGTTCACGCCGAGCTCGTCGAGCAAGGCCCGCACGCGCATCGGCCCGGCCACCTCGACGTCGCGACTGGGGTTGCGGAGCCGGACCTTCACCCGCCCATTCTCGCCCACCCCCACCCCACCCCCCGTCGTTCTGGGTGCAGAAACTCGCGCTATCCGCGAGTTTCTGCACCCAGAACGCAAGGGAGCGCGGTGAGTCAGCCGTGCGTCTCGTCGGCGAGGTGGGTGATGACGAGGGCTTGGCCGGGCTCGAGCGGTTCGCAGTACACGGTGTCGGGGACGCTGCCCGCGAGCCGGCGCATCACCTTGGCCGCGCCGATCACCACGAAGAGGGTGGCCCACCGCTTGTTGCCGCCGAACAGCCCCTTCTGGACGGCGTTCCGCCAGATGAACGTGACCATCAGACGCGCCGGATCTCGACGACCGTCGACTTCTTCTTGCCCTTGCGCCGGCCGAGCATGTACGCCGCGCCGAACACGACGATGGCGGCCACGGCGGCGACGGCGAGCGCGGCCGGCTTGGCCGCCTGCGCCGAGCTGTCGACCTCGCCGCGGATCTCCCGCAGCTTCGTCTCGATGTCGTCGCGCGACACGCGACCGTTCTTCGGGTCAGCCGCCATCGGTCAGCTCCTTTTCCTGCGCCGCTGGGCCGCGCCGATCGCCCGGATCGAGAGACCGATCACGACCGTGCAGACGACGACGGTGATGAGGTACGGCGCGAACGTCAGGTCGCCGTCGAACGTGGTCTCGAACTCGGTCTGCATCGCGCGGAGCAGCGCGAGCACGAGGAGCAGCAGCCCGACGCTGAGGAAGACCGCCCCGAGCACGCCGAACCCCGCGAACCGGCCGAGGTTCTTGAGCGGCCCGACCGTCTCCTGCTTGGCGTACACGACGACGAGGTCTTTCAGCTCGGCGGCGAGCGTCGGCAGGCTCTTCGACGCGTTTCGGTCAGGCAACGGCTCTCCCAGGGCGGTGACGAGGCTGCCCTTCTATAGCCCCCCGATCCGGCGCGCAAGCACGCCCAGCCATCGGCGCGCCGCTCGGCATCGTGCGGTTGGGAGCCGCGCCGGTCATCGACGGCGGCGCCGCGGAACCCCCACGAATCCGGCGAGCACGACGGCGGCGGGCATCGCGACCGCGCTGGCCCACGCGCCGAGGAGTGGCTCGAGCAGGGTGGCTAACACGCCGGCCGCGACGATTCCCACCACCGCGGCGACCACGTAGTCCCAGGCGGACATCTCGGTCACGGGCGGGCAGCCTGGCACGGCGCCCGCCGTCCCGTCACTCGCGCTCATCGCCTGCGTCGAGGGGTTCGAGCTCGGCGATGCTCGGCGTCTCGGGATACGTGCTCAGCACCGCGCCGACGCGGTCCTGCAGCGCTCGACCGGTCGCCGTGCGGTCGGGCAGTTCGTTGGCGAGCAACGCGAACTCGAGCGTGCCAGCGCCCGCGCTCTCCACGAACCCTGCGAGGCCGACGACGAAGTTGAGCGAGCCCGTCTTCGCGCGCAGCTTGCCCTCGGCCGGGCTGCCCTTGAACCGGTCGGAGAGCGTGCCCGTTCGACCGGCGACGGGGAACCCGGCGGCCACCGCGCCACCTGGCCCGGCGAGGTCGAGCGCGTCCATCAGGAGCGAGCACGAGAGCCGGTTCGCGACGTCGAGGCCGCTTCCGTCCGCGGCGCGCAGGGGCTCGACGGGCAGCCCCGCGTCCTCGATCGTCGCCCGGATCACGCCGAGGCCGGCCGCCCACGAACCCGCGCCGCCGAACCGCGCGCCCAGCTCCTTCACGATCAGCTCGGCCGTCATGTTGTCGCTCTCGCGAAGCAGCTGGCCGATCACCTCGGGCAGCGGGGGCGACTGCACGTCGGCGAGCGAGGTCGCGGTCGGCGGCACCTGGCCTTCGGTCGGCTCGCCGACGACGACACCCCTCGCGCGCAGCAGCTCGGTGAGCACGCCCGCGGCGTGCAACGCGGGTTGGGGCGCCTGCTTTCGCGGCAACGGGCGGAACTGGGTGAAGCCGTCGTTGACCGTGAGCGCGGACACCGGCCCGACGTCGTTGTCGGTGACGTACACCGGCTTCCAGGTGGGCACGTAACGCTCGTTGTCGTACCGGGACTCGTCGCCGACGATGCCCCCGCGGATCTCCTTGACGCCCTTGGCCACGACGGCGTCAGCGAGCTGGTCGAGCCGCGTGTACACCTGTGGCTGGTTGCGGAACGACGCCGCGTACGCGTCCGTCGACAGGAGCGGGTCGCCAGAACCGACGAACCACGCCGGCCCTTCGATCACGCCCGCCGAGCTCGGCTCGCCGGCGGTGAGCAACGGCGTGACGTAGCGGTACTCCTCGCCCAACCGCCGCAGCGCAGCCATGCCCGTGAGGACCTTCATCGTCGATGCCGGCAGCAGGGCGATGTCGGGGTTGCGGGCGTACACGAGCGTCTCGCCCCGCTCGACCGTCAGGCAGGCGTCGGCGCCGCGTATCGCGGGATCGTCGAGCGCGGCGTCGAGCGACGCGGTGAGCCGCGCTTGCCCGACCGTGGCTGCGAGCACTTCCGGCATGCGCCGCGGCGAGAGGACCGGCGTGGCCAGCTCGGCGACGTCGCTCGGCGCGCCGTCGCCGCGGGCCGCGCTCGCCGACACCGCGGCCAGCGCACCGGAGATTGCCGCGATGAGCGCGAGCGCGGCGGGAACGAGCCGGCGCGGCACCGTCAATCGCGGGGCGTGAGGATGTACGTCGAGCTCGCCTTGGCGACGAGCCGCCCGTCGCCGTCGACGACCTCGGCTTCGACGAACGCGGCGCGCGTACCCCCGGAGATCACCTGCGCGGTGCACGTGAGCGTGCTGCCGACCTTCGACGGCTTGAGGAAGCTGATCTTCATCTCGGCGTTGGCGGAGAACACCTTGCGGTCCTTCGCGAACGTCACCGACGCGGCGCCCATGGCCGAGTCGGCGAAGGCAGCCACGAACCCGCCCTGCACGATCCCGACGGGGTTCGAGAACCGCTCGTCCGCGACCATCTGCCACACGCTCCGGCCGGGCTCGCTCTTGTCGAGGCACACCATGCCGAGGGTGAGGTCGCAGTTCGGCGGCACCTGGACGCGCCGGTCGGTGGGGGGCACGGCGAACCTACGAAGGGTCGAGCGCGGCCCGGAAGAACGAGCGCACGTGCTCGAGCCGTTCGCGCAGCGCCTCCTCGGACAGCGGGTCGCGGCCGAGCAGCGCTTCGAGGAAGGGCACGTCGCTGAAGTACGTGAGCAGCGCGCCGTAGCCGGTGAGGATGAGCTGCTCGGGGTCGTGGCGGCGGAAGCGGCCGGCCGTCATCTCCCGCTCGAAGAACCCGAGGGCGCGCTCGACGAGCGGGCGCAGCGCTTCGCCGAGATTGAGCTCGAGGTGGCTGCCGCCGTCGAGGGCCTCGCGACGGGCGAGGCGGACGAATTCCGGATTCTCGACGAAGAACTCGAACGCAACGGTCAGCACGCGGTCGACCTGCGCCCAGCCGTCCTTCGGGTCGTCGACGGCTTCCTCGACGCGGAGGAACCAGTCGACGGTGTACGCCTCGAACACCGCCCGGTAGATCGCTTCCTTCGACGGGAAGTGGTGCAGCAGGCTCGGGCGCCGGATGCCGACCCGCTCCGCGATGTCGTTGAGCGAGGTGCCGTCGTACCCGTGCTCGGCGAAGAGGACGAGCGCCTCCTGCAGGATCGCCTCGCGCGTCGTGGGCGTTGCGGCGACCGCCATGGGTGAAAAGGGTACCCGCCACCGCGCGCGTCGAGCCCGACGGTGCGCCCG
>DASVEG010000246.1:0-9961 GCA_036380695.1 Acidimicrobiales bacterium
CGTCGCGGCGGCCACATCTGCGTCCACGAGCCTCACGCCAAAGCCCTCACGAGGCGCCTCGTCGACGAACGCAACGTCCTCGCCGACTACCGCGAACCCGACGTGATCCGCCTGGGGTTCGCCCCGGTGTACTCCCGGTTCGCCGACGCGTTCGAAGCGATCGTGAGACTCCGGCGCGTCGTGACCGATCGCCTGTACGAACGCCACGGGGTCACGCGCTCGCGGGTGACCTGACGTACCGTCTCCGGCGATGGCGACCCCGCTCGACGCCGACGTCACCGCACTCGCCAGGAGGATCGCCGAGCTCGGCTCCGGCGAAGAGAGCCGCGTGTTCCACATGTCGTGGTGGAGCGAGCGGATGCTCGGCTGGGCCATGGCCCATCCGGAGTTCAAGACGCAGTTGTTCCGCTTCGTCGACGTGTTCCCCGCGACGACCGACGCGCAGGACGTGCTCCAGCACATTCACGAGTACTTCCAGGGTGCGGACGCACCCAAGCTGATGGCGCTCGGCGTCGACATCGCCGAGCGCATGCCGTTCGGCGGTGCGGTGTCGGCGTCGGTCGCGCGCCGCAACATCCTGCGCATGGCCGAGCAGTTCATCGTCGGCGCCGGCCCGAAGGAAGCCGTCGAGGGGCTGCACCGCCTGTGGAGGCAGGGGAGCGCGTTCACCGTCGACCTCCTCGGCGAGAAGACCGTGACCGAGGGAGAGGCCGACCGGTACGCGGGTCGCGTCGACGAGCTGTTGCGGACCCTGCTGGACGCGACCGCCGAGTGGGCGCCGGACGACACCCTGGAGCGCGACGACGTCGGGCCGCTGCCGCGCGTGAACGTGAGCATCAAGCCGACCGCGCTGGCGTCGCAGTACTCCTCCCTGACGCGTGAGGACGGCTTGCGGCAGGCCAAGGAGCGCCTGCGCCCGGTGCTCCGCCTCGCGGCCGAGCGCGGTGCGTTCGTGTACTTCGACATGGAGCACTACGACGTCAAGGACCTGACGATCCAGCTGTTCCGTGAGCTGCTCGACGAGCCCGACCTCGCGTCGGTCGACGCCGGCATCGTGGTGCAGGCGTACCTCAAGGACTCTCGCGACGACCTCGCCGAGCTGATCGCGTGGTCGTCGACCCGGGCGAAGCCGATAGGCGTGCGCCTCGTGAAAGGCGCGTACTGGGACGCCGAGACGATCATGGCGCGCGCGGAGGGTTGGCCGTCGCCCGTCTACGAGCGCAAGGACGACACCGACGCCAACTACGAGCGGCTCGTCCGCCTCCTCCACGACCACCACGGTGCGGTGCGTGCCGCGTTCGCGTCGCACAACCTCCGTTCGCTCGCGTACGCCATCACGTACGCGCGGTCGAGGGGCATCCCCGACGCGGGTTACGAGATCCAGATGCTCTACGGCATGGCCGAGCCAATCCACGCCGCGATCCGTCGCCTCGGCTTGCGCCTCCGCGTCTACGCGCCGGTCGGCGACCTCGTGCCCGGCATGGCGTACCTCGTGCGTCGGCTGCTCGAGAACACGTCGAACGAGAGCTTCGTGCGCCACCGCTTCGCGGAAGGCCGCTCGCTGGAAGACCTGATCCGACCGCCCGACTCCGACTCGATCCCCGAGCCGGAGCCGCCCCGCCGCGGCGAGACGACCGACCCGTCGTTGCCCGGCCCCTACCACCACGAGCCCCACGGCGAGTTCCGCCGCAAGCCGGCGCGCGATGCCTTCGCCGTTGCGGTAGCGCGCGCCGCGGAAGCTGGGCCGATCGACGTGCCCGCGGTGATCGCGGGCGAGCGCGTTCGCACCGCGGCGACCATCACGTCGGTCGACCCGGGCAGGACGGGTCGCATCGTCGCCACGTCGGCGTCGTGCTCGCGCGCCGAAGCCGACGCCGCGCTCGACGCGGCGCGTCACGCGTTCCCGGCGTGGAGCAGGACGCCTGCGAGCGAACGCGCGGCCGTCGTCTTCCGCGCGGCGGAGTGGATGCGCCAGCGCCGCGACGAGCTCGCCGCGCTGCAGGTGTTCGAAGCGGGCAAGCCGTGGAAAGAGGCCGACGGCGACGTCTGCGAGGCCATCGACTTCTGCGAGTACTACGGACGCGAGATGTTGCGGCTCGCGGAAGGCGGTGTCGTGCACTCGCCGCCCGGCGAGACGAACGTGCTCCAGTACCAAGCCCGCGGCGTGTCCGTCGTCATCTCGCCGTGGAACTTCCCGCTCGCGATCCCGACGGGCATGGTCGTCGCCGCGCTGGTCACCGGGAACTGCGTCGTGTTCAAGCCGGCCGAGCAGACCCCGGGGTGCGCGTACCGGCTCGTCGAAGCACTCGAGGCCGCGGGTCTCCCTCGCGGCGTGTTGTCGTTCGTGCCCGGTATCGGCGAGGACATCGGTGCGTACCTCGTCGAGCATCCCGACGTCGCGCAGATCGTGTTCACCGGGTCGAAGGCCGTCGGCTTGTCGATCGTCGAAGCGGCGGCGAAGCACCGGCCAGGTCAGCGACAGGTCAAGCGCGTGATCGCCGAGATGGGCGGCAAGAACCCGCTGATCGTCGACGACGACGCCGACCTCGACCAGGCCGTGCCCGCGGCTGCGTACTCGGCGTTCGGCTACGCGGGCCAGAAGTGCTCGGCCGCGTCGCGGTTGATCGTGCTCGACGCGGTGCACGACGAGCTCGTCGCACGCCTCGCGGGCGCGGCGCGCGAGATGCGCGTCGCCCACCCGAGCGACATGGGCGTGCAGGTCGGCCCGGTCATCGATGAGGACGCGTACCGGCGCGTGCTCTCCTACGTCGAGCTCGGCGGGCAGGAGGGCCGGCTCGCGTTCGCGCGCGACGACGTGCCGCGCGACGGGTGGTTCGTCGGCCCGACCGTCGTGGTCGACGCCGCGCCCGCGTCGAGGGTCGCGACGGAGGAGATCTTCGGCCCCGTCCTGACCGTCTTGCGGGCGCGCGACTTCGAGCACGCGCTCGAGCTCGCCAACGCCACGGAGTACGCGCTCACTGCGGGGCTGATCTCACGCTCACCGGCCAACATCGCGCGGGCTGCGGCCGAGCTGCGCGGCGGGAACGTGTACGTGAACCGCGGCACCACGGGCGCCGTCGTCGCCCGGCAACCGTTCGGCGGCTACGGCCTCTCGGGCGTGGGATCGAAGGCGGGTGGGCCCGACTACCTGATGCAGTTCCTCGACCCGCGCGTGGTCACCGAGAACACCCTCCGGCAGGGCTTCGCACCCGACGCACCGAGCACGGATCCGCGCGGGATCTGAGCAGGCGTGCCCCATTTGCGCGCTGTCCGCGGTGCGCGCTGCGCGCTCTGCGCGGTCCTTCGCGCGGCGACCTGCGGTTTCGCGAAAAGGCCCGTGAGCATGCGTGCGTGCTGGAGTGAGCGCCGCTAGGGTCACGGCGTACTAGGCGCAGGTCCGGGCGGGCTGCGTCGCCGAACGATCCGGCTGGGCCCTCGGTCCCCGGTCGCAAAACGACAAAACCCTGCACTGCTCATGATGCTCTTTCGCTCTGCCACGTCCACGCGTCAGAAGCGGCGCCGACTCCCCGTCGTCGCCATCGTCGCGGCCCTCACCGTGGCGTTCACCGCGGTGCCAACCGCGGCCGACGTGTCGTTCATCAACGCACGCCGCTCGGAGGCGGGACTGCCCACGTTGCGCGAGCACAGCGGGCTCGCGTCGCTCGCCGCGTCGCACGCTCGCTCGATGGCGAACAGCGGCCAACTCGCGCACAGCGCCAACCTCGGCGCCAAGGTCTCGACGGTCATCTCCGGCTGGCAGGCCGTGGGTGAGAACGTCGGCGTCGGCACCTCGCTCAGCGCCGTCAACTCGATGTTGATGCAGTCGGCATCGCACCGGGCGAACATCCTCGGCAACTTCACGCTCGCAGGCGTCGGCGTGGTCACCGGCGGCGACGGGCGCGTGTGGGTGACACAGATGTTCGCCCGCGCCGGCACCACGGTCGCGGCGGCTTCGACACCGACGACGGCGCGCACGGTAACGACGGTCGCACCGCGGCAGACGGCGCCACGCGTGTCGCGCTCCGCCCCGCGGCCCGCCCCTGCGCCCGCGCCGGTCGCGCCGCCGGCGCCACCGCCTCCCTCGGCCACCGGCGGGTTCGCAGCGCCCGGTGGCGGCTACGTCGTCGTGTCCGACGACGGCGGCGTGTTCACGTTCGAGGACGCGGCGTTCGCAGGCAGCGCCGCCGGCCTCGCCCAGAACGGCGGCGTGATCGCCGCCGCGCCGACGCCCTCCGGCAAGGGCTACACCCTCTTCGCGAAGGACGGCGGCGTCTTCACCTTTGGCGACGCCCGCTTCCACGGCAGCGCCGCAGGAACCCCGCTCGCCGCTCCGATGATCGACGGCGACACCACACCGACCGGCGAGGGCTACCGCATGTACGGCGCGGACGGCGGCGTCCTAACCTTCGGGGACGCCGGCTTCGCTGGCACGATCGCGGGCACGCCGCTCAACGCGCAGATCGTCGCCGGTGCGACGACGCCGACCGGCCGCGGCTACGTGCTCGTCGCCCGCGACGGCGGGGTGTTCGCGTTCGGCGACGCGACGTTCGCGGGCAGCCTCGCGGGCCAACCGCTCAACGCGCCGATCGTCGACATCGCGGTGACGCCGACCGGCAACGGCTACTGGCTCGTCGCTGCCGACGGTGGTGTGTTCGCGTTCGGCGACGCTCCCTACGTGGGCGGGCTCGCTTCGTCGCCGCAGGCTCCGGTCGCGGCGATCATCCCCGCGCCTTCGGGCCGCGGGTACTGGCTCGTGCTCGGCGACAAGCAGGCGACCGGCTTCGGCGACGTCGAGGCCCCGCCGCTCCGCCGCCCGTGGATGGGCCCCGCCATCCGCGTCCAATAGCCGCCACCCCCGCGCCGCCCCGCCCACGCCCCACCCCGCCCCGCCCCACCCCTTCGCTTTTTCGCAGTTGTCCGCGCCTGGCGCGGTGGTATCGCGAAGAAGCGCGGTTGCTCGCAGTCGTCCGCGGGCGCGCTCACACCTCCTGGATGCCGGAGCGGTGGCGTTGCGCGAGGTCGCGGTACGCGCCCGGGTTGGCCTTGACCCAGAACTCCGCAGGCGTCCCCTCGATCGCGCGCTTCACCTCCGCGGGCGAGCCTGCCGCGAGCACGCCGTCGGGGATGACCGCGTTCGACGCGACGAGCGAGTGTGCGGCCACGAGCGAGCGCGCGCCGACCCGCGCGCCGTCGAGGACGGTGGCGCCGTTCGCGATGAGGCACTCCTCGCCGAGGATCGCGCCGTGCACAACGCAGAGATGGGCGACGGTGGCGCGCACGCCCACCTCGGTGGGCGTGTTCGGCGGCCCGTGCAGCACCGCGCCGTCCTGGACGTTCGCCCCCTCGCGGACGACGACGGGCGCGTAGTCGGCGCGAATCACGGCTCCGTACCAGACGGAGGCGCCGGCTTCGACGGTCACGTCGCCCACCAGTGTTGCGGTCGGCGCGATGAACGCATCAGGGTGGACGTCGGGGGATCGTCCTTCGAACGAGAAGAGCGGCATTGCCGGACGGTAGCGGTGGCCGCGCCAGCATGAGAGGACATGACGTTGAGGCCGACGGCGGCGGGCATCTCGTGGACGCGACGGTTCGTGGCTGCCGTCCGGGTGATAGCGGCCACGGTCGCGGTCGTCGCCGCCGCGGTCGCGCCCGCCTCGTGCTCGAACGGCGACCGGCAGGAGACGGGGGCGGGCGACGAGGTCGCGTCGGACGGCAACGGCGCGTCGACGACGGAAGCGTCGGTGGGATCGCCCGGCACGACGACGCGTTTCGGATCGGCGACGACGACCAAGTCGTACGCGGCGCGTGGAGGCGCGACGACGTCGACGGCTCGTCGCGACACCGCCGGTACCGTGCCGTCGCCGGTGCCGACGACCGCGCCCGAGCCTTCGCCGACGGGCCCCGAGCCCGAGGACGACTCGTGGCGAGGCCCTCCGGGGTCGTACGCGCGCTCGTTGCTCCGTCCGTCGCCCGCCACGGCGATCACGGTCGAGCTCATGGTCGAGGACGGCGCGTCGTTGCGGGCCGCGACCGTCGCGCACCTCGAGAGCCTGCTCGAGTCCGCGGCGCGCAAGCCGGTGACCGTTACGACGACGGCGCTCGGCGCCGCGTCGCAGACGACATGGTCGACCGACGAGCTCGTCGCCGCGGCCGACACGAAGAGCAGGATCCGCCCGCAGCGCGGGACGGCGGTCCTTCACGTCCTCGCGGTGAACGGCGAGTTCACCGACTCGTCGGTGCTCGGCGTCGCGTTGCGCGGCGACCTCTTCGCCGTCTTCGTCGACGTCGTCAACGACACCGGTTCGCCGCTCGTGCCCGCGTCCGTGATCGAGGAGGCCATCGCCGCGCACGAGACCGGCCACCTGCTCGGCCTCGTCGACCTGGTTGTCGACCGCAACCGCGACGATCCCGAGCACCCGTTCCACTCGCGCAACCGTGGGTCGGTCATGTATTGGGCGATCGAGAGCAACCTCGTCGGTCAGGTCCTCGACGGGCCGCCTCCTCGTGACTTCGACGCCGACGATCTCGCCGACCTCGCCGCGCTCCGCAACGGCGCGTGATTCCGGCGCATCACCGGTACCCTCGCTCCGCGTGTGGTTGACGTGAACACGCGATGGATCGACGACGACGAAGCGTTCGCTGCCGTCGCAGAAGAGATCGCAGCAGAACCGGTGTACGCGATCGACACCGAGTTCCACCGGGAGCGCACGTACTGGCCGCATCTCGCGTTGGTGCAGATCGCCTGGCCGGGCGGGCTGGTGCTCGTCGACCCGCTCGCGGTCGACCTCGCGCCACTGGCCCGCGTCTTCGCTGCGGGGAACCTCGCCGTCGTGCACGCCGCCGACCAAGACCTCGAGGTGCTCGACGTCGCCTGCCGCGCGACGCCGCAGCGCCTGTTCGACACGCAGCTCGCCGCTGGCTTCCTCGGGTACTCGTCGCCGTCCCTCGCCTCGCTCGTCGAACGGTTGCTCACCACCAAGCTGACGAAGGGCGACCGCCTCACCGACTGGACGCAGCGGCCCCTGACCGACGCGCAGAAGCGGTACGCGGCCGACGACGTCGCGTACCTCCTCGCGGTGCACGCCGAGCTCGTCCGGCGGCTCGACAAGGTCGGCCGGCGCGCGTGGGCCGAGGAGGAGTGCGCGGAGATGTTGGCGAACCCGCGCCCGCCACAAGATCCCGAGCGCGCGTGGTGGCGGATCAAGGAAAGCCGTTCCCTGCGGGGCGCGGCGCGGGGCGTGTGCCAAGCAGTCGCCGCGTGGCGCGAGCGTCGGGCCATGAGCCTCGACCGGCCACCGCGCACGGTGCTGTCCGATCTCGCGGTGCTCGGCATCGCGCATCGCCAACCGAAGACGCTCGGCGACCTGAAGTCGATCCGCGGCCTCGACTCGCGCCAGCTGCGCGACGACGTCGCGCAGGAACTGCTCGGTATCGTCGAAGAGGGGCGCACGCGCCGTCCGCAACTCGGCGAGCTCCCGCCGACCGACGACCTCGACCGGCGCCTTCGGCCGGCGGCGACCCTCGCGTCGGCGTGGGTGGCGCAACTCGCGCAGGACCTCAAGATCGACGCCGCGTTGCTGGCGACGCGCGCCGACCTGCACGACTTCCTCCGCGAGGCGCCTTCGGGCCGGCTCGCGCACGGCTGGCGCGCCGAGCTCGTGGGCGAGCGCGTGAAGCTCCTCGTCGACGGGCACGCGGCGATGGCGTTCCGCCCTGGCCGTGGCGACCTCGTGCTCGAAGAGCGATCGGGCCGCGAACTCGCGCCCGACATCCCCGTGCCGGACGACGACGCCGACGCGCCCGCGTCCGGCGCGGCGGCGGGCTAACCGCCCGGCTGCTCGCGGAGCACGAGCGCTTCGTCCGCGAGGAGCTGGCCGTCGAACGGCTTGCCTTCGCGATCGCGTGCGCCGCTCGTGATCTCGACGTTCCACCCACCGGCGCCCGTGAGCGCCATCTCGACCGGGGCGCCGGTGAAGTTCACGAGCACGGTACGCACGTCGTCTCCGTGCCGGCGCCTGTAGGCGAGCACGCCGTCGGGCGAGGGCAGCGGCTCCCACGACCCGACCCGCAGCGCCGCCGAGCTCCCTCGCGCCGCGAGCGTCCTCCGGTACAGGTGCAGGATCGACGACCCGTCGGCGCGCAACGTCTCCGCGTCGTGCGTCGTCGCGTTCGCAGGCCACGGCAGCCAGTTGTCTTCCCGACCCCAACCGTGGTCGGCCGCCGCGGTCCACGGGATCGGCGCGCGGCAGCCGTCCCGGCCGCCGGGGTCGACGACGCGCTCGGGTGGCACGACGCCGTCCTCGAGGCCGAGCTCTTCCCCGGCGTACACGAACGGCGTGCCCCGCAGGGTGAGCAACAGCACCGCCGCGGCCCTGGCCCGTTCGTCCGACCCGTAACGCGTGCGGTGCCGCGCGTTGTCGTGGTTCGAGAGCACCCACGTCGGCCACGCGTCGCGAGAGTGGAGCTCCTCGACCACGCGGTCGATCCGCCTGCGCCACACCGCCGCGTCCCACGGCGCGTGGAGCGGCGGGAAGTTGAACGACATGTGCAGCGCGTCGCCGGCGCCGTAGAACTCGGCGACCCGCGCCGTCGAGAGGATGTACACCTCGCCGACGATGGCGCGGTCGCCCGCATACGCGTCGACGACCCGGCGGATGCCGCGCACGACGTCGATCGTCGCCTCCACGTCGTACCGGACTTCGGGTTCGAAGTGGTGGCGATCGGGCGGCTCGTCGGCGAAGTCGGCCCGCTTGACGAGCGCGTGCACGACGTCGATGCGGAAGCCGTCGACACCTCGGTCGAGCCAGAAGCGCAGCGTGGCGTGCATGGCTTCGACGACCTCGGGGTTGCGCCAGTTGAGGTCGGGCTGCTCGGGCAGGAACAGGTGGAGGTACCACTGCTGCCGCTCCTCGACCCAGTCCCACGCCGGCCCGTTCGTGAACGCGCACCGCCAGTTGTTCGGTGGCTCGTCCGGCGTGCCGTCCCTCCACACGTACCAATCGGCGCGCGGGTTATCGCGTGACGCCTTCGACTCCACGAACCATGGGTGCAGGTCGCTCGAGTGGTTCGGGACCCAGTCGATCATCACCTTGATGCCGCGCTCGTGGGCGTCGGCAACGAGCCGGTCGAAGTCGGCGAGGGCGCCGAACAGCGGGTCGACGTCGCAGTAGTCCGCGACGTCGTAGCCGAAGTCGCGCATGGGGCTGGTGAAGAACGGCGACAGCCAGATGGCGTCGACGCCGAGCCACTCGAGGTGGTCGAGCCGCTGGCGAACGCCCTCGAGGTCGCCGACGCCGTCGCCGTTCGAGTCGCTGAAGCTGCGGGGGTAGATCTGATAGACGACGGCGGACTTCCACCAGGGCTCCGACATGGGCGCACCGTAGCGACACTGGCCACACCGACCAGCCGCCATGACCGTGATCGTGCGGTTGGCGTCCGTAGGGCGCGCGCTCAGAGCAGGTGGCGCAGGTACTGCTGCGGTTCGGCGAGGTAGCGGCGCCAGTGAGCGACGAGCTCGAGCTCCTCCCACGCGACGTTCTCGATGCCCGCGTCGGAGAGTTGCAGCACGGTCGCGCCAGGAAGCGACGCGAGCACGGGGGAGTGGGTCGCGCAGATGACCTGGCCGCCCCGCTCGCCGATGTCGTGCAGCACCCGCATGAGGGTGAGGCACGAAGAGAACGAAAGCGCGGCCTCTGGCTCGTCGAGCAGGTACAAGCCCTCGGCGTCGAAGCGGGCCTCGAACACTTGGAGGAACGACTCGCCGTGCGAGACGGAGAGGAGGTGCGGCTGTCCGTAGCCGGGAACGTTGTTGTTGCTCATGAACTCGAAGACGCCGTACGCCGTCTCGGCGCGGAGGAAGAAGCCCTTGGGCTTGCGGGCCAGGGTGGTGCCCGGAGCGAAGTCGAGCGACAGCACGGCGCCCAGCGGGCCAGGGTCGGCGACGGTCGAGTACTTGCGCCCG
>DASVEG010000247.1:0-15712 GCA_036380695.1 Acidimicrobiales bacterium
CTCCGGAAGCGCGCTTGAGCGGTCAGGTCATCGAGGCGTCCGTCGCGCTGAAGGCCCAGGCGAGGTGCTCGGCGGGGTCGTCGACCGCGAGCCGGCACGTCCAACCGGTCTCCGGGCCGCCAGGGTCCCAGACGTACCAACGCAGGTCGAGCACGGCGTGACCGAGCTCGTGGCCGTCGACCGGCCACTCGTCCAGCATCTCCGTCAGCGCCGCGGCGGCCCACCACGCGCCGAAGCGGCCGGCCGCCATCCCTCGCCTGCGACCGTGCGCGCCGCCACTGGCCGCGACCCACGCCATGCGCGCCATCGCCGCTGCCGGCGCGACCTCGACCGCGCGGCACTCCGTCACGCCGAGCGCCGCGATCGCCGCTGCGGCGGTCCCTCGCACCGCGACGGCCTCGGAGCGCCCGTTCGACTCGCCCGTCCACGCGCCCGCGAGATCGCGGAGCGCGCGGACGGCGTCCTCGTCATCGACGGCGGCACCCGCGCGCGCGAGCCGCATCGGCGCCAGCCCTTGCGGCGGTTCGAGCGGGAAGTCGACGCGATCGCGCTCGTAGACGGCGACGGGGTACGTGCCTTCCCACGCGAACGTCTCGAGCGGGAGATCGAGCACGTTCGTCGCGATGCTCGGCTCCGACGTGAGGACCTCCCCGCGCACGACCCGCTCGTGGGCGAACACGGCCGCGTCGGGGGAGAGCGCTTCGAGGAACGGGGCGAGGTCGCTCCACGTGTGATTGCAGGCCGCGACCTCCGCGAGCGGCCCCGGGGTGAACCGGCCAGCACCCGGCACGAGCACCTTGGCCGCCCACTCGCCAGGGGCGTCGAGCGCGAGCCGGTATTCGGCGCGCGCCGCGATCGGCCACAGCTGCCTGCCGCGGTCGAGCGCCTTGCGGCAGAGGTCGCGCAAGTCGTAGAGCTCGTCCCATGCCTCCGCCGCGCACAAGCGCTCGATGTGCCGGCCCAGTTCCTCCATGTCGCCGAGCTCGACGAGCTCGGCGTTCGCGCCCGTCATACGAGCGGCCACGGGTACGGCCGGCCCTCGCCGGGGTCGGGAAAGCGGGCGAGCGTCGCGACGGCGTCGATGCGGCGGCGGAGCGCGGTGAGCTCGGACGCCGACAGGAGCTCGTCGAGTTCCCGCGGCAATCCCTCCGACGCGAGCCGAGCGACGTCGTCGCGGCGCGCCGCGGGCACGGGCTCGCCACCGAAGTCCCAGATCACGGTGCGCAGCTTCGGCTCGTCGGCGAAGCAGACGCCGTGGTCGATCGCCCAGATCCGGCCGTCTTCGCCGAGGAGGCAGTGCCCGCTCTTGCGGTCGGCGTTGTTGGCGAGGAGGTCGAAGACGGCGATCGTTCGCAAGGCGTCGTGATGCTCCTCGTGCTCCAGCAGCGTGAAGTAGTGCTCGGCGAAGTCGGCCGCGACGAACCGTTGGAGCGACCCGATGCCCAGCGGTGCGTCGGCACGCACGACGGTCTCCGGCACGTGCCCCCACCCGAGCGCGACGTCGAGGACGTAGGCGGCGACCTCCCGACGGTAGAGCCCCGACGAGAAGTCCCACAACGGGCGCTCGCCGCGCAGCGGCTTGTAGATCGCGTCGCACTCGTTGCCGTCGAGGCAGACCGATGCGAGGAACGTCGCGTTCGAGCTCCACGGCATCCGGGCCTTGACGGTGACGTCGCCCACCTGGAGCAGGGTCAGTGCGTCGCTGCGCCGTTCGTCTTCGGACACACGTGGCCTTCCGGATCGAGCGGACGGCCGCACAGGGGGCATGGTGGGCGACCGCCTTCGAGCGCGGCGTCGCACCGGACGGCGAGCGCCGCGAGCTGCGCCAGCGTGAGGCCGAGCCGTGCGACTGCGCCCTCGTCGTCGTCTTCGGCCGTCAGCTCGCCGAGCACGAGGGTGACGCGGCCGGTCGTCTCGTCGAGGGTGCTGAGCGCCATCGTGGCGACGATCCAGTCGGGCTCGCCGGGGTCGACGAGCTCGGGCAGCACGACGGGGTCGTTCACGACGACGTCCGCGAGGAACTCGACGATCGCGGCGCCGAGGGCAGCGACCTGTTGCTTCTCGAGCTTCAGGGAATGGATGCGACGGCCGGCGATGGCCTGCAGGTAGAACACGCGGGCGCCAGGCGGCCCGACGCTGCCAACCGTGATCGTGTCGAGCTCGGGGAGGTCGAGGTCGCTCATCGCGCGCCCCTCACGACGGCCTCAGCGACGCGAGGTCGCTGCTCGTCGAGTTGACCGTGAGCACGATGGGGCCGGTCACGCCGTACGCGACCACGGTCACCGAGCACGGCGAGATCACGATGCGTTGGAAGAGGTCGAGGTGCGTGCCGAGGGCGGACGCGACCGCGGCCTTGATCGGGTCGGCGTGCGAGACCGCCACGACGGCTTGCCCCGGGTGTCGCATCGCGAGCTTCGCGACGGTGTCGCCGATGCGCGCCTGCATCTCCGCGAACGATTCGCCGTTGGGGAACCGGAACCCGCTCGGGTAGCGCTGCACCGTCGCCCACTCCGGGAGCTTCGCCAGCTCTTTGAGACTGCGACCGGTCCAGTCGCCGAAGTCGCACTCCAGGAGGCCGCGCTCGACCTTGACGGGCATGCCAAGCCGTGTCGCGATGGGCGCGGCCGTCTCCCGCGCGCGCTCGAGCGGCGACGCATAGACCGCCGCGACCTTGCCGTCGAGCGCACCGATGCGGTCGGCGGCGTCTGCCGCCTGTCGCTTGCCCGCATCGGCGAGGTGGAGGCCCTTCGCGCGGCCGGGCAGCACCGATCCGGTGGTGGGCGTCTGGCCGTGTCGGACGAAGAGAACGGTGGTGGGGGGCGGCGGCTTCGGCCGAGCGGCGCGGGGCATGTCTCCGGTCAACCTACTTTTTCGGCGGTGGGACCGGATTCGCTCGAACGGGTGACGGAGGACGTCGTCGGCTGCTTCTTGTGCCCGCGCCTGGTGACGTGGCGCGAGCTCGTTGCCGAGGAGAAGCGCGCCTCGTTCCGCCAAGAGGACTATTGGGGCCGTCCCGTTCCCGGGTTCGGCGACCCGTCCGCCCGCGTGCTGGTGCTCGGCCTCGCCCCAGCAGCCCACGGTGGGAACCGCACCGGGCGTGTCTTCACCGGCGACCGCAGCGGCGACTGGTTGTTCGCGGCGATGCATCGCGCCGGCTTCGCGAACCAGCCGACGAGCGTGCGGGCCGACGACGGCTTGCAGCTGTCGGGCGCCTACGTGGCCGCCGCGGTGCGGTGCGCGCCGCCGGCGAACAAGCCGTTGCCGTCGGAGCGTGACGCGTGCCAGCAGTACCTCGAGCGCGAGCTCGCGTTGCTGGCGGAGCTGCGGGTCGTCGTCGCGCTCGGGTCGTTCGGGTACGAAGCCGCGTGCCGGGTGCTGGGCGTGCGCCCGCGGCCGGCGTTCGGCCACGGTGTCGAGGTGGCGGCGCCCGCGGGGCTCACGATCGTCTGCTCGTTCCACCCGAGCCAGCAGAACACGTTCACGGGCAAGCTCACCGAGCCGATGTTCGACGCCGTCTTCGAGCGAGCCCGCGAGCTCGCCTGGTGACGGTCGCGCAGCTCGCCAAGACGATCGTCGTCGGTCTCACCGCGGGGTTCCTGTCCGGCCTCTTCGGCGTCGGCGGCGGCATCCTGATCGTCCCTGCGCTCGTGCTCGTCCTCGCCATGGGCCAGCGCCTCGCGCACGGGACCTCGCTCGCGGCCGTGCTCCCGATCGCGGTATCCGGGCTCGCCGGCTTCGCGTCGGAGGACAGCGTCGACTGGCCGGTCGGGCTCGCGTTGACGGCTGGCGCGATGGGTGGCGCGGTGATCGGCACGCACGCGCTCCAGCGGTTGTCGGCGCGAGCGTTGTCGAGGGCGTTCTCCGCCGTCCTGATCGTGAGCGCGGCGCGGCTCGTGTTCGAGCGAGGCGAGGCCGGCGGCCGGGCCGACCTCACCGTGGCCGGCTTCGTCGCGCTCGTCGCCATCGGCCTGCTCGCCGGCATGCTCGCCGGGCTGTTGGGGGTGGGCGGTGGAGTCGTGATGGTGCCCGCCATGATCCTCCTGTTCGGCGTGCCGGCAGCAGTCGCGAAGGGCACGTCGCTCGCGGTGATCATCCCGACGTCGGTCGTCGCGACGTACCGCAACGTCCGCAACGACAACGCCGACCTGCGGACGGCTGCGGCCGTCGGGATCGCCGGCGTCGCTTCGGCGTTCGTCGCGTCGAAGATCTCCGTCGGCCTCGACGAGTCGGTGTCGAATGCGATGTTCGCCGCTCTGCTCGCCTTCGTCGCCGTGCGGATGTTCGTGAAATCGTTCGCAGAGGCCGGGTGACGGGCGACCACTTGTCTACCGTATGGGGGTGCCGCCGCTGCCTCCGTCGACTGCCCTCGCGCGCCTGAAGAGCACGGCGCGCGAGCTCGTCGCGCTGCTCGGCACCGCCAAGCCCGACCAGCTGCACCGCGACCCGGCGGAGGGGGAGTGGGCGCCCGCGGTCGTGGTGTCGCACCTGGCCGACGCCGAGCTCGTCTACAGCGTGCGCATCCGCATGGTCCTGACCGGTGACCGCCCGTACATCCCTGCCTACGACGAACGGGCGTGGGTCGAGCGCTTCGCCGAGCTCGAAGGCGACGTGAAGGAGACGCTCGGCCGCTGGCGCCACCTGCGCGACGCCAACGTGCGGCTGCTCGCGTCGCTGGAGGAGGGCGAGTGGGCCTTGTCGGGACTGCACTCGCAGCGCGGCGAGCTGACGGTCGCGGCGATCGCCGACCTGATGGCGCGCCACGACGCGGAGCACGTCGACCAGATCCGCGCCGGTCTCGCCACCGACGACTGACGTGGGCGCCCTCGAGGTCGCCCACCTCGCGTTCGGTTTCGCCGGCGGTCGCTCGCTGTTCGACGACCTCTCGTTTCGCGCCGGCGAGGGTCAGCACGTCGCGCTCGTGGGCGCGAACGGCGTCGGCAAGACGACCCTCGTCCGGCTGATCGCGGGCGACGAGCAACCGGCCGCGGGCACCGTGTCGGTCGAGGGGCGCCTCGGTGTGATGCGCCAGTTCATCGGGTCGATTCGCGACGACTCGACCGTGCGCGACCTGTTGGTCTCGCTCTCGCCTCCCGCGATCCGGTCGGCCGCGGCGCGGCTCGCCGACGCCGAGGCGGCCGGCGACGGCATGAGGGTGGCGAACGCGTGGGCGGCGTGGAGCGACGCAGGTGGCTACGACGCCGAGGTGCTGTGGGACGTCTGCTGTACCGCGGCGTTGCGCGCCGGGCTCGACGACGCCGGTGGTCGAGCGGTGGCCACGTTGTCCGGCGGCGAGCAGAAGCGGCTCGCGCTCGAGTTGCTGTTGCGGTCGGACGCCGACCCCTTGCTGCTCGACGAGCCGGACAACTACCTCGACGTGCCGGGGAAGGAGTGGCTCGAGCGGCAGCTGAACGAGTCACGCAAGACGATCGTGTACGTCAGCCACGATCGCGAGCTCCTGGCGCGGACGTCGCACAAGGTCGTCACCGTCGAGGGGCGCACCGCATGGACGCACGGCGACTCGTTCTCTACCTGGCACGACGCGCGGCAGGACCGCTTGGCTCGCATCGACGAGGAACACCGACGCTGGCGCGAGGAGCGCGCCCGCCTGGAAGAACAGGTGCGTGAGCTCCGCCAGCGGTTGCAGGTGTCCGACAAGTTCACGTCGCGGCTCCGGGCGACCCAGACGAAGATCCGCCGCCACGAGGCGGCGCTGCCGCCCGAGCGGGCGAAGGAACAGCAGCTCTCGATGCGGTTGACCGGTGACCGCACGGGCAAGCGCGCGGTCACGGTCGAGCAGTTGTCGTTCCCTGGCATCGTCGACCCGTTCGACGCCGAGGTGTTGTTCGGCGAACGGGTCGGCGTCCTCGGTCTCAACGGCACCGGGAAGACGCACTTCCTTGCGCTCCTCGCGGGCGGCGACGTCGACCATCGGGGCCAGTGGAAGCTCGGTGCGCGGGTCGTGCCCGGCCACTTCTCCCAGACCCACGACCACCCCGACCTCGTCGGCCGCCGCGTGGTCGACGTGCTGATGGGCGCGGGCCTCGCGCGCGGCGCGGCGATGGCCTCCTTGCGGCGTTACGAGCTGCACGGCGCGGCCGAGCAGCGGTTCGAGACGTTGTCGGGCGGTCAGCAGGCGCGCCTGCAGATCCTGTTGCTCGAGCTCGGCGGCGCGACGTTGCTGTTGCTCGACGAGCCGACGGACAACCTCGACGTGGCGTCGGCCGAAGCGTTGGAAGACGCGCTCGCGTCGTTCACCGGCACCGTCCTGGCGGTCACCCATGACCGGTGGTTCACCCGGACGTTCGACCGCTTCCTCGTCTTCCGCCGCGACCGCACCGTCGTCGAGACGCTCGACCCCGTCTGGTCGTGATCGCTTTGTGCACCTTTGATCCCATCGCCGATCAAAGGTGCACAAACGGTTCTAGGAGAGCCGCTCGATGAGCATGGCCATGCCCTGGCCGCCGCCGACGCACATCGTCTCGAGGCCGATGGTCTTGTCGAGGGTCTGCAGGTCGTTGATGAGCGTCGTCATGATGCGGGCGCCCGTCATGCCGAAGGGATGGCCGAGCGCGATGGCGCCGCCGTGCGGGTTGAGCTGGTCTTCGATGGAGATGCCGACCTCGTCGCACACGGGGAGCACCTGCGCGGCGAAGGCCTCGTTGAGCTCGACGATGTCGACGTCGCCGATGCTCATCCCCGCCTGCGCCAGCACCTTGCGGCACGCCTCGATGGGGCCGACGCCCATGATCTCCGGTGCGAGCCCCGACACCGCGGACGCGATGATGCGCGCCAGCGGCGTGAGCCCGAGCTCGCGTGCGCGCTCGTCGCTCATGACGAGGACGGCGGCGGCGCCGTCGTTGAGCGGGCACGCGTTGCCTGCGGTGACGCGGCCGTCCGGCCGGAACGCGGGCTGCAGCGCGGCCAGCGCCTCGAGCGTCGTGTTCGCGCGCGGGCCGTCGTCCTTGTCGACGATCGTGCCGTCCGGCTTCGTCACCGGGCTGATCTCGCGATCGAAGAACCCGTTCTTCTGCGCATCGACCGCACGGTCCTGCGACAGCTTGGCGAACTCGTCCATCCGTTCACGCGTCACGCCGTACTTGTCGGCGACGTTCTCCGCGGTCATCCCCATCGGGATGTACATCTCGTTGATGAAGCCGTCGTTGTTCTTGTCGAGGAACCGCGGGTTGAGGTCTTCGGCGCTCACGCCCTTCCCGCCCGTGCGGCTGACGCTCTCGACGCCGCCCGCGACGTAGATGTCGCCCTCGCCGGTCTTGATCGCGTGGAACGCCATGCGGATCGACTGCAGCGACGACGCGCAGAAGCGGTTCACGCTGGTGCCAGGCACCGTGTCGGGCAGGCCCGCGAGCAACGCGATGTTGCGCGCGACGTTCATCCCCTGCTCGCCAGCGTGGTTCGCGGCGCCGATGATGACGTCCTCGACGGAGTCGGCCGGGACCTGAGGGACCTTTTCGAGGAGCCGCTGGACGATGAACCCACCCAGGTCGTCGATCCGGACGTCCGCGAGGCTCCCCTTGCGCGCCCTCCCGATCGGCGTTCGGGCGGTGGCGACGATCACGGCTTCGGGCATGGCGGTCCCCTTCGGTCGGCTGCGGGTGGCGGCGTGTGCTGGTCGAGCGTAGCCACCGGCGAATACCCCCACCTGGGGGTACCGCCCGGCGCTGCGCCACGGCCAGGCTGCAGCCGAGGCCTGTTGGTGGATGCCGGATTTGCGCGTAAAGCGGTATTAGACCTGGTAAGTCCTGGGCATGGTCCAGACCGATGCGTGCGCACTGACGCGCCCGCAGATGGCGAGATACAGAGGAGCGCAATGAGGAGACCGTTTACCCGCGTCGCGGTGGCGACCGCCGTCGCACTGATACTGGGTGTGGTCGGAGCGACGCCGGCGTTCGCGGTACCGCCGGTGCTGACGGTCAACGCACCCGGCTGTGTGACCACTGGTGACAACCCGACCCAGTTCACCGCCCGTCTGCAGGACAGCGACGGCGAGGAGAACGTCAACGTCCGCTTCACCCTGAGTGGCCTGATCGGCCTCACGGACGAACAGATCACGATCGAGTACTTCGACGGCGACACCTGGGAGGTCATCCCGACCACGGGCACGATCACGGAGAGCACGACGATCGTCGGCATCTTCGGGCCCGAGGGCGGGTTCCCGCTGAACAACCCTCACGACCAGACCACGCAGCTCCGCGTGTCGATCGACGAGGGCGCGCCCACGGGTGAGCTCGACGTGTTGAGCGAGGTCATTGCCGCGGACGACGGCGAGGTGCTCGCGAGCGACACCGACAACGACATCGACGTTGTCGAGGGGTCGATCGAGATCAACGAGCCTGCGCTCCTGGCTCGCGAGACGTTGAAGGAGACGTTCACCGGGACCGTCACCGCGTGTCCGGGTTCGACGGTCGAGCTGACGTTCTCCGCGCTCGAGGGACTCGAGGCCGACCACATCGACCTCGAGTTCACGACGTCCGAGGACGAAGAGGGCGACGTCAACTTCGTCGAGCAGCTTGACGGGTCGCTCGTCGGCACGTTCACCGCGCCCACCGAGGGCGACGACCTCACCGAAGAGCTCACGTTCAAGATCAAGATCAACCGCAACGCTCCCGACGGCACGACCACGCTGACGTCCGAGCTGATTGCTCCCAACGGCGCAACGGAGGACACCGACTCCGGCCCGGTCACGATCACCGCGGCCGACGTCCAGGTCGACGCGCCAGAGGGCCTCGCACCGGGTGCAGCCAGTGAGCCGTTCACCGTGATGATCACCAACCCGGCCGGCGGCGGCGACTACGAGACGGTTCGCGTCGACGTGACGTTCAGCGCGCCGTCCGGGCTGCAGGCCAGCGACCTGAACCTGAGCTGCGCCAACGGCATCACGGTCACGCTCGAGGACGACACCAGCGGCGACCCCGACACGGTGGTCGGCTACTTCGGCCCCGAAGCCGGGTTCGACCTGATGGCCGGCGACGCCACGCAGTACACCTGCCAGCTCTCGCTCAACGAGGGCGCCCCGGTCGGGGAGACGATCACGGTCACCACCGAGCTCGTCGACATCAACGAGGCCGGGAACCCCGAGGGCAACCCCATCGATTCCGACAGCGACACGACCATGGTCGAGGCCGCCGGCGGTGATGGCGACGGCGACGGCGACGGCGACGGCGACGGCGACGGCGACGGCGATGGGGATGGCGATGGCGATGGCGATGGCGATGGCGATGGCGACGGCGACGTCAGCGGCGACGGCGGCGCCCAGAAGGGCCAGGGCTACCGCATGGTGGCCGGCGACGGCGGCATCTTCACCTTCGGCGACCGCCAGTTCTGGGGCTCGACCGGCAGCATGCCGCTGAACCAACCCATCGTCGGTGGCGCAACGGACACCTCCGACTACGAGGGCTACTGGATCGTCGCCAAGGACGGTGGCGTCTTCACGTTCAGCGCCGAGTTCCACGGCTCGCTGGCCGACATCACGCTGCCTTCGCCTGCGGTCGAGATCGAGCCCACGCCGACCGGCAAGGGCTACTGGATCGTCCTGGCCAACGGCAAGGTGTACCCGTTCGGTGACGCCAAGCACTACGGCGACATGTCGACGAGGGTGCTGAACGCGCCGGTGATCGGCATGTCGGTCACGTCGACCGGCTTCGGTTACTGGCTCGTCGCGGCCGACGGCGGCATCTTCAACTTCGGCGACGCCGGCTTCTTCGGCTCGACCGGCGACAAGGACCTCAACGCTCCGATCATCGACCTCGCGCCGATGCCGGACAACGGGGGCTACTACCTCATCGGCGCCGACGGCGGTGTGTTCACCTTCGGCACCGCGGTGTTCAAGGGATCCACCGGCGACAAGGTGCTCAACAAGCCGGTCATCGCCATGCTCGTCGCCCCCAACGGCGCTGGGTACTGGCTGGCCGCGAGCGACGGTGGCATCTTCACCTTCGGTTCCGTCGAGTTCCTCGGGTCGATGGGCGGCACGCCGCTCAACTCACCGATCCTCGACGTCATCTACTAGGAGCGAACGGGCTCGCCGCTGCGGCGGCGAGCCCGTCCTCCGAATCCGGCGGGTGACTCCAGCCCACTCGCCTCCAGCAACAGCGCGTTCTGGGTGCAGAAACACTCGCCAGGCGAGTCTTTCTGCACCCAGAAGCGCGTCAGGGCGTCTTCGCCTTGGGCGGCGGCACGGGAACGAGGCCGGGCTGGTCGTTGGCGAACTCCGGCCAGCGCTTGCGGCTCTTGATCGCGAGCTTGCGCATGAGCTCGACGGCGGCGGGGTCGTCGTCGCCAGGGCGGCCGTAGATCACGCCCTGCTCGAGCATCTTCACGAGGATCTCGCGTCCGAGGTCGGTGCGGACGATCGTGAGCGTCCAGTCGTTGAACTTCCCGATCCCGCCGGTGGAGATGTCGGCGTGCTCGGCGGCGAAGTCGGGGCAGAGCTTGCAGCCCTCACGCGTCCACGCGTGGCACTCCTTGAGCGGGACCTCGTGATAGTCGCCGTTCTTCATCCAGATCTGGAAGACGCCCTTGATGTTCATCTTCTTGATGTCCGCGCGCTTCAGGCCGTACTTCGCGTCGAACAGCTCGTCGAAGATGGCGTCGTCGAACGTCTTCGAACACAGCAGCCCGATGTTCAGCGCGAACTTCCGCGCGACCTTCCCGACCTTCCGGCTCGACATGATCGGCGGGGCTGACGACTGGCAGCTCATGCCGACGAGGGCGATCTTCTCTGCGCCCGCGGCGACCGCGTCGCCGTAGGCAAGCGTGTTCGCCGAGTACGTGTAGCGGCTGCCCGCGCTGGCGAGCACCTCCTCGCGGGTACGGGCGACGCCCGGCTTCGCTTTCCACGTCGACCCGTCGCCTTCGAGGTACGACACGAGCGCGGCGTCGATGTAGCCGTTCTCCATGCACCAGATGAGGATCGCGGAGACGAGGCCGCCGTCCTGGCCGAGCTCGTGGACGGTCTTGTCGCTCGCCCTCGCGAGGATGACGTCCTTCTGGATGCCGCTGACCTCGTCGAGCCGGCGGGTGCGCCCGAAGAGGTACTCGTCGACCTCGGACTCCCACGTGCGGAAACGGGGACACGCGCGCGTGCAGGTCGTGCATCCCTTCTCGCCGTGGATGCAGTTCTCGGGCCCGAGCTCTTCCTCGAGGTGGAAGGGCTTGTACACACCCTCACCGTCGTTGTAGCCGAGCACGTCGTGGGGGCAGACGACGACGCAGCCCGCACACCCCGTGCACAGGCCCGTCGTGACCACCTCGGCGTACAGCTCTTTCCACTGCGCAGTCCAGCGCTCGGCCATGACCGGCAAACCTATCGAGCGGCGCGTGCGACGACGTACTCCCACTGCATGTCCCACCCTTTCGGGACCTTCGACCCTGCTCGTCGAGGTCGGGGTCGGGCGACGATGGGGCATGGAAGTCGACCGGAACGGCCTCGAGGTGCTCAGTCGCGGCGAGTGCCTCGCGCTGCTCGGGTCCGCGACCCTCGGCCGTATCGCGCTGACGTCGCGCGCGCTGCCACTCGTGCTGCCCGTGAACTACCGCCTCGACGGCAGGCAGATCGTGATCCGTACGAACCCGGGCACCAAGCTCGAGGCGGCGACCCGCCACACCGTCGTCGCGTTCGAAGTCGACGACGTCGACCCGACGTACCACACGGGCTGGAGCGTCGTCGTCCAGGGCATCGCCCGCGTCGTGGTCGAACGAGCGGAGATCCGGCGCATGGAGACCCTGCCCCTGCCGGCGTGGTTCCCGGCCGCGGACGATCGGTTCGTGACGATCTCGACCGACGTCGTCACCGGTCGGCGGCTGGCTCCGGTGCGGGCGCGCCCGGTGGACGCGAGCACAATGGCCGGGTGACGAAGATGCGGGTGTTCCTGCTCGACGACCACGAGGTCGTGCGCCGCGGCATCAAGGAACTGCTCGAGAGCGAGGACGACCTCGAGGTCGTCGGCGACGCGTCGACGGCCGAGGAAGCACTCGCGCGGATCCCTCCGACGCGCCCGCAGGTAGCGGTGCTCGACGTGCGCCTCCCCGATGGCGACGGCGTCGAGGTGTGCAGGGAGATCCGGTCCCGCCACCCCGAGATCCAATGCCTGATGCTGACCTCGTTCGCGGACGACGACGCGTTGTTCAGCGCCATCATGGCGGGCGCGTCCGGCTACATCCTCAAGCAGGTGCGCGGCAACGACCTGATCGACGCAATCCGCCGGGTGGGCAACGGCGAGTCCCTACTCGACCCGGCGGTGACCCGGCGTGTGCTCGAACGGTTGCGGACGAAGCCACAGGAGGACGAGCTCGCGGGGCTCACCGATCAGGAGCGGCGGATCCTCGAGCTGATCGCCGACGGCCTCACCAACCGCCAGATCGGCGAGCAGATCTTCCTGGCCGAGAAGACGGTCAAGAACTACGTCTCGAACATCCTCGCCAAGCTCGGCATGAACCGCCGGGCCGAGGCCGCCGCGTACGCCGCACGGCTGCAGGAACGACGCAAGCACGACTGACGCCGGTCCGACGGTCGGCACGCGATGCCTGAGCTGCCCGAGGTCGAGAGGTACCGCGCCCTGTCGGAGCGCGCCCTCGGTCGCCGGATCGCCGGCGTCGTTGCCGACGACGCGTGGTACCTCAAGCGAGGCCTCGACGGGCCGACGGTCCGCGACGTGCTCGTCGGGCGCCGGTTCAGGTCGGCCCGGAGGCGCGGGAAGCTCCTGCTGCTCGACATCGACGGCGATGCGCCGACGCTCGGGCTGCGGTTCGGCATGTCGGGACGGTTGCTGGTCGACGGGGCCGCTGGCGTCGACGACCTCCTCTACACGAGCAACCGCGACGACGAGCGCTGGGACCGGTTCGTCGTTCGCTTCGCCGACGGGGGAGACCTGCGCATGCGCGACCCCCGTCGCCTCGGAGGTGTGGAGCTGGCGCCGGACGAGGCGAGGCTCGGGGAGGACGCGGGCACGATCGGCCTCGCCGCGCTGCGCGATGCGCTGGGCGCGAGCGCCGCGCCCCTCAAGGCGCGGCTGATGGACCAGTCGCGTGTGGCCGGCGTTGGCAACCTCATCGCCGACGAAGCGCTGTGGCGAGCGGGCCTCGACCCCCGCCGCCCCGCGGGCTCGCTCGACGCACGCGAGCTGCGGGCGCTCCACCGCCACCTGCGCACGACGGTGGCTGCGCTCATCGACCGTGGCGGGTCGCACCTCGGCGACTTGCTCCCGCACCGCAGGCCGGGCGGCGCGTGCCCGAAGGACGGCACGCCCCTCCAGCGAGCGACCGTCGGCGGCCGCACCACGTGGTGGTGCCCCACCCACCAACGCTGAACCGCCATCTTGCCTCCGGAACGTCAGGAGAGGGTGAGGTCGGCGCCCTCGAACGCGAGCAGCGCGCGCTTCATGGGCGAGCCGAAGGCGTAGTTGCCGATCTTGCCGTCGTTGCGGACGACGCGGTGGCAGGGGATCAGCAACGGGATGGGGTTGCGGCCGAGCGCGGTACCGACCGCTCTCGTCGCGCCGGGCTGGCCGATCGTGGCAGCGATCCACCCGTACGACCGCACCTCGCCTGCGGGGATCCCGCACGTCACCGTCAACACCTTGCGGGCGAAGGCCGACACCGACCTCAGGTCGTACGCAGGAACGGGATCGACCGGCCGCCCGGCGAGCAGGCGGTCGACCGCGTCGAGCAGGTCGGCGCGAGGCGCGTCGTCGAGGGTCACGGGCCGGCCGAAGTGATCGGCGAACCACGCCTCGAACGACGCCGTTCCGCCGCCGTCGAGCACGCGGCACGCGGAGATACCGGCCGCGTTGTGCGCCACCGCGACGTCGCCAACCGGCGACCTGCGCACGACGTAGCGGTCGGCGAGGCCGACGTCCGCCAACACGCGGGACGCAAACCCATCGGGCGCCGGCTCACGAAGCGATGCCAGAAGGGTGTCGGTGCGGGTGCCGGGCTGGGTCTCGTTCATCGGTTCTCCTGACCATCGTGGTCGTCGGCGCCGCCGAGCGTGGAGCGGAGCGCGTTCATGCCGCGGTGTACGTCGGCCTTCACCGTGCCGACGGGGCGGTCGACCACGTCGGCGATCTCGACGTACGTCAACCCGCCGACGTGGCGGAGCACCACCGACTCGCGCTGGTGCTCCGGCAAGTTCCGCAGTGCGCGGGCCACGGTGACCCGCGCGGTCGCGGCGTCGGCAGGATCGGCGCCGAACGCGCTCGCGTCGCTCGCCACCACGCGACCCGCGCGCCTCGACTCGTTGCGCGCCGCGTTCAGCGCGATCGTGGCGAGCCACGGCCGCAGCGCGAGCTTGCGCGTGCGGTCGGGGTCGTAACCCAAGAGGGCGCGGTACGCGCGCACGAAGACGTCGTGCGCGAGCTCCTCCGCGTCACCGCGGTTCGACGTCAGCCGGAGCGCCAGCGAGAACACGCGGTCTTGGTGCCCGCGCACGAGCATCGGGAAGGCGACGTCGAGGTCGTCTGCCAGTCGGCCGGCAAGGGCAACGTCGCTCACACCCCATAGAACACCGCAACCGGCCGGAGGGTTGCAGCGGGAAGCGAGTCAGTCGGCGTAGATCGCGTCGAACAGCTTGCGGATCGGCGTCGACGGCACGATCAAGTCGTTCGACTGCCCGTAGATCATGAGGCTCAAGACGCGCCGGGCGCCGTACTGGCGGGCTCGCTTCACGAGGTAGTCCCAGTCGAGGTCGCACACCGCAAGGACGGCGAGCGCGTCATGCCAGTGGCGCGGCATGTGCTCGTCGTGCACGACGGCCTTGATCACGATCAGGTCTTCCGGCGGGATGACCTTGACGGTCACGCCCTTGAAGTCGATGGCGTGCGCCCGCTCCAGCATCTCTTCGTCGAGCAGGATCCCGCCGGACGACCGGAAGATGAGGTCGACCATGATGTCGTCCTTGAACGCTTTGAACAGCCAGTCGGGGTAGGTCTCCTCGACCCCGAAGCCGGCGTCGGCCAGCGACTGCAGCGCGCGGTTCGCGTCCTCCGGACGGATGAAGACGTCGATGTCGTGCGTCCATCGCGGCCGGCCGTGGCTCGCCGAGCCGATGCCGCCCATCAGGACGAACGGGATCGCGGCCGCGTCGAGCGTCTTGTCCGTCTCGGCGAGCACCCGGACGAAGTTGGCCTCCTCCTCCTCGTCCCAGGACGGCACCACGGTTCTGGCTTCGTCCATGGAGACCGGGCGGACGGGCTGGGCCATGGGCGCCTCGTACCCGGCCCGGAGCGGCGCCTAACCGCGCCGTTTTCGCCGTTCGAGCCCCGGGGAACACTGGCCTCATGCCCCGTTCGATCTGGACCGGGTCGATCAGCTTCGGGCTCGTGAACGTGCCCGTCCGGCTGCACTCGGCCACGCAGTCGAAGGACATCAGCTTCCACCAGTTCGAGAAGGGCACGGGCGAACGCATCCGGCAGAAGCGCGTCGCCGAGGAGTCCGGGCACGAGGTCGACTACGACGACATCGTCAAGGGCTACGAGGTCAAGAAGGGGTCGTTCGTCATCGTGACGCCCGAGGAGCTCGAGTCGGTCGAGCCGGGCCAGTCGAGAACGATCGACATCGAAGACTTCGTGCAGCTCGACGACGTCGACCCGATCCACTTCGAGAAGACCTATTACCTCGAGCCCGAGGACAGCACCGGCGCCAAGCGCGCCTACGCCCTGTTGCGCGATGCGATGGCCGACAGCGGCCGCATCGCCAT
>DASVEG010000248.1:0-4972 GCA_036380695.1 Acidimicrobiales bacterium
GGTCGGCACCACATTGCGCGCAGAGCCCTCGGCAATCCTCCTTGCAGAGGGGCGCCGGCGGCAATTCGAGCACTACAGCTTCGCGCGCCATGAGCTCGAGGTCGATCTGGTCGTGCAGGAGGGGGTACGTCTCCTCCTCCACGGGCTTGTCCTCGAAGATCTCGCGGACCTCCGCGACCACCTCACCGGACACCGGCTGGAGGCAGCGCCGGCACAGCCCGGTCCACGGCGCCGAGACGGTGCCGACGGCCTCGATGGTGTGGCCGACGGGCTCCAGCTCGACGTCGACGGTGATGCCGGCGCCCGGCGGCACCTCGCTGCCGGTGACGAACAGGTCGGGGATCGGCCCGACCACGCGCTCGTGCCTCGACTCCCCCGACCGGAGGATGCGGCCCACGTGGACCATGAACGGGCTGGCGCTGGACGGCATGGCGGCCGTCCATTGTGCCCGACCCGCTCACCTCATCGTTCTGGGTGCAGAAACTCGCGCTATGCGCGAGTTTCTGCACCCAGAACGGAAACCTGGGGCGGGCGGCTCAGGTGTCCTGGTCGAAGAAGCCGTCTGCGGTGGAGTCGGCGTCTTCCAGGGCGAGGTCGTCGCGATCGGCCAGGGCGGGGGTCGAGCGGAGCTTTTCGCGGCCGGCCCGCGCGGTCTTCAGCGTGCGCTCGAGCACGATCTCGAACGACGCCAGCTTCTGGTCGCAGTAATCCTCGGCTTCGAGCCGGAGACGGCTGGCCTCGTCCCTCGCCTCCTCGACGACGCGGCTGGCGGTGTTGCGGGCCTCGCGCACGATCTCCTGGCGCTCGACCATGCGCTCCGCGCGGGTACGCGCCGACTCGAGGATCTCGTCGCCCTCCCGCGCCACCTTCGCGAGGAACTCGTCGCGCTCCTTCAGCATCCACCGCGCCTGGCGCAGTTCGTCCGGCAACCGCTCGAGGGCGTCCTCCAGCAGCTCGAGGACTTCGTCCTTCGCGACCATGACCGACGCGGACAGCGGGACCGACTTGGCGTTGCCGACGATCTCGATGACCCGCCGGACGAGCGTCTCGGCGTCGACGTCCTCGGGATTGGTGCCGATGGGAAGGCTCATTGCTGCGCGAACTTGTCGTGGAGGCGCTTGAGCACCGCGTCGGGAACCATCCCCTTGACCCGGTCGGGGTCGCCATAGCGGGCGATGTCGCGCACGAGCGACGCGGCGATGAACGAGCTCTGCGTCGAGCACGGCAGGAACACGGTCTCCAGCCCCGAGATCTTCTTGTTCATGTGGGCCATCTGCAGTTCGTACTCGAAGTCGCCCGCGACGCGGAGCCCCTTGACGATGTAGTCCGCACCGACGTCGTGCGCGACGTCGACCGTGAGCTTCGTCATCGAGACGACGTCGACGTTGCCCAGGTGCGACAGCGACTCGGTGATCATCTCGATGCGCTCCTCGACCGTGAACATCGGCTCGCCCTTGCCGTAGTTGCGAATGGGCGCGACGACGATCCGGTCGAAGAGGCGAGCTGCGGCCTCGAAGACCTCGATGTGCCCGTTGTGCGGTGGGTCGAAGGAGCCCGGGCAGAGGGCGGTGGTCACATGGGTCTCCTGGGGACGAACAGCGTGACAACGGTAGTCCCGTAGCGCTTCGTTCTCTGAACCGCCCAGTGCGCGCCGACGTCGACCTCGCGATCGCTCTCGACGACGAGCACGTCGGCGTCGAGCCCGCCGATCACCGCCCAATCGTGGTAGTCGTAGGGCGGGTCGGCGAACGCGACGTCGAACCGGTTGCCGTGGGTCGCCACCCACCGCAACGCGTCGGCGTGCACGACGCGACCTCCGTCGAGCTTGGTCGTCGCGAGGTTGCGGCGGATCGCGTCGACCGCGTCGCGATCGCGCTCGACGAAGACGCACGTTCGAGCGCCTCGCGACAACGCCTCGATCCCGAGCGCGCCCGTGCCCGCGAACACGTCCGCGACGTCCGCGCCGTCAAGGTCGACGAGCGACTGCAACGAGTTGAAGATCGCCTCGCGCACGAAGTCGCTCGTTGGCCTCGTCTTGTCGCCCTGCGGCGCGACGAGGCGGCGACCACGGGCCGAGCCGCTGACGATCCTCACCCCAGTAGGTTCGCACCCGTGGACCGCGTGCTCCCCCTCATCGACTGCATCGACTGCGGCGGGCGGGCGCACCTCATCACGCGGCTCGACGACGAGGACCCGGTACAGCCGGGCGACCTGCTGACGTACCGGTGCGAGGACTGCCTCGACCGGTGGGACATGGTCGTGCCGGAAGATGACGACGGCGACGCCGGATAGTTAGCGTCGACCGATGCCGCTCGACCCGATCATCCAGGCGATCGTCGACAACACGAAGGCCCAGGGCCGCAGTGCGTCGATCGCCGACGGGACGGTCGAGGAGGCGAGGCAGGGGTACCTCATGACCCGCGCCGTCGGCGGCACCGACCCCGACCTCGCGACGGTCGACGACGTCGTCGCACCCGGCCCCGCAGGCGACATCCCGTTGCGCGTGTACCGACCCGCCGACGGCGGCGCAGCGGGTGGGACGTTGCCCATCGTCGTGTACTTCCACGGGGGCGGGTTCACGATCGGGTCGATCGACTCGCACGATCCGATCACCCGGCGCATCGCGGCCGACACCGGCGCCATCGTCGTGAGCGTCGAGTACCGCCTCGCTCCTGAGCACGTGTTCCCCGCCGCGGTCGACGACGCCTTCGCCGCGCTGCGGTGGGTCGCCGACCACGCGACCGAGGTCGGGGGCGACCCGTCGCGCATCGCGGTCGCCGGCGACAGCGCGGGTGGATGCCTCGCCACCGTCTCGGCCCTGATGGCGCGCGACGCGGGCGGCCCCGACCTGTGCTTCCAAGCGCTCGTGTACCCGACGGCCGACACGCGCATGGGGCATGCGTCTATCGAAGAGAACGCCGACGGACCGTTCCTCACCAAGGCCGCCATCGAGTGGTTCTACCGGCACTACCAACCAGACGTGAACGACTGGCGGGCGTCGCCGATCCTCGCCCCCGACCTGTCGGGGCTGCCGCCCGCGCTCATCGTCTCTGCGCAGTACGACCCGCTGCGCGACGAGAACGAGGCGTACGCCGCGAAGCTGCGCGAGGCGGGCGTCGAGGCCACGTTGCACCGCTACGAGACGATGCCCCACATGTTCTTCCAGCTCTACGGGATCCTCCCCGTCGCGCAGGAGTGCATGGCCGAGGTGTGCGCGGCGCTGCGCGGCGCCTTCGCCGCGGTCCGCGCCTCGTCCTGACGCCGTCCTGAGCGCTTTCCCCCACTGCCACCGCGCATGGCGCGGAGAACTGCGAAAAAGCGCGAGGTGGGTTGGGGTCGCGGTCGGTCGGGGCGGTCGGGTCGGGTCGGTCGGGCGGTCGGGCGGGCGGGCGGTCGGGCGCGCGGGCGGGGGCGGTGCGGTCAGACCTTCGACTCGCCCTCGGCGGCCTGGACGGCGAGGTCTTCGACGCCGGCCACGGTGATCGCCCCGGCGGAGTACCGGCGGCGCTGGCGCACCTCGAGGCGCCGGGCGATCCGGCTGAGCACGAGGTTCACGAGCAGGTAGATCAGCGCCCCGACGAAGAGCGACTGGAGCAGGTTCTTTCGGGCGGCGCCGAGGATGCTTGCCCGGCGCAACAGCTCCTCGAAGGCGATGACGTAGCCGAGCGACGTGTCCTTCAACAACGTGACGAGCTGGCTGACGATGGCCGGCACCATCCGGCGGAACGCCTGCGGGATCAGCACGAGCCGCATCGCCTGCCAGTACGTGAGGCCGATGCCCCGCGCCGCCTCCATCTGCCCGCGCTCGAGGGAGAGGATGCCGGCGCGGAAGATCTCCCCGAGGACCGCGCTGTTGTAGAGCACCAGCCCGATCACGAGGTACCAGAACAACGAGACGTCGATGCCGTACTTCGGGAGGCCGAGCGCGGAGAACAGGATGAGCAGCAGCAGCGGGACGCCGCGGAAGAACTCGACCCACGCGCGGAACACGGCGCGGATGGCGAGCGTCTGCGCAAGACGGCCGAGCGCGAGGACGAGCCCGAGCGTCATGGCGAGCACCATCGACACCGACGCGACCTTGAGGGTCTCGACCATCCCCAGCAGCAGGAAGCGCATGTCGGGCCACGACGTGAACGTCTCCCAGAGCTCGGGCTCGAGCTGGTCGTTCGCGTCGAGGCGGCGGATCGCGATGGCGAGGATCCCGACGAGCGCGACGGCAGAGACGATCGACGCGACGAGCACGCGACGCTGGGCCCGCGGCCCGAGTGCGTCGGCGAGAACCGGCGCGGTCACCGACGCACCGCCACGCGCTTCTCGATCATGCCGAAGACGACGCCGGACGGCAGCGTCAGGATCAGGTATGCGATCGCCGCGCCGAGGAACACGGGCACGGGTCGGGCCGTGTCGGTGTTGAGGTTGTCCGCCACCTTCGTCAGCTCGAGCACGGAGATGAGGCTGATCACCGACGTGTTCTTCGTGAGCGCGATGAAGATGTTCCCTATCGGCGCGACGACGGTGCGGAACGCCTGGGGCAGCACGACGATGCGGAGCGTCTGCGGGAACGTCAGGCCGATGGCGCGGGCGGCCTCGGCCTGACCGGTGGCGACGGTGTTGATGCCGGCGCGGATGGTCTCGGCGAGGAACGCGCTCGTGTAGATGCTGAGCACGAGCACGCCCGAGGTGAAGGCGGGGTATTTCACGCCCACCTTCGTGAACCCGAAGTAGAAGAGGATGAGCTGCACCGCGAGCGGCGTGTTGCGCACCGTCTCCACCCAGACCGCGCCGGCGAGGCGAAGCGGTGGGATGGGGCTGACGCGGAACGCCGCCACGATCGTCCCGATGACGAACGCGGCGGCGAACGACAGGAGCGCGAGCGACACTGTCGTCCGCATGCCCTGCCAGTACAGGTCGAGGTTGTCGAGGACGACGTCCATCAGCGCCCGGTCTCCCGCGGCCCGACCCCCGTTCCGGA
>DASVEG010000249.1:0-3139 GCA_036380695.1 Acidimicrobiales bacterium
CCACGTCTTGCAGGCGGCGGGCCTCGACGGCGTACAGCCGCTTCGGTCCCTCGGTGCGGACGCGCACGAACCCGGCCTCGCGAAGGACGCGCAGGTGCTGGGAGACGGCGGGCTGCGAGATGCCGTACTCGGTGCGGACGATGCCGGTGACGGTCCCCGCCGTGCGTTCGCCGTCGGTCAACAACTCGAGGACGCGCCGCCGCACCGGGTCGCCGAGCACCGCAAACGCTTCCATCGGTCGCGATCATATGTGTCGTGCCTTATATAAGTCCAGCCTGATTTAACGTGGTCTGGCGCCTCGGTCCTCGGGCGTTCGGTCGAGGTGTCACACCTGGGGCGTACGGTGCGAGAGCGCTTGGGGGTGACTTGAGGGATTGGTGACGACATGGCTGCGAACGTGATCGACGAGGAGTTCACCAGCGAGGCGCTCGCGCTCCTCCGCGAGCTGACGGGGTCGCCCTCGGCCGCGTTCCGCCACGGACAACTCGAGGCGATCGCCGCGTTGGTGCGCGACCGACGAAAGGCGCTCGTCGTGCAGCGGACGGGTTGGGGCAAGAGCGCGGTGTACTTCGTGGCGACCGGGCTCCTCCGCCGAGCCGGCGCGGGGCCGACCATGCTCGTGTCGCCTCTACTCGCGCTCATGCGGAACCAGATCGCCATGGCGCAGCGGGGCGGTGTCCGGGCCGAGACGATCAACACCGACAATCGCGACGAGTGGGACTCGGTCGAGCTGCGCATCGGCAACGGCGACGTCGACCTGCTCCTCGTGTCGCCCGAGCGGCTGAACAACAAGCGGTTCGCCGAGAACGTCATGCCGGGGTTGTTGAAGTCCGCCGGGTTGCTCGTGATCGACGAGGCCCACTGCATCAGCGACTGGGGGCACGACTTCCGCCCCGACTACCGACGCCTCGCCCGTGTCGTGCCCGCGCTCCCGCCCGACGTGCCGGTGCTGTGCACGACCGCGACCGCCAACGACCGCGTCGTCGCCGACATCGTCGACCAGATGGGGAGCGACCTCCTGGTCGTCCGTGGCCCGCTCGACCGGGAGAGCCTCTCGCTCGCGGTCCTCGACCTCCCACAACCCGCGGAGCGGCTCGCGTGGCTCGCCCGTGAGATCCCACGCCTCGCAGGCAGCGGCATCGTCTACTGCCTCACCATCGCCGACGCCGAGCGGGTGGCCGGGTGGTTGCGCATGCAGGGCATCGACGCGCGGGCCTACACCGGGGACAGCGACAGCGCGGATCGGCCCCTGATCGAGCAGGCACTGCTCGACAACGACGTCAAGGTCGTGGTCGCGACGTCGGCGTTGGGGATGGGGTTCGACAAGCCCGATCTCACGTTCGTCATCCACTACCAGAGCCCCGGGTCACCGGTTGCGTACTACCAGCAGGTCGGGCGGGGCGGGCGCGCCGTGGAGACGTCGGCCGGGATCCTCCTGCGTGGCCACGAGGACGGCGACATCCAGGACTACTTCATCTCCACCGCGTTCCCCCGCCAGGCCGATGCGGAGGCGGTGGTCGACCTGTTGTCCGCGGCGGACACGCCAGTTCCGGTCTCGCAGATACTCGACGTCGTCAACGTTCGCCGCACGCGCCTCGACGCGATGCTCAAGGTGCTCGAGGTCGAGGGCGCCGTCGCGCGTGAAGGCAGCGCGTGGACGCGGACCGCGCAACCGTGGACGTATCCGGTCGATCGCGTCGAGCACGTGACCGCCTTGCGACGTGCGGAACAGGAGGCGATGCGCGAGTACGCCACGACGACTGGGTGCCGCATGGTGTTTCTCCGAGCGCTGCTCGACGACCACGACGCCGCGCCGTGCGGCCGGTGCGACAACTGCACGGGCGACCACCTCGCGGCTGAACTGGATCCGGAGTCGGTCGCCGCGGCCATTCAGTTCTTACGGGCGCAGGCGTTCGTGGTCGAGCCGCGGCGGCAATGGCCGGCCGGCATGGTCGAGGTGAAGGGACGGTTCCCGGATGCCGCCCGGCTGCAACCAGGTCGTGCGCTGTCGATCTACGGAGACGGCGGGTGGGGGTCGGTCGTCCGATCCAGCAAGCAACGGCAGAGACCGGTACCCGACGAGCTGATCGACGCGGCGGTCCGGTTGATCGAGGGATGGTCGCCGTCGCCCGCTCCCGAGTGGATGACGACCGTACCGTCGGTCGGTTCCGGTGAGTTGCTGCGAGACGTCGTCGAGCGGTTGGGCACGCGCCTCGGGCTGCCCGTCGTCGACGCGCTACGCCGGACGCGGGAGAGCCCGCCCCAACGAGAGATGGCCAACGCGCCGCAGCAGGTGCGCAATGTGTTCGGTGCGTTTCGGGCGACCGACGAGGTTCGACCCGGGCCTGTCCTCCTCGTCGACGACACCATCGACTCGGGATGGACGCTCACCGTCGCGGGCCAGACGCTGCTCGCGGCTGGCAGCGGCGCAGTGTTCCCATTCGTGCTCGCGAAGGCGATGGGGTGACAGCCACCGAGCGGGCGCGGGCCGGGGTCGATGGTTGTTCGCCGGTGCTGGGCGGCGGCGCGGGGGCGACGCGGGAGGGCGGCGCGTAGGGCGCTGCGCGAGGGAGCGACGCGACGCGAGGGGGCGACGCGACGCGAGGGGGCGACGCGGTGCCGGAACCCGGGGCGCGGTGACGGGGACGTAGCCTCCGCGTCCACCACCGTCGACAAGCGGCGGTCGGCGAAGGAGAGCAGATGGCGTTCGTTCAGATCATCGAGTACCGCACGTCGAAGGCCGAAGAGATGCAAGCCCTCGGCGAAGAGTGGGAAGCGGCGGCAGCCGACGGTCGCCTCGCACGGCGACGCGTGCTGTGCCAGGACCGTGAGGACCCGACGAGGTACTTCAACATCGTGTTCTTCGACTCGTACGAGGAGGCGATGGAGAACTCGCAGCTGCCGGTCACGAACCAGTACGCGGAACGGATGATGGGGCTCGTCGACGGTTCGCCGACCTTTTACAACCTCGACGTCGTCGACGACCGGGAGTGACGAGCGGGACGGCCTGACGGCCTGACGGCCTGACGTAACTGCCGACCGGACGTGACCGCCGCGAGCTGACGAGCCCGACGACGGAGGTGGCCCAGCGGCCGCGTCCGCGCGCGGGGGTGCCGCGCGCGGGGTGCCGCGCGCGGGG
>DASVEG010000250.1:0-3871 GCA_036380695.1 Acidimicrobiales bacterium
ACGCCGACCCTGCCCGGAGAGGTGGACGAGCGAGAGCAGTTCTTCTGCCCGCTTCCGCCGGTCGGTCTTCGACACCCTCCGCAGCCGGAGCGGGAGGGCCACGTTGTCGACGGCGGTGAGCCACGGGAAGAGCGCGGCGTCCTGGAACATCAACGCCGCGGTGCCCGCCGCCTCGACCTCACCGGCCGACGGCGTGTCGAGGCCGGCGACGAGGTTGAGCATCGTCGACTTGCCGCAGCCAGAGGCGCCGACGACGCAGACGAACTCGCCGGGCGCGACCGTGAGGTCGACGCCGTCGAGGGCGAGCACGCGGTCGCCGTTTCGACCGAAGGCCTTGGTCGCACCGCGCAGCGCGATGGCGGCTCGTGCGCCGTCCGCGTGTGCGCCCGGTGCGGTGTGGGGCGCGCCGTTCGGGGCGGCGTCGCTATCGACGATCGTCATGGCGCCTGCACCTCCTTCTCTCCGCGTTCCGTGAGGATCTGGTTGAGGGTGTCGAGGGCGTAGATGCCGTCGAGGTCGGCGTCGTCGAGCAGGCCGACCTGCTTCGCGTGCGCGGCCGACACCTTGAGCGACGACGCGATGGGGTCGGTAGTGAACGTCAGGCGCTCCCAGGCCGCCTCGATGACCTCGGCCTCGAGCGCCTTGCCCGCGATGCGCGCGATGCCTTCGTTCGTGAGGCGCTTCGCCTCGTCAGGCTGGGTGTTGGTGAAGGCGACCGCGTCGACGGTGCCGGCGACGAGGCGGCGAACGGTGTCGGGGTGCTCCTCGAGGAACTCGGTGCGCACGATGAGGTGCGTGGTCACGAAACGACCGCCCGGCCACAACGTCGCCTCGTCGACGAGCACCTTGCCGCCGCCCTCCTGCACGAGGCGCGTCGCCCACGGCTCCGGCACCCAGGCACCGGCGACCTCGCCGGACACGAACGTCTCGAGGGTCTGCGCGTTCTCCTGCGGGAGGATCGACACGTCGCCGCCTCCCTGCGGGTCGGTCTTCAGCCCGTTCTCGGACAACCAGTGGCGGAGGGCGACGTCCTGCGTGCCGCCGAGCTGAGGTGACGCCAGCTTCTTTCCCTTCAGCGCCTTGGCGCTGGTGACGTCCGGCTTCACCACGAGCGACGCGCCGCCCGACGTCGCGCCGGCCACGATGCGGATCGCCTTGCCCTTCGAGGTCACGAACGCGTTGATCGCCGGGTTCGGGCCGATGAACGTCGCGTCGATCGCGCCGGCGAACAGCGCTTCGACCGCGGAAGGGCCGGCGTTGAACGTCTTGACCTCGAGCTCGTCGTCGCCGAGGGCGTCGGCGAAGATGCCCTTCTCGACCCCCACCACCGCAGGAGCGTGGGTGACGTTGGGGAAGTAACCGAGGCGCAGCGTGGTCGTCCCTGCCTCGGTCGCGCCGGCCGCGCCGCCGTCGTGAACGCCATCGTTGCCGCACGCGCCGGCGACCGCGAGGGCGGCCAGCGCGATGGCGGCGAGGGCGAACCTGACTTTCTCCATCGGCATAGTGGAAATACATACTCCACAAACCCGATGGGGATTGTCAACTTTCGGCCGTGGACGGGCTCTGCGCGACAGGAGGGGCGAGTACCGCCCCTGATCCGCGCACGTCTGCGCGCTTCAGGCGGCGCGGCGGAGCGGGAGCTCGACGGTGAAGCGGCTGCCCGCGCCGCGCTCGGATTCGACCCATGCCCGCCCGCCGTGGGCTTCGGCGATGGCAGAGACGATCGAGAGCCCGAGGCCGGAGCCGCTGGTCGACGACCGGGCGCGGCCGCGGGAGGGGTCGGCGCGGAAGAACCGCTCGAACACCCTCGCGGCGACGTCCGGTGCCATGCCAGGCCCCCGGTCTTCGACGACGAGGCGCGCGGTGGTGCCGTTGGCGGCCACGCGCACGGCGACGGGCGTCGACGCGGGCGTGTGCACGCGCGCATTGGCGAGCAGGTTGCCGACGACCTGGCGAAGGCGCATCTCGTCGCCGTCGACCTCGACCGGCTGGACGTCGACCTCGATCGGGCGGTCGGGCTCGACCGCGTTGGCGTCCCGCACCGCGTCCGCCACGAGGTCGTCGAGGCGGACGAGCGAGCGGTCGAGCGGCCGCTTCTGATCGAGTCGTGCGAGCAGCAGGAGGTCTTCGACGAGGGCAGCCATCCGCTTGCCTTCGCCTTCGATGCGGCGCATCGCCTCGCCGAGCTCGTCGCCGTCGCGAAGGCCGCCAGCGCGCCACAGCTCGGCGTAGCCCTGGATCGACGTCAGCGGGGTCCGCAGCTCGTGCGATGCGTCGGCCGCGAACTGCCGCACGCGCGCCTCCGACGCCTCGCGCGCCCTGAACGCCTCTTGGATCCGCTCGAGCATGGTGTTGAGGGCAAGGCCCAAGCGGCCCGCTTCGGTGCGCTCGTCGGTGTGCTCGACGCGGCGGTCGAGGTCGCCGCCCGCGATGGCGTCGGCGGTCTTCGTCATCCCTACGAGGGGGTCGACCCCGAGCCGGAGCACCCACCAGGTGACCAGGAGCAGGGCGGCGAGCACCGCGGCACTGCTCACGGCTTGCACACCCCGAATGCGGGCGACGGTCGCGTCGAACTCGTCGAGCTCGATGCCGACGACGGTCACCTGCGACAGCGACGTGCGGGTCGCGATCAGCCGCCACTGGCCGGACCCGTCCTCCGCGTCGACTGTCCACGGCCTGCCGGAGGCGTGGTGGGCGGCGATCTTGGCGACCTCGAGCGTCGGCGGCGGGCGGTCGTCCGGCTCGAACGCCGCGCCGTAGCGGGTGAGCTGCCTCGTCTGCGGGTGCGCGTAGGCGATGAAGAACTCGGTGAGCGCCGTCTGCTGCTCGGGCGGCAGCGGGCGGGCCCCGTCGCGGCCGGGACGGAAGAACGGGCGGGTCGCGACCTCCTCGAGCTGGCGGTCGACGCGGTCGAGCAGGAACGACTGGAACGTGCTGGCGAGGGCGAGGTTCGTGAGGACGAGAACCGCGGCAACGGCGGCGATGCCGAAGAGCACCCGCCTGCGCAGGGACATCAGTTCACCCGCAGCGAGTACCCGACGCCACGCACGGTCTGGATGAGCGGCGGGCCGAGCTTGTCGATCTTCTTGCGCAGGTAGCTGATGTAGGTCTCGACGACGGTCGCGTGACCCCCGAAGTCGTACTGCCACACGTGGTCGAGGATCTGGTTGCGCGACAGCACCTTGCCGGCGTTGACGAGCAGGAAGCGCAGCAGCTTGTACTCCGTCGGCGAGAGCTCGATCACCTGGCCGGCTCGGCGGACGATGTGGGCGTCGTCGTCCATCTCGAGGTCGGCCAGCGCGAGCTGTGACGACCCCGCTCCCACGCCTTGGCGGCGGAGGATCACCTGGATGCGCGCGACGACCTCCTCCAGGCTGAACGGCTTCGTCACGTAGTCGTCGCCGCCCAGCGTCAGCCCCCGCACCTTGTCGTCGACCGCGTCGCGCGCCGTCAGGAACAGCACGGGCACCTTGGTGCCGTCGAGGCGGAGACGGCGCACGATCTCGAAGCCGTCGAGGTCGGGCAGCATCACGTCGAGCAGGACGACGTCGGGCGCGAAGTCGTCGACCTCCCGCAACGCGTCACGCCCGCTGGACGCGACGCGAACGTCGAAGCCGAAGTGCCGCAGCGCGGAGTCGAGCAAGAACGTGATGTTCTCCTCGTCGTCGACCACGAGGACGCGCGCCTTGCGGTCGCCGCGGGACAGGTTCGCCGCCGCTGCCGTCGCCATCATGCGCCCAGTCTGGCGCCCGTTCCTGTGAGAAGGCTGTGCGGTCGCTGGGAGGTTGTCGGACGCCAAGGGATGACAGCGGGCCGCTCCGGTGTTCTCGGTGGCGATGATGAAGATCGAGATCTGGTCAGACGTCGTCTG
>DASVEG010000251.1:0-5365 GCA_036380695.1 Acidimicrobiales bacterium
CGACAGGAACTCGAGGCCGGCGGCTTCGCCAACCGTGCCGACGACGAGCGCGGTCCGCGCCGCCGACGACGCGCCTGCCGCGTCGGCAGCAGTCCACAACCTCGCCG
This sequence comes from Acidimicrobiales bacterium, assembly GCA_036380695.1. Lineage (GTDB taxonomy): Bacteria > Actinomycetota > Acidimicrobiia > Acidimicrobiales > CADCTF01 > DASVEG01. The sequence goes on from DASVEG010000251.1 coordinate 108, forward strand.
CCATCTCCCATGTGCGCGGGCTCGGCCACGCGCGCCCCGATCGCGACGCGTCGCTCGGGACGTCGACCGTCAACGCCGGCCGCGCGGTCACGAACGCGGCGACCAGCCCGCGCCCCGCGGCCAGGCGGCTTTCCCACGACTCGTCGAGCGCGGGCAACGGCGCGGGAGCCCACCCTCCGGCGACGCCGCGCGCGAACGCGGCGGCGTCCACCTGCCAGTCGAGGTGGCAGAACCGGTTGGCGAGCGGTGCCGAGAGGTCCCACCCGTCTGCGGCCTGTTCGGGGGGGTTGGCGGCGGCGACCACGACGACGCCAGGCGGCAGCGGGAGGTCGCCTACGACCCGCTCGAGCACGACGCGGAGCAGCGCGGCCTGGACCGCGGGCGGGGCGGTGGAGATCTCGTCGAGGAACAACACGCCCGCGCCCGCGTGCGCGAGCCGCTCGGCCCACCGTGGTGGCGCGAACCGGACGACACCGTCGGCGACGACCGGGAGGCCGCTGAAGTCCGACGGCTCGCGGATGGCGGCGATGACCGTCTCGCACGGGAGCCCGGCCGCCTCGGCCATGGCGCGGATCGCGCTTGTCTTCCCCGTGCCAGGCGCGCCCCACAGGAGCACCGGCACGCGCGCGGCGACGGCGATGCCGAGGGCCTCCGTGATCGCGTCACCCATCCCGCGACGTTACGGCTCTCCGGCGTCCTCGTCGTCGTCGGGGTCGGGGTCGGGGTCGGGGAGGATCACCTGGCGAACGGCATCGGCGATGGCCGCTTGACCGCCGAGGGCGTCGAGGATCGCCTCGGCGGACGCGTCGTCTTCGTCCCCGCCGCCTCCGGCGTCGGCATCGCCGACCCCGTCGTCGCCGTCGGCGTCGTCGGCCCGTTCGAAGGAGACCGCGAGGTCGCCCCTGCGGACCGCCGCCGCCAGGTCGGGATCTTTGATCCGGATCGTCAACCCGGCGTCGGTCGTCTCCACCGCCCACCGGTCGCGCTGGGCGACCTCGTCGGACGTGCCGCCGACGCCGAGCTCGAACAATCGCGTCTCCGTCGCCTCGGTGGTGACGCCGAACGACTCGAGTACGCGCGACGCCGCGGACGTCGGGTCGTCGAGGAGCGCGAGCAGGTAGTGGTGCGAGCCGACCGCGTCCCGCCCGGCGCGGGCCTCGGCCACCGTGGGGATGCGTTCGCCCGCCGGCGTCGCCCGCGCGCGCTCGCGGCCGGTGCGGGGCACCCGAGGCGCCGGCGGCGCCGGCGAATACGGCTCACCCCGGCGGCCGAACGGGAACGCCCGCGAGCGCGACCGCCGAGGCTGCTCCATGGCGACGTAGTCGTCGATGAGCGATCGGACCTCCCGCTCGGCCCGGTCGAGGTCGATGCCGGCCGCGACCAGCACCTGCATCGCGAGACCTTCCCCCTCCGCGAGGAGCCCGAGCAGCAGGTGCTCGGTGCCGATGTAGTTGTGGCCGAGCTTCAGGGCGCTCCGCAGGGACAGCTCGAGCACCTTCTTCGAACGGGGCGTGAACGGTGCGGGCGCGGCCGTTCTCGTGCGATCGCCAGGCGGCACGATGTCGAGGATCCGCCCCCGCATCGCCTCGAGATCGACGCCGAGGTTGCCGAGCGCCTTCGCGCCGAGCCCCTCCCCCTCCTGGATCAGCCCGAGGAGGATGTGCTCCGTGCCGATGTAGTCGTGCCCGACGTTCCGGGCCTCCTCTTGCGCCAGGACGAGGACACGACGGGCTCGTTTGGTGAACCGCTCGAACATCGGCTGATCCTCGCGCCGTGGTGCTTGCCTGTCAACACCGTGTCGGATAGGGTGTCAGACATGGTTCCGGATGCGATCTCTCCCGACGATCTCGGGCCCGACGCCGAGGTCATCGACTTCGACGACCTGCTGTCGCGGCTCGGTGAAGAGGCTGCGCTCGGCGATGAGATCGAGGGCCTCGAGTCGCTGCTCGACGACGAGTGGATCCCGCTGGCGGCGGCGGAGGAGGCGGCCGGTGTCTCCCGGTCGACGTTGCGGGCGTGGTATCGCTCCGGCCGGATCGCGTCGCGGCTGATGCCGGGGCCCCACGGGCTGCAACGGCTCGTCTCCCGCACCGCGGTGCTCGAGCAGGCGGCCCGCTCCCCCCGCAGCGCCCGCGAGGCGCGCGAGACGCGCGACGCCGCATCGGATCGATCGCCTGCGGCCGGCGCCGCGGCGGGCCAGGAGGTGACGCCCGTGGTGGTGCAGAGCGACGCGGTGCGCCTCGCCGAGATGGCGATCGCCGAGGCGCGCGACCGGGCCGACCGAGCCGAGGCACGAGCCGCCGAGGCCGAGGCGGCCCTCCGCGCCGCCCTCGAACGGGCCGCGGCCGCCGAAGCCGAGGCCCGCATCCTCCGCGAGCGCGAGCGAAACTGACCGTCGAGTGAGCCGTTCTGGGTGAGAACGAGGGCCTAGTAGGCGGGCAGCTCGGCCAGGAAGGCGTCCAGTAGCGCCTGCGGCGTCGCGGCGGTGACGGGGTGGACGACGCCGGGGGCGGAGAGGTCGGCGACGGCCGCATCCCGCTCGTCGACCGACTCGAAGGTGAGCAGACCAGCGAGCGACCGCGCGTCCCACGCGAACGGCACCGCGCACTGGAACCGCGCGCCGGCTCGCGTCCGCCGCTGCGAGATGCCGACCACCTTCGGCCCGCCCGGCCCGGCGGTCACCTCTCCGGGGCCGAGGCCGGCGAAGCACACCAGCCTCCCCCACCGGCTCAGGCACATCGAGCCCTCGTGGACGACGGGGTCGGCGACGGCGCCCGACGCGCCCAGCGCGCGGGCCCACGCGTCGCCGAGCCACGCGGCCGATCGGCCGACGTCGACGACCCACAGCGGATCGCCTACCGGCAGCACGACATCGACCCACAGCGTCTCCACCGGGTCGACGAAGACGACGCCACCGCCGCTCGGGCGCGCGGCGACCTCGACGCCGCGAGACGCGCAGGCGGCGTCGTCGACGATCGACCGCCGTTGCGTCGACCCGAGCACGAGGGCCGGGCGCGACACGGCCAGTACCTCGACCCGACGCTCGGGGGCGGCCGGCACCCCGCGCGCGTGCAGGGTGCCAGCCCCCCCACACACTCGCTCGACGGACCAGGTGGCCGGCGGCCTCACGGCCGGAGCGAGCTCGGTAGGCGGAAGCGGTCCCCCCAACCACCACCGCCTGACCTGCCACTGACATTCGTCATCGCGGGCCGGAAACCTGCTGCGCCTGCGCGGTTACGCGGACAACTCGGACAGCACGCGGCCTTCCCTCACCACGTCAAGGTCGCCGACGGGCGCCTCGCGGCCGCGGGCGCGGTCCGGCAGCTCGAGGTAGGGCTCCCAGTCGGTGCGGAGGCCACCCATCGCGAGCAGCATCCAGGCCCGGCCGGTCGGCGCGGTCGGCTTCCGGCGCAGGCGCATGTGCGTCTCGTGAAGAAACCGGTCTTCCTTGCGCGCGTTGCAGGGCCGGCACGCGGCGACGACGTTGTCCCACGAATGCGAGCCCCCACGCGAGCGGGGCACGACGTGGTCGATGTTCTCGGCCGCGGCGCCGCAGTACTGGCAGCGGTGGCCGTCACGCAGAAAGATCGCGCGCCGGTTGAGGGCGACGCGGTTGCGGTACGGCACGCGGACGTAGGCGACGAGGCGGACGACCGACGGCTCCGCGTACGCGGCGCGGGCGGACCGGTAGGTCGCGCCGGTGTCGGTGACGAGCTCGGCCTTGCCGTCGAGAACCAGTACGAGGGCCCTGCGGGTGGCGACGACGCAAAGCGGCTCGTACGTGGCATTGAGGACGAGCGCTCGCGACACCGCCGGCTCCTACCGGCGACCCGTGCGTACTGGTGGCAGAAGCATCAGACGAGGTTACCCCGCGACCCGCCGGTACCCGCGGCACCATTCCAGGTAGGCGACGACGTCGGCGGGCTCTGGCTCGCGCTCGGCGTCGCCGTACTGCGTCTGCAAGCGGAAGCGCAGGTACGCGGGATCGGGCACCGGCAGGTGCGGCCGCGCCCGCCACCATCCCGTCGGCGCGAGCCGGAACAGCTGCGCGATCGCGACGAACCAGAGGTCGGGCCTGCGCAGGACGGCGACGAACGCGCGCCGGAACCAGCTCGCGCTCACGACCGCTGCAACGGCACGTGCGCGATGCCGTCTTCGAGGAACTCGTCGCCGGTGGTGACGAAGCCGAAGGTGGCGTACCACGGCACCAGCCGCGACTGCGCGTCGATGCGAACGGGTCGCGGGGCGACGCGCAGGGCGGCAGTCAGGAGCCGGCTGCCGAGCCCGCGGTTGCGCAGCCCGCCGGCCGTCACGACCCGGCCGATCGCCGACCCTGCCTTCCTCCCGGACACGTCGTCCGACGACGGCACCCGCAGCAACCGCAGGTACGCGAGCACGTCGCCGCCGTCGCCCTCGATCCACCAGTGCGTCGTCGTCGGGTCGGTGTCGCGCCCGTCGAGGTCGAGGTATACGCACTGCTGCTCGACGACGAACACCTCAGCCCGCAGCCGGAGGACCCCGTACAGCGTCGCCGTCGACAGCTCGGCGAACCGGGCGCTCCGGACTGCGGCTACCCGCGGGTCGACTCGTTCCACGCGCCGCCGTCGGCACGAGGTTCCTTGGGCAGGCCGAGCACCATCTCGCCGAGGATGTTGCGCTGCACCTGGCTGGTGCCCGCGTAGATCGTGCCGGCCCGCGCGTTGAGGAACGTGCCGACCCAGCTCGCCGACGAGTTGGGCGCGCCGGGCTCGTCGGTCTGGAATGCGGACGCCGGCCCCTTGCCCGTGGGCACGAGCGCGGCGGGACCGAGCACGTCGACCGCGAGCTCGGTCACGAGCTTGTGGTACTCGCTCCAATACAACTTGGTGATGGATGCCTCAGGGCCGGGGTGGCCTCCACCGACGAACTGCGTGAGCACGCGCATGCCGAGGTACCGCATCACCTCAACCTTGCTGTACGCCCAGGCAAGGCGTTGGCGGATGATCGGGTCGTTCGCAGTGCCGTTCGCCTTCGCCATCTCGAGCAGGCGGTCGAGCTCGATGCGGAACCGGATGGGCGCGACCGCGGCGGCCTCGCCCCGCTCGTAGCCGAGCAGGGTCATGGCGACGGCCCACCCGCCGTTGACCTCGCCGATCACGTGCTCGCGAGGCGTGCGGGCGTCGGTGAAGAAGACCTCGTTGAACTCGCTCTCGCCGGAGATCATCCGGATGGGGCGGACCTCCACGCCGGGCTGGTCCATGGGCACGAGGAGGAACGTG
>DASVEG010000252.1:0-3684 GCA_036380695.1 Acidimicrobiales bacterium
GCGATCGCCGAACTGCTCGCTCAGGCGCCTACCGCCAACCACGTCATCCTCAGCGCCTTCGATTGGCAACCAGTCGGTGGCTCGCAACTCGAATCGGATCTGAACAATGTCGAGAGCGGCCCTGGCGGACCCTGGGGTTCGGCCCCACTCGAACGAGCGAGGCTCCATGCTCAGTTCTGGCTCGTCCTCGGCACGGTCGACGTCCACTCGACAGGCGTCCTGCTGCGTGCGGACGTGGACCAGCCTCCCGCGCCATGGCCGAACGCCCGCGCAGCCCGCGAGCGGTTACCGCGTCGAAGACTTCGCCGCCGACGTTCCCTTGTTGCTGGATGCACTGGCCATTGCCAATGCCGTGCTGGTTGGCCACTCGGGCTCGTGTCTCGTGGTGCGTCGAGTGGCCATCGACTGCCCGAACCGGGTTGCCGGTCTCATGCTCGAAGCCTCACCCAGCACGCTCGTGGGCGACGCAGGCCTCATGGAGTTCGTCGGCACGGTCGTGTCCGGACTCGACGAGCCGATCGATCCCGACTTCGCGCGCTCCTTCGTCGTCGACACGTCCTCCGAAGCGCTCGGACCGGCGCTTCTCGACGCGCTCGTGCACGACCTCCTGAAGGTCCCCGCCCGCGTCTGGCGCGAGATGTTCGAGGCGCTACTGCAATACGACGACCGCGACGAGCTCGCCGGCGTCACCGTCCCGACGCTGCTGATCTGGGGTGACGCCGATCCGCTCGTCCGCCTCGACGCTCAAGCCGATCTCCTCGCGCGCATCCCGAGCGCGACGCTCGTCACGTACGGCGGCGTTGGGCACACGCCTCGATGGGAGGACCCCGAGCGCTTCGCCGCCGACGTGATCGCCTTCGTCGACCGATTGCGCTGACCGCGAGTCGATCGACCGAACCCGCAGGCACGACCCACTCGACGCGCTGCCCGGTCACCGCGGCGATTCGATCGAAGTCAGCGTCGTAGTGCAGGACCGCCAGGTCTCTCGCCTCAGCGCGGCCGCCACGAGCACGTCGGGCACCTTTCGACCGCGCTGATGCTTTGTACGCCAAGAGCCAGTTGCACCTTATGAGCCCACCACGCGCCGCGCTGAACGCTTGCTCGTCGATTTCCACGAGGTGCTTTGCCACCCCGGTGGCATAGACCCGTCAGCCGGCGTATCGATGGCTCGAGCCCGCGGCGTCCCGACGTCAGGTTCGTCGCGGCCGCCGCGCCCTCGCGGACAAGAGCCACACGCCCGCCCAGGCGGCACCGACCGCGAGCGCTTCCGGCGAATTGCGGAGCACGCCCAGGACCATCGCGACCAGCCCCGGCACCGCGAACGTGATCCACCATCCGGTGTCGCCGCGATGAACCTTCGTGCATCTCGCGGACGCCGACCACATCGACCGATGGTGATCGCACAACTCGCCGCCTTCCGACGACCATGCCGCGAGATACAGCGGGAGGGCGAGCGCGAGCACGCCACCAAATCGCACGAGCATGGCAACGCGGCCCTCGTCCATCGGCACCGTCACGGCCAGCGCGACGAAGAAGCCCGCGACGCCAACGGCTCCGCTCACGATCCACCGCCGCCGGGTCACGCCCGCGGACCATACCCAGCAGAAGACTCCGTGACCGCAGCGGCGCGCGCGGAACTCCGCCTAGCGCTCGCGAGCTCCTCGAACCTCACCGAATCGACCCGCACCGCAGCCGCACTACCGAAACGCCGTTCGCTATAGCGTGGCGCCCGTGCTCGCGGAGGACCAATCGGTCGGTGCCTTCAGCGACACGCCGCCGTGGCTCGTCGACCCGGACGACCTCTTGTGGCGCAAGGGCCTTCACCGCGTGAGGGCCATCACGCGCGCCGAGGTCCCCCAGCTCACCCGCCGCCACCTCGTCCCACCCGGCGCGCGCGTCGTTGGGGTCGGCGCCGTCCTCGGGCGCGCCCTCGCGGGCTGGTACGTCGGCGAGCGCAGGTCGGGCGACGCCGCCGCATCGCGGGCTGGGCTGTCGCGGCGGCTGCGCCTCGCGTTCGAGCGCCTCGGGCCGACGTACATCAAGCTCGGCCAGATCCTGTCGTCGGGCGAAGGCATCTTCCCGGAAGAGCTGGTGCGCGAGTTCCGCCTGCTGCGCGACAAGGTGCCCGCAGAGCCCTTCGACGTCGTGAAACGCACCGTCGAGCTCGACCTGGGCCGCCCGCTCGACGAGGTGTTCTCGCGGTTCGAGACGACGCCGGTGGCCGCCGCGTCGATCGCGCAGGTACACGCGGCGACGCTGACGACGGGAGAGGACGTCGTCGTGAAGGTGCAACGGCCGACCGTCGCGAGCGCCGTGCGACGCAACCTCGCGGCGATGAGCTGGATCGCGCCCGTCCTCGTCGGCCGCATCCCGGTCAGCGCGCTGGCCAACCCGCCCGCGCTCGTCGAGCTGTTCGCCGAGACGATCGTCGAAGAGCTCGACTTCCGCCTCGAAGCCGAGAACATGCTCGACGTGGCGCGCATCCTCGCCGAGACCGACCAGCGGATGATCGTCGTACCGCGGCCTCATCCGACGCTGGTGACGCCCCGCGTGCTGGTGATGGAGCGCCTCGACGGGTTCTCGTTCGACGACGTCGAAGGCATGCACGCAGCCGGCATCGACACCTCCGCGGTCGTGCGCGCGGGAATGGTCGCGTTCCTCGAGGGCGCGATCCTCTTCGGCGTCTTCCACGGCGACCTCCACGGCGGCAACCTGTTCGTGCTCCCCGACGGCCGCGTCGCGCTCCTCGACTACGGCATCACCGGACGCCTCGACGAACCGCGGCGGCTCGCCTTTCTCCGCCTGATGATGACGGGCACCGTCAACGACGTCCGCGGACAGCTCGCGGCGCTCCGAGACCTCGGCGCGCTCCCTGCCGACGTCGACATCCCGCAGCTCATGGTCGACATCGGCGTCGACGGGCCCGTGAAGGACCCGACGCAGATGTCGCCAGACGAGCTCATGGGCGAGATCCGCGAGATCGTCAAGAAGCTCCTCGGCCACGGGGCCAAGATGCCGAAGGAGCTCATGCTCTTCATCAAGAACATGCTGTTCCTCGACGGCGCGCTGGCGACGTTGGCGCCGGACGTCGACCTCTTCGCCGAGATCTCGCACATCGCGGTGTACTTCTCGCAGCAGCACGGCGCGCGGATCGCGTCGGAAACCGGTATCGACCCCCGCCACCAGCGCGTCGACCTCGACGGCATGCGTGCGTCAATGGGGCTCACCCCCGAGGTGCAGAGCATCACGCACCGCGAGCTGCAAGAGCGGCGGCAACTCATCCGCAAGCGCATGGAGGACCACCGCCGCTCCCGCAAGCGCCGCTGACCGGCCGACCGCGCCCCGACCCGCCCGGGAGAACGGTCAGCCGGGGAGGTCGGTGAGCTCGTACGCGCGCCAGCAGTACCAGGCTGCGACGCTGCGGTACGGGCGGAACGCGTCGCCGAGAACCATGAGCTGCTTCAGCGGCGGGGGCTCGGGCAGCCGGTAGGCCTTGGCGTAGCCCTTCCGCACCGCGAGGTCGTCGACGGGCCACACGTCGAGCCGCCGCAGCTGGAAGATCAGGAACATCTCCGCGGTCCACCGTCCGATGCCGCGCACGACGACGAGCCGGTCGACCAGCTCGTCGTCTCCGAGCTTCGCCAGCCGGTCGATGGGCACCGTTCCGTCGAGCGCCTTCCTGGC
>DASVEG010000253.1:0-11957 GCA_036380695.1 Acidimicrobiales bacterium
CCCCCCGATTCGCGAGCTCGCCCCCGTCGATGCGCTCGCAGAACGCGTCGAACGTGGCGGTCGGCCCGTCCCATCGCAGGTCGTCGAGTCCGGCCACGAGGTCGTCGTCGAGCTGCAGCGTCGCGAGCGTCTTGAACAGCATGGCCAGCTCGATGTGCTCGTGGAGCGTTGCGGCCAGCTTCTGTGGCGACCGCAGGCCTGGCACTTCCCACGCCCTCCCGTCGACCGGGATGGCGTCGATCGTCCCGTAGACGCGGAGCACCGCGGCCGCCGACTTCGCCCCGAAGCCCGGGATGCCGGGGAACCCGTCGGCGCTGTCGCCGACGAGCGCGAGGTAGTCGGCGATCGACGAGGGAGCGACCCCGAACTTCTCGCGGACCGCGCCGGCGTCGAGGATCTTCTTGGCCCTGCGGTCGAACTGCACGACGCGCCCGTCGTCGCGCACGCACTGCCCGAGGTCCTTGTCCGGCGTCATGATCACGACGCGCTCGACCTCGTCCGCGGGCAGGGCGGCGAGGGTGTGCGCGGCCGACGCCAGCGCGTCGTCCGCCTCGACCTCGACCATGGCCCACACGCGCACGCCCATCGCCTCGAGCCCCTCCTCGAGGACGGGGAACTGCGCCTTCAAGACGGGGTCGATCCCGTCGCCCGTCTTGTAGCCGCGCCAGAGGTCGTTGCGGAACGACTCGATGACGTGATCGGTCGCCACGCCGACGTGCGTCGCGCCTTCCTCCAGCAGGTAGTACACGGTCCACAGCACGCCCCGCACCGCGCTGTTGGTTCCCACCTGGCTGCGCACGCCCTCCGGCAACCCGTAGAAGTGCCGGAACAGCTCGTAGGTGCCGTCGACGAGGTAGGCGGTGGTAGCCACGCGCCGACCCTACGTCTGTCGGCGCCGGTCGAGACTTCTCATCCCGCCGGATCGGTCGTCAGCCGGGCGTGGAGGCGGCATCGACGCCAGCCACCGCTCGGCCGCGCGCAAGCGCCGTTCGAGTTGCTCGGCGGTGGCCTCGGTGATGCGAGTGAGCCCGACGAGGCGGTTCAGCTCGGCGTTCACCTGCGCGTGCGACATGCCCGTGCGCCGGACGATCAACCGCGTCCAGTCGGCGTTGGCGTCTCGCAGCTTCTTCTTCTGGTCGCGACGCACGGCGCCGAGCGCTCCCATCGCGCCCGCCGGCGGCGTGAGCGCGCCAGGCAGCGGCGGCAGGTCGAGGACGAGCGTGGCGTCTTCCAACGGTTCGTGCCCGCCGGGGTCGAGGTCCCAGATCGAAGCGGGCTCGGTCGCGTCGCCCAATGGCGTCGCCGAGAGCGGTGCGAACAACGACAGCTGCTCGGGGTCGCCGAAGTCGTCGCGCATCGAACGCGCGACCGCATCGACGCGCTCCCGGTCGTCGTGTTCCTTCCGGATCGAGTGGCGCCTCTGCTCGGCGATGCGGACCGCGCGGGTGCGCAGCCGCGGATCGTCGGGGATGAAAAGGAAGGCAGGCTGCCGCCCGCCACCACGAACCCAGCGCACGAGCCGTCCGACGGCCTGGCGGAAGAACAACTCGGTCGTCGTCGTGGTGGCGAACACGCCGACGCGCAGCCGCGGGATGTCGACGCCCTCGGACACCATCCGCACCGCGACGAGCCACGGCTCGTCCGACAGCGCGAACTTCGAGATGCGGGTCGACGCGTCGGGATCGTCGGACGTCGCCACCACCGCACGCACCCCGAGCCGACGGTGGAACACCGCAGCGATGTCGTGCGCGTGGTCCTGGTCGATGGCGACGACGAGCCCGGCCGCGGTGGGCGACGAACGGCGGATGTCGACGAGGCGCGTGTGCGCTTGCGCGAGCACGTGGGGAAGCCACTCGCCCTCGACCGAGAGCGCGGTGCGTAGCCGTTGGTTCGCCGCCGAGTGGTCGAGGGCGTCGTCGAAGGTGTGCGACCGGAGCGACCCGTCGGGCGCGGTCCACTCCATGTGCCCGTCGAGCCGCGGGAAGTACACGGGCCGGACGACCCCGCCGTCGGCGAGCGCGTCGCCATACCCGTACTCGAAGTCGGGGCGTGCTTCGCCGTCGTCGTAGCGCACGAACGGGATGGGGCTCGTGTCCGACCGGAAGGGCGTGCCCGACAGCGACAGCCGCCGAGCCGCGCCCTCGAACGCGAGCCGCACCGCGTCGCCCCACGCACGCTCGTCCGCTGCGTGATGCACCTCGTCGAACACGACGAACGCGCGATCCGCGACGGCGCGCAGGGCGGCCGCGCTCGTGGCGACCTGCTGGTAGGTCGTCACGACACCGTGCATGTCGGCAGGGAGACGCCCGTCGCCCGCCGACCACCCTGGGTCGAGGTGGAGGTCGAACCGCATCGCCGCCTCCGCCCACTGGCGCTTGAGGTGCGCGGTCGGCACCACCACGACGAGGCGCCTCGCCGTCGTCGCAGCGAGCGCGGTGCGGGCTGCGGTCAGGGCGAAGGTGGTCTTGCCCGCGCCCGGCGTCGCGACCGCGAGGAAGTCGCGTTCGGTGGACGACGAGAGCCGCTCGAGGGCGGCCTTCTGCCAGGGACGGAGGGTGACGGAGCGTGGAGACATGACCCAGCGGAGGTCAGAGTGTGGCAGGCCCGCGCGCTGGCGGCGGTGAATCGCCGTTCAGGTTGGGCGCGGGCTGTCACGAACCGCTGCGTTCCTGTGTCCTTGTACGTGTGCACGCGGGCTCGGCCGACGATGCGGTGACCTTCCGGTCGATCTATCCGTCGCTCCGGCGCTTCGCCGCGGTCGTTGGCCCCCTCGAGGACGAGCCCGACGACCTCTTGCAGGAAGCCGTCGCTCGAACGCTGCGACGGACCTCGCTCTCGGCCTTGGACGACCCCGAGCGCTACCTGCAAACCGTGATGATCCGCCTCGCGTCGAACCGGAGGCGGGCGCTCGGGACGATGCGGCGCGCGCTGGCCAGAGCGGGCACGCCGACAGTGACCGCGGCCGCGGCCGCGGAGTTCCCGTCCGATGTCGCCGACCTGTTCCACCTGCCGCCGCAGACGCGTGCGTTGCTGTTCCTCGTTGAGGTCGAGGGGTGGCCGTTTCGGGACGCGGCGCGAGTCGTGGGCTGTACCGAGGAGGCAGCGCGGGCCCGCGCGTCACGCGCCCTGCGGCAGCTGCGCGCCGAGTTGATCGAGGAGGCGCGATGAGCGACGACCTACGGGCTGCGCTGCACCAGGCTGCGGCGCGAGGGGTGCAGCGTGACCCCACCCGTGTGCTGAGCGACGCGGCGCGTCAAGCCGACCGCGCGCGGCTCCGCACCAGAGCCACGGGCGCTGCCGCGGTCGTCGTGCTGGCGGTCGTCGCGTTCGCGGTCGACCGCGACACGCGCTCGGCCCGCGTCGTGAGCGACGCACCCGCGACGACGGCGCCGGCTCCGACGACGACCGAGGTGCCGACGACCACGACGACGCTCCCGCCGTTGGGCGCGCCGAAGCCGTCCGGGATCGAGGGGATCCCCGTGCCGGAGATCGCGGTACGCGACGACCACGCCGTCTCCGACTACTGCCGCCCCGAACACGGATGCCGCGGGGAGAAGTGGCACGTACCCGACCTCCTCGATCTCGAGGTGAGGCGGTGGTATGCCGACCTCTTCGCCACGTCGCCGATCCGCGGTTGGGAACAGTGCGGAGGACCTGGAATCGCCGACGCCCAGGGGTACCGACATGCCGTGTGGTACAAGCGGACGCCGCTGCCGCAGACGCTCACCCTGTCGATCCAGTTCGAGGGCGGCACCGATCACCGGATGGCCATCTGGATCTGGTTCGCCAAGAGCACGACGCCGCTCTCCGAGGACGATCTGCCATGGCTGCCCTGCAACTAGGCGCCTACGCGTCGTCGAGCGGCACCGTCATCAGCCGCAGCGCGGTCGCCTCGTCGAGCGCGTGCGGGCCGGTCGTGAGCGCGGCGAGGCCGGCATGCGGGTCGAGGGTCTCGATCGGGAAGTCGCTCCCGGCGATGACGCGGGCGCCGGCGTCGAGCAGCGCGTCCCATCGGTAGGCGAGCGGGTACCGGTCGCGGAACCCGGTCGCGTCGACGTGCTTCGCGTCCGACGCGGCGAAGCACGGCTGGATGCAGCACACCACGCCGAGCTCGACGATGCGCTCGACGAGGTCGCGGCGCAGCAACTGCGCATGTTCGATACGCGGTCGCGCCGCACGACAGCCGTGCTGGCCGCCGTACACGCGCTCGTACGCGTCGAGCGCGGACTCGATGGCGCGGTCGCCAATGGCGTGCGTTGCAGGGCGCAGGCCCGCCGCGGCGAGCGGCTCCACGCGGCGCGCGAGCGCTTCGGCATCGAGGAATAGCACGCCGGTGTCGGGCGGGTCGACGTCGCCGAACGCCTCGCTGCACGCGCACGTGCGTGGGCCGAGCCAACCGTCCGCGTAGAGCTTCACGCCCGCGATCGCGACGCGCGCGTCGTTGGCCGCGGACGCGTCGACGACGCGCGCGACGTCGCGCGCCGCACCGCTGGCGACGAGCACGCGCACGGCGACCGCGAGCTCCTCGCGTTCCCGGAGCGCGAGCAGCGCGTCCCAGTGCGCCCAGTCGCGCATGCCGGCCTCGGTGACGCCGACCAAGCCGAGGTCGGACGCTCGTGCGAGCGCATCGCGGAGCGCGGCGCGCACGTCGTCGACGCCGGCTGGCTCGGGGTCCGCGTCCATCGGCGTCGAACCCCTCGCGGCAACGGCGCGGTGATAGGCGGCGATGGTCTGCGGCGTCGACACGTCGTACGGCGGGCGCGCCCGCGTCGCGACGCGGAGCAGATGCACGTGGTGGTCGACGAACGCGGGCGACGTCACGGGTCTCTTCCGCTAGCGCGGCGGCTGGGGCGGCGCCGGCCGGCACAACATCTGCTGGCCGCCGCTGGCGAGCAACTTGCCCGACTCCGACCACACCGACGCCTGACCGCCGACGAGGCCGTCGCGCGCGATCGGCGACACGGCGTCCACCAGCAACCACTCCGACGACGGGTCGAGGTCGTGTAGCGACACCGCCAGGTCGAGGCTCGGCGCCACGTACGTCAACGAGTCGGGCCGGTGTGCACCCACGGCTGCCGGCCACTGGAACGTGTCGATGAGGATCACCGACCGGCACGCGTCGACGAACGGGTCGTCGAACGTCGCCTGCGGCTTGAACCGCAGCCACCGGTTCACGTGCGGTTCGAGCACCTCGCGGTTCGCCCACTCCTCCCACGGCATCCACGCAGGCAGGCGGTCGTCGAAGTTGTCCCAGAAGATGAAGCTCTGCGGCTGCTCGACGCCGTTCTCCTCGAGGTGCTGGCGCATCGACTTGAGCTGCGACGGCGGGGGGACGTCGGGCGTGGTCGCCGCGTCGTGCACCAGCCCCGCCATCTCGTCGGCGATGCACCACACCATCGCCTCCGCGATGGGGTTGCCGCCCTGGCGGATCGAGACGCGCACCGACTCGGCCCGCTTCGCCTTGCGCAACGAGACGACCTCGATGTCGACCGGCTCGAACGCGGCGACACCCAGGTAGTGGCAAAGGATGCTGGCCGGGCGCGGGAACTCGGAGTGCACGCCGGCGGCCCGCAGCGCGACCGCGGCGACGTACCCGCCGTTCGGCCCCCAGATGTTCCAGTCCGACCCGAACGTCGCGGTGTACCGCCCGTCCGCGCCCTCGACCGCCGTGTCCTCCGCGAGGTTCCCCATGCGGCTTTGCTAGCGCGACAGGTCGCCGAGCGGCCAGCGCGTTACGGCGCGCCGCCTACTCCTGGACGAGCTCGATCAGCGCGCCGAACGACGACTTCGGGTGGAGGAACGCGACGGTCGTTCCACGCGATCCGGTGCGCGGGTGTTCGTCGACGACACGCGCGCCCTCGCCCTTCACGTGCTCGAGGACGGCGGCGCAATCGGCGACGCGGTACCCGACGTGGTGGATGCCCTCGCCGTTGCGCTCCATGTACTTCGCGAGCGGCGACGTGTCCGTGTAGGGGGTGAGGATCTGCAGGTACGAGTCGGCGACCTTGATGAGCGCTTCCTCGACGCCGTCGCTCTCGATGCGCTCCTGGTGCGCGACGGTCGCGCCGAACATGCGCTCGTACCACGACACCGTTGCCTCGATGTCGCGCACGGCCAAGCCGACGTGGTCGATCTCGGTGAGCACCGACCGCTCGACCGCGCCGTGCGTGTGCGTGACCCCACCGTGGCTGTGCTCGATGCCTCCGGACGGCGCGCTCACGAGATCGCCTTCACCGAGTCGGGAAGCTCGCCCGCGCCGCGGATGATGGGGATGCCCGTCTGGGTGTTCTCGTGCATCTCGTGGAACGCACGCGGCACGTCTTCGAACGAGTAGATCTCCTTGTGCACCGTCGGCTTGAAGACCGTGCCGTACAGCTCGGTCGCTGCGTGGCAGCCGACGACCGTCTCGTAGTGCGTGTGGTCGATGGTCACCTGCTTCACCGACATGAGCGTCGAGTTGTATTCGACGACCTGGCTGAGCTGCCATCCGGCCGAGACGTTCACGCCCTGGCGGGCCGAGACGGCCAACCCGGCCGGGAACACGGGGCCCCGCAGCATGTCGCACACGATGTGCATGTCCTCCCCACCGGTGAGGTCGCGCACGTGCTTGCGGAACCCGCTGACGTCTTCTCGCGATGCGAACCGGTTGTACTGCTTCTGGTCGATGCCGACGATGCCGAACTTCTCGAGCGCCTCGCGCCGCTCGGGGCTGCCCGAGCAGAAGTACGCGTTGTGGCCTTCGGCCTTCGCGAGTTGGAGGAACAGTTCCCCGACGCCGCCGCCGAAGCTGAGGACGTTCAGCGTCGCTTGGTACTCACGCGGCACCTTGACTCGGTAGATGCCGAGAGCCCTCCGCCACATGTGGTACGCCGTCGGCGCGCGCAGTGGCAGCGCGGCGATCTCCCACACGTTGAGGCCGCAGTCGAGAGGCGCGTGGATGATCTGCCATTCGCCGACGACCGCCTCCTCGGCGTACCAACCGATCGAGTCGGGCTTGTCGTAGGCCCAGATGCGGAGCGGGAACCCGAACTTGTCGGGCTCGCCGTTGCAGTGCGTGATGACGACATCGCCCGGCTTGAACTTGGTGACCTGATCGCCGACCTCGACGACCTCGCCCATGGCCGAGTTGCCCGGGTAGATCTTGCCGCCGCGCGCCTCCGCGATGTTCACCGTGTCGGCGGTGGCGGCGTGGTCGATGTTGTGCTCGGCAGACGCGGCGATGATGCGCATGCGAACGTCGGTGGGGCCGACGTCGGGGAGCTCGAGCTCGTCGAGCTGGACGACGTTCGAGACGTCCATCTTCTTCGTGTCGCCGCCGACGCGGTCCCGTTCCTTGGCGACGGACTCTGCGGTGATCGAATAGGCGCGGACTGTTCGAGGCATCCTCACTCCGGTCGGTCAGGTGGGGTGCGGGGACGCTACCGATGACGGCGCGCACCGAGCCATTCGGAACGACCCGGCTGGCGACGTAGGCGGGGGTCGTCCCTAGACTGACGCGACTCGTTCGCGCCAAGGGAGGCCGCATGCCCGGTTCCGTCATCGTCGCAGGGGCCCGCACCCCTATCGGCAAGCTGTCCGGCGCGCTCGCCGGGTTCACGGGGATGGATCTCGGGGGGTTCGCCATCAAGGCCGCGCTCGAGCGCGCCGGCGTGCAGCCCGACCAGGTCGACTACGTCTTCATGGGCCAGGTGCTGCAGGCGGGCCAGGGCCAGATCACGGCGCGCCAGGCTGCGGTGAAGGCCGACATCCCGATGTCGGTTCCGGCGACGACCGTCAACAAGGTGTGCCTGTCGGGCTTGAACACGATCCTGCTCGCCGACCTCCTGATCAACGCGGGCCTCGCCGAGATCGTCGTCGCCGGCGGTATGGAGTCGATGACCCAGGCGCCGCACCTCCTCCCCGGGGCGAGGGCGGGCTACCGCATCGGCGACTCCAAGGTCGTCGACGCGATGATGCACGACGGCCTGTTCTGCGCGTTCGACGTGTGCGCGATGGGCGCTGGCACCGAGAAATACACGAAGGCCGCCGGCACGATCAGCCGCGAGCAGCAGGACGCCTTCGCGGCGAACAGCCACGAGCGCGCCGCAGCCGCGGCGAAGGAAGGCCGCTTCGCCGACGAGATCGTGCCCGTCGAGGTGCCGCAGCGGAAGGGCGACCCGATCGTCGTCGACACCGACGAGGGCGTTCGCCCTGGCACCACGACCGACTCGCTCGCCAAGCTTCGCCCGGCGTTCGAGGCCGACGGTTCGATCACTGCGGGCAACGCCAGCCAGATCTCCGACGGTGGCGCCGCGGTGATCGTCGCCAGCAAGGCCGCGGCCGAGCGGCTCGGCGTGCAGCCCCTCGGCGAGGTCGTGAGCTACGGCCAAGTGGCCGGCCCTGATCCGTCGCTCCTCACCCAGCCGTCGCGGGCCACCAAGGACGCGCTCGATCGCGGCGGCCTCACGGTGTCCGACGTCGACCTGTTCGAGTTCAACGAGGCGTTCGCCGCGGTTGGCCTCGCGTCGATGGCCGACCTGGGGATCACCGACGAGGTCGCCAACGTCAACGGCGGCGCCATCAGCCTTGGCCACCCGATCGGCATGTCGGGCACCCGCCTCGCGCTGCACATCCTCCAGGAGCTGCGCCGCCGCGGCGGCGGCACCGGCGTCGCCGCGCTCTGCGGTGGCGGCGGCCAGGGCGACGCCCTCGTCGTCCGCACTGTCTGACGCCTGACCGTCAGAACAGGACGGGGGTGCGTAGGAGGCCGTCGCGCTCGGCGCGGCCGGACAGGGTGCGGCAGAACTCGACGGCGTCGAGGGTGATCGCGTCGCCACCGGCGCCGGTCACGAACCGGCCGCCCGCGTCGCCCGTGAGGGTGAGGTCGAAGGGCGCGCCGTGGTTGCGCGCCCACTCGGCCACCACGTCGGCGACGATGCGGCCGTCGTGGTCGGCCGTGAGCTCCATCGGGCGGTCGGTGGCGCGCGAGAGGTCGACGCGGTGCATCCACACGTCCCTCGTGTAGATGGTGTCGAGCAGGTAGCCGAGCGGCTTCGTGCCGTGCGGCGGGGGCATCGGGACCGGGAATCGCCGGCGGGCAACGGCCGGGACGCGACGCCTGCCCTTCACCGCCCTCGGAGCGGTCGCCTGCAGCCGGCGAACGAGCTCGGCCGTCGCCAGCGGCGCGTGCTTCTCGACTTGGTACGCCGTCATCGCGTCGATCTGCAGGATGCCGCGAGCCTTCGCCATGCGGGTCGAGATCACGAGTTGCTTCAACGACTCGGCGACCGACGCCGCCATCTCCCAGTTGCCGAGGTTGTGGGCGGCGACGTCGTTGACCGCCCAGCCCTCGCAGTCCGTCGCCCGACCCCAGTCGTCGTCCTCGAAGGTGTCGAGCATGGCGAGGAACCGCTGGTATTCGGTCGCCGCGAGGCGCATCGCCTCGTCGTGGTCGAGCGGCGGGATGGCGCCGACGTCGGTCTTCGTCGCGGTGTTCATGGCCGCGGCCTCCTTCGCTTGGTCGAGTACCGGTCGAGGAACATGTCGAGCACCTCGTCGAGCAGGCGCACCCAGCGGGCGCCGCCCGGGTCGTTCGAGAGCTGCTGGTCGGTCAGCCCGGTGACCAGCGCGGTGTAGACGTCGGCCGCACGCGCACCTCGGATGCCGACCGCGGCGAGCGCGGCGCGACCGTGCCCCAGCAGCTCGACGGCCGGCGCGTACGCCTCCGGGCTCGGCTCGAAGCCGGGGATCGTGCGTTGAAACAGGAGTTGGTAACGGGCCGGGTCCTCGAGGCAGAACTCGACGAACGCCCGCGCGTGCCGCTTGAACGAGGCGCGGTCGCTCACCGGCCCGAACGCACGGGCACGCCGGAGGATCTCGTCGTACGCGCCCGCGAACATCGCGTCGTAGATCGCGTGCTTCGACGCGAAGTACGAGTAGAGCGACGGCGGCTGCATCCCGACGCGCGCGGCGACGTCGCGCAGCGACAAGCCCGCGAGCCCGTGTTCCCTCGCCACCTCCCACGCGGCCTCGACGATCTCGCGTTTGGTCGCCTCGTGACGCTCCGTGCGCCTATCGCGAGTCGGTTGTCCGAACGCCATTAGGACTTACGTACGCCGTTCGGGCGACGCCGTCAAGACCCCCAGGTGGTCAGCCGTCGAGCGTGCGACGGCCCTCCAGGGCTCGACCGAGCGTGAGCTCGTCGGCGTATTCGAGGTCGCCACCCACGGGGAGGCCGCTCGCCAGCCGCGTCACCTTGATCCCGAGGGGCCCGAGTTGCCGGGCGAGGTACATGGCCGTCGCCTCGCCCTCGAGGTTGGGGTTGGTGCAGAGGATGACCTCCGCGACCTGCGTCTCGGTGGTCAGGCGCGCGAACAGTTCCTTGACGCGGAGCTGGTCGGGCCCGACACCCTCGATCGGATTGATGGCGCCCTGGAGCACGTGATAGCGCCCGCGGTACTCCTGGGTCTTCTCGAGGGCGACCACGTCGCGGGGCTCCTCCACGACGCACAGGAGCGTGGCGTCGCGGCGCGTGTCGCGGCAGATCTCGCACTCGGTCTCGTCGTCGTCGGCGCCGAGCGCGCGTTCGGCGACGTTCCAGCACCGGCGGCAGAACGTCATCTTCTCCTTCACGCCGGTGATGACCGACGCGAGGCGAAGCGCGTCCTCCGCGGGGAGCTTGAGGAGGTGGAACGCGATGCGTTGCGCGGACTTCGGGCCGATACCGGGGAGCCGCCCGAGCTCGTCGATGAGCTCTTGGACCGCCGGCGGATACGCGCTCAGGAGAGCAGCCCGCCGAGTCCGCCGAGGCCCCCGAGGGCCTCCTGGTTCAGCGCGTTGACGCGGGCGACCGCGTCGCGGATCGCGGTGAGGACGAGGTCCTCCAGCATCTCGATGTCGCCCTTGTCCGCTTGCTCGAGCGCGGGCAACGCCTGGGGCGAGATGGTCACGCCTTCGAAGTCGAGCTCGCCCGTGCATCGCACGGTGACGATGCCGCCCCCGGCTTGGCCCTCGACCGTCTGCTCGGCGACCGAGGCGCGGGCCTGCATGAGCTGTTGCTGCATCTGTTGCGCCTGCGCGAGCAACCCCCCGAGGTCGGGAACTTGGTCGTCGCTCATGACTGGCCCTCCACTTCGGTCGCGCCCGGGAACGCCAGCTTGACCCGTTCGGCGGGCGAGTTGGGGCCTCCTGGCGCGGCCTCCATGGCTCGTACCTCGGCGACCGACACGTTCGTCTCGTCGTCATCCGCGTCCCGGACCGGTGGGGTGGCCGACGTGTCGCCGCCTGCGGCCGGAGCGGTCGTCGAGCTCTCGGTGACGAGGCGCAGCGGGATGCGGCGGCCGAAGTGCGCGGCGAGGGCGGACTCGACGTCGGCCTGCAGGGCGGCGCACTGGTCGCGGTGGAACTCGTTGTCGAGCGCGAACGTCGCGCTGCCCGCGTCGACCGAGACGAAGCGGCCGACGGAGTACAGCGCCCTGGCGCGCCCCCTCAGGGTCGGGAGGATGTGGTCGCCCCACGCGAGCGTGAGCTCGTCGCGGGTAGGCAGGTCGCCCGCTGCGGGCGGCGAGGAGGTGGAGGTGGCCGGCGCGGCGGCGCCGACGGGCGGGGCCGCGGCGGCTTGCGGGCCGCGCGGCGGGGGCGGGGGCGGGGGTGTCCCCTTGCGGAACGCGCCGAGCGCCCCACGCCCGCCCGGCTTGTCGGGGGGTGGCGGCTGGGGCGGCTCGGCCGCAGCCGGCGCCGGCGTCGGCGCCGCGGCAGGCGTCGGCACGACGGGGTCGGCGGGGGCAGCGGGCGGCGCCGCCACGGGAGTGGGAGCGGCCTGCGCCACGACCGGTTGCCCGTCGAGCCGTCGTTCGAGGCGTTCGAGCCGCTCGAGCAGCGCCGCGGGGCTCGCGTCCGCCTCCGGCGCGGTGATCCTGACGATGGCGACCTCGAGCGCGACGCGGGTGTCGAGCGCCTCGCGCATGTCGGTGAGCGCC
>DASVEG010000254.1:0-24832 GCA_036380695.1 Acidimicrobiales bacterium
CGCACTTCCACCGGGTGCGCGTGCTCGTCGACCGCGAACGGTCCGTCGGCTGGCGCGTGCTGTTGCACGTCGGCAACCTGCTCGGCCGCGGAGCGGGTCGACGCGAGCGACCCGCTCGGCGTGGCGGTGGTCGCCTCGAAGGTCGCGGTGAGCCGCCAGCCGTTGTCACCCGCCAAGCGGAGCAGCGCGTCCTCTGGCAGGAACACGAGCGCGGGTGGGGTCTGCTGCGAGAGATCGTCCGGCGGCACCAGGAGCAGGCGTTGGTGGCACCAGTACGGGTCGAGCGGTTGTCGCAGGTCGTCGTAGGTCGCCGCGACCGGGACCGTGACGTCGCCCGTAGACGTCTGCAGGCTGAGGCCGTCGCCGGGGCGGACGCCGAGCCGTTCGGCCGCGCGCCGCGGCACGTACGCGCCCTCCGCAGCGCCGCGGGCGACTACGTCGACATGATCGATGAAGCCCGTCTTCGAGGCCAGCCGGACGGGCTCCGCGTAGCCACCCGCTCGTCGCGACCGGGCCTCTCCGCCTTCGGCGACGAGGAGCCGCGCCCTATCGCGAAGCGTCCCCGGAGCGACGCCGTCGACGTACCGTTGCTTTGCGTCGATGTCGCTCCGGTCGGGCTCGACGTCGGTCGCCGCGACGGTCATGCCTGCCGTCGGGCCGCACCTCGTCGCAACCTGCCGATCGACCGACGCGGGGCCGACGGCGCCTAGGTAGAGCGACGACCCGACGACCAGCAACGCGACGGTCGCGAACACCGCCGACACCGCGAGCCACACCGCGGCCTGCCCGGCACCGCGCCACCGAACCGTCGACAGCGCGGCCCGCATCCCCGCCATCCCCCGCGAGGTCAGGAGGTGATGCGGTGCTCGACCGACCGGTCGAG
This sequence comes from Acidimicrobiales bacterium, assembly GCA_036380695.1. Lineage (GTDB taxonomy): Bacteria > Actinomycetota > Acidimicrobiia > Acidimicrobiales > CADCTF01 > DASVEG01. The sequence continues at coordinate 884 of DASVEG010000254.1, forward strand.
CGAGGCGCCGGTCACCAACCCGAGCGCCTCGACGTCGCGCGCCGCGCCCTTGTCTGCCGACAACGCCAGCGCGGCGTAGGCGCGCAGCGCGGCGGACACCGGTCGGTCGCGATCCTTCGGCCGCCACTCGGTCTTCGCGGCTCGCCGCGCCGCGAGCACGTCGTCCGGCACGTCGAGACGGATCTCCCTGGCCGGGATGTCGACCGCGATCACGTCGCCGTCTTCGACGAGCGCGATCGTCCCGCCCGCAGCCGCCTCTGGCGATACGTGGCCGATCGACAGCCCGCTCGTGCCGCCGCTGAACCGCCCGTCGGTGACGAGGGCGCACACCGCGCCCAGCCCCCGGCCCTCGAGGAAGCTCGTCGGGTACAGCATCTCCTGCATGCCGGGCCCGCCCCGCGGCCCCTCGTAGCGGATGACGACGACGTCGCCCGCCTTCACGTCGCCGCCGAGGATCGCGTCGACGGCTGCGTCCTGGCTCTCGTACACCTTCGCCGGGCCTTGGAACGTGTGCTGTCCGACCGAGACGCCCGCCGTCTTCACGACGCACCCCGCGGTGGCGAGGTTGCCGCGCAGAACCGCGAGACCTCCCTCCGTGCTGTAGGCGGCGTCGACCGAGCGAATGCACCCGGTCTTGTCGTCGAGATCGAGCGTCTCCCAACGCACGGTCGACGAGAACGCTTCCGTGGTACGCACGCCGCCCGGTGCCGCCGAGTACAGCTCGAGCGCACGCGGCGACGGGTCGTCGCGCCGGACGTCCCACGCCGCGAGCCACTCGTCGAGCGTGGACGCGTGGACGGCGTGCACCGTGCGATCGAGGCGGCCTGCGCGGTCGAGCTCGCCCATGAGCGCGGGGATCCCACCCGCGCGATGCACGTCCTCCATGTGGTACTCGGAGCTCGGGGCGACCTTGCACAGGCACGGCGTGCGCCGGCTCAGATCGTCGATCGCGTCGAGGTCGAAGTCGACGCCCGCCTCGCGCGCCGCGGCGAGCAGGTGGAGGATCGTGTTGGTCGACCCGCCCATCGCGATGTCGACCGTCATCGCGTTCGCGAACGCGGCGCGGTTGGCGATCGACCGCGGCAGCGCGCCCGCGTCGTCGTTCTTGTACCAGCGCCGGGCCAGATCCATCACGACCCGACCTGCCTCGACGAAGAGATCGCGCCGCACCGCACTCGTCGCCAAGGTCGTGCCGTTGCCGGGGAGCGACAAGCCGAGCACCTCGGTGAGGCAGTTCATGGAGTTGGCGGTGAACATGCCAGAGCACGAGCCACACGTGGGGCAGGCCGAGCGCTCGATGTCGGTGACGTCGTCGTCGGACAGCGACTCGTCCGCCGAAGCACGCATGGCGGAGATGAGGTCGAGCCCGGTGCGGGCGGTGCCGTCGACGACGGTGGCCTTGCCCGCCTCCATCGCGCCGCCGCTGACGAACACGGTCGGCACGTTCAGGCGGAGGGCGGCCAGCAGCATCCCCGGCGTGATCTTGTCGCAGTTGCTGATGCACACGAGCGCGTCGGCGCAGTGCGCCTCGACCATGTACTCGACGGCGTCGGCGATGTGCTCGCGGCTGGGCAGCGAGTAGAGCATCCCGCCGTGTCCCATCGCGATGCCGTCGTCGACCGCGATGGTGTTGAACTCCCTGGCGACCCCGCCGGCAGTGGCAACCGACTCGGCGACGATGGTGCCGAGGTCGCGGAGGTGGACATGGCCAGGCACGAACTGCGTGAAGCTGTTCGCGATCGCGACGATCGGCTTGCCGAAGTCGGCGTCGGTCATGCCCGTGGCGCGCCAGAGGGCGCGCGCACCGGCCATGTTCCTGCCGTGCGTGGTGGTTCGTGACCGAAGCTGCGGCACTGGTGCCTCCTTCGCGTGCGCCCACCGACATCGTACGGGACGCCCGTCTCTTCCATTCCGGAGGCAATAGAGGCGGTACCACCGCCTCTATTGCCTCCGGAACGAGGGGTCTCCGGAACGAGGGGCCGCGGGGCCGCGGCTAGTGGGCAACCTTCTCGGGGCCTTGGTTGCGGTATTGGACGACGAATGCCTCCAGGGCGGCGGCGTCGACCTCGTCGCACAGGGCGCGGCGGTGCCACGCGGTCGCGGCAACGGGCACCTCGAGCGTCGGGCGTTCGACGACGAGCACGTCCTTCGCATGCTCGTCGGCGACCTGCTCGACCGCGTCCATCTCGCCGTCGTCGAGATCGCCCCGGTGCCAGATGACGACGTAGCCGTGCTCCATCGAGTGCACGAGCTTGTCGTCGGACGCCGTCTCCGCGGTGTAGGTGCCGGGGGGTAGGGGCGTCGGCGAGTGGTCGCCGCCGGCAGGCGGGTCGACTTCGTACTGCACGCCTTCGCGATGGTTGCGTCCCGACCCCGCGTCGTCGTCCGCGTCCTGGTTCACCTCGCACCCCGCGGCCTCGAGCAGCTGCGCCGCCTCCTCGTCGGCTGCCCTGTCGGCGCGCATGTTCAAGGCGATGGCCACGACGGCGGCGACGACCGCGAGCGCGACGCCGCCGCGGATCATCAGCTGCTTGTTCTTGCGCCTTCTCGCCGCCGCCGACATCGCGGGCGCGGGCCTCGGGGCTCGCGCCGCAGGCTTCGGCTTCGGTGCATTGGCGGGGGCACGCTTCGAGGTGTTCCGTGGCGCGCCCGGCCGCCCGTGTCGCTTGTTCTTCGCCATTGCGGCCAGTCTGCCCGCAGGTGGGCGAGTTACGGTGCGCGCCCATGGATGCGCATCTCGACCTCATCGGCATCGTCGTCGAGGACATGGCGACGTCGCTGGCCTTCTACCGGAAGCTCGGGCTGGAGTTCGCACCGGACGCGGACCAGGCACCCCACGTGGAGGTCGAGCTGCCGGGAGGCCTCCGACTCGCATGGGACACCGTCGAGACGGTCAAGTCGTTCGACGACGGTTGGCAGCCGGCGACCGGCGGTCACCGCATGGGCCTCGCCTTCCGCGTGCCGGAGCCGGCCGACGTCGACGCCGCGTACGCCGAGCTCACGAGCCTCGGCTACGACGGCTACAAGGCCCCATGGGACGCGTTCTGGGGCCAGCGCTACGCCGTGGTGCACGACCCAGACGGCAACCCCGTCGACTTGTTCGCGCCCCTCCCCGGGGCCGCGACCGGCTGACTCAGGGGCGCTCGCAGAGCGACTTGAGGCTCGCCAGGATCTCCTCGGCCTGCTCCTCGTTCTTGCCCTGCAGGAACAGGGCGTCGACCGCGTCGCCGAGGAAACCGAGCGGCAGGTCGTAGTCGACGTCGAGCTCGACGTGGGTGCCGGACCCGTCGGGGGTGAGACGCTCGACGAGGTTCGCCGACGCGCCGGCAGCCGCAGCGCCCTTGAAGCGGAGGAGCGACGGCTCGACGACCTCGACGACCTCCCACTCGGTCTCCAACTTCTTGCCGAGCACCTTGATGACCTGATCGAACCGATCGCCCACCTGCACCGCTCGCCCTGGGCCGTTGCGCACGTCGAGGGTCATCGAACAGAACTCGGTGAGGCGCTCGACGTTGGAGAGCACGTCGAACACGCGCTCCGGAGGGCAGTCGACGGTCGTCGAGCGGTTGATCTTGGCCATGCCGGCAACCTACCCAGCCCACTCGAACAACCGGTATCCGAACACGTCAACGAAGCCCAGGCGGCGGTAGACGGCGTGGCCCATGGGTGACGCGCCCAACACCGCGAGACTGCAGCCCGCGGCACGCGCGTCGTCCATGGCCGCGCGCGTGATGGCCGCGCCGATCCCCCTCCCTCGCGCACCTGGGGCGGTGCACACGAAGTAGATCCCGGCTACGCCGCCCTCGACGAACGTCGACACCGTGGCGACTGGCTCGTCGCCGACCCAGCCCACCACGTGCTGCCACGGGCGATCCGCATGCAGCCCGGCGCCGTCGAAGACCGCGGCCACCCACTCGGCTTCGGGAGGCCCCTCACCGAACCCGCTCGCGAGCACGCTGCGGTAGGCGTCGAGCGCGGCCGGGTCGCGGACCGGCGAGATGACCAGACCGCCGACCGCAGGTACGTCGACCTCCGCGACCGCTCGCAGGTCGGCGGCCATCGCCGGCTCGTCGCCTCCGTCGTCGAACCCCGCGGCCAACAGCAGGTCGGCGAGCCCGGCCGGACGCATCGAGGGCGACAGGTGCCACGACCCGGGCAGCCCTCGGTGCTCGAGTTCGTCGCGCCACTCTTCCACCAGGCGGGCCGCGCGAGCCGGTGACGCGTCGCAACGGACGACGGCGTTGTGATAGCCGATGGGCGACCCGCCGATCGTCCAGGCCACCTCGGAGTCGCTCCGCTCTTCGCCGCCGCCCGTCCGGCCCATGTGCAACAGCGCGCCGGCGACGTTCGACTCGATCGCGGCCGCGACGTCCCCGGAGTCGGTCAGGTACGCGATGAACGCATCGTCGCCCCGGGCGTGTGCCGCGCGCAACGGCGTGTCCGGCGGCGGGCGTCTCGCTCGGCATCGTCGGCATCGAGCTGGCGTGCCCACTCGTCGAGGAGACGGGCGAGCACCGCGTTCTGCGAACGGTCGGGCTGGCGGTCGTTCATACGTTCGCCGCGGCGGTACCCACGGCGCACGCGGTCGAACCGGTCAGCGGTCGGCGGCGAGGACCCGCATGCGGTCGAGCGCACCGCGTAGCAGGCGCGAGACGTGCATCTGGCTGATGCCGATCTCCTCCGCGATCTCCGATTGCGTGCGTCCGTCGATGAATCGCATCTCGACGATCCGGCGCTCGCGCGCCGGCAGCTTGGCGAGCAGGCGCGCGAGCAGGTCGCCGAGCACGACGTGGTCGAAGCCTGCTTCCACCGCGGGGACCTCGGGCAGCCGGCCCGTCGAAGCCGTGGGCTGCTCGAGCGACGCAGGCCGTTGCAGCTGGCCGAAGTCGAGGACCTGGATGACGTCGTCCTCGTCGACTCCGGCGCGCTGCGCGAGCTCTGTGATCGTGCCTTGCCGACCGAGCTCGTGCGCGAGCTCCTCGGCCGCCGCGTGCACGTTCATGTACGCCTCCTGGAGACGGCGCGGGATGTGCACGACCCACGCCGTCGACCTGCGGTAGCGCTTGAGCTCGCCGACGATCGTCGCGTGGGCGAACGTCGAGAACGCGAAGCCGCGGTGCGGGTCGAACCGTTCGAGCGCGCGCAGCAAGCCGTACAGCGCGACCTGCACGAGGTCGTCGGTCTCGTCGGATCGCTTCGACGCCCGCAACGCGATCGAGCGCGCGAGCCCTTCGTACCGCGCCACCAACGCGTCGCGGGCCGCCGCATCGCCGGTCTCGTGGTAGGTGAGGTGGAGGGTGTCGACGTCCGACCCGTTGAGAACAGTCGTCACGAGCGGATGTCCAGCACACGATCGAGGCCCGACACCTCGATGACCCTCCGCGTTGCGGAGGTCGGATGCGCGACGAGGAGCCGGCGACCCGAGTCGGCCAGGCGACGGTTGGCACCGACGATCACGCCGAGACCGGTCGAGTCGATGAACCTCACCGCTCCGATGTCGACCACGAGGGTGCGGCACTCGCCCGACTCGATGACGCCGAGCACCACGTCGCGGAGGATCGGTGCGGTGGCGAGGTCGATCTCGCCGCTGACGGCCACCGTTGCTTCGTGACCGGCCACGCTGACGACCGCGCTGAACGTTTCGTTCGAAGCGGGGGTGTCCGTCGTGAGTTCTCGCATGTGCTTCTCCGGATAATTGTCATCCGGAGCCACTGCTTGACTCGATGGGACGAACTTCGATCACCTTACCCAAGGTGGCCGCATTTGGTGCTCGCCACGCCGGGTTTTTTCGTTCAGCCGAGCAGGTCGCGCGCGACGTCGAGCCACAACTGAGTCGTGAGGTCGAGCGACTCGACGTCGATACGTTCGTCGTTGCCATGGAAGCGCTTCCCGAACTCGCCGCCGTCGAGCGATGGGCTCAACAACCCCGCGCCATAGGCGACGGCACCCAGCTCCCTCCACACGCGCGCGTCGGTGAAGCCGACGACGAATTGCGGGGTGAGGCGCATGTCGGGGAACGGGCGATGGACGGCCCGCTGGAGCGCGTCCCACAGCGGTGTGTTGACGGGGCTCATGGTCGACGGGTCGTCGAGCATGACCTCGACCTCGACGTCCGCCGCCAACTCGTCGCCGAGGGCGTTCCGAAGGTGTTCCTCGACGTCCGCGGAGCCCTCGCCAGGAAGCGTCCGGATGTCGACTTGCAGCTCGATCAGGTCGGGGATGACGTTCGTCTTCGTCGCCCCCGCGATGCCGTTGCACGAGAACGTCGTGTGGCAGTTCGCGTGCAAGTTCGCGACGCCCGCGGTGCGCGGCCACGCGTTGAGGACGTCGTCCACCCGCGTGGGGTCGAGCAGCGCGCGCTTGGTGTCGTCGTCGACGGGGAGCAACGACACGCGCTCTCGCCACAGCTCGTGGAAGCGTGGTGCAGGCCGGTACTCGGCCAACCGCTGCACCACCGCGGCGGCCTTCACGAGCGCGTTGTCCGAGCGGAACGGCGTCGAGCCGTGGCCAGGCGTGCCCCTCACGCGGACCTTGCGCCACGCGACGCCCTTCTCGCCCACGTTGACCGTGATCGCGCCTCCGGCATGGATGCCGCCGTTCTCGGTGAGCACGTAATCGCACCGGACGGCGTCGGCCGCGCGCTCTGCCAGCCACCGCGCTCCGTACGCGCTCCCCGACTCCTCGTCGGCCACGGCGACGTACACGAGGTCGCCACGCGGACGGAAGCCGCTCGTCGCCAGCTCCTTGAACGCCACGGCCATCGACGACGTGAGGTTCAGCATGTCGACGGCTCCCCTGCCCCACACCTCCCCGTCGACGAGCTCGCCGCCGAACGGGTCGCGCGTCCACCCTGCCTCGTTGACGGGGACGACGTCCGTGTGCCCCATCAGGCACAGGCTCGGCGCCGAACGGTCCGTTCCCTCGATTCGCGCAACGAGCGACGTGCGCCCCGGCGCGGCGTCGTAGCGCTCGAGGTCGAGGCCCGCATCGCCGAGGAAGGCGGCGATGACGTCGGCGTTGCGTCGTTCGTGCCCCGACTCGGGCGTGCCGTCGTTGACACACGCGTTCCGGATGAGGGCCTGCAGCAACTCGACGGTCGCCGTCATCGCATGTCAGCCCTTGATGACGATCTTGCCTTGCATGCCTTGGCCGCGGTGGAAGCGGCAGTAGAAGATGACTTCGCCCTCGTTCGGCAGGCTCACGGTGACCGATCCGTCCTCGCCGCCGGCCACCTCCTCGTCGGCCTTGGGCGCGTCGGTCGTGAAGGTGTGTGCCGCGTCGCCCTCGTTCGCCAGCTCGAACGTGACCTCGCCCTTGTCGACGTCGACGGTGGCCGGGTCGAACTCGAAGTCCTTCATAGTGACGGTCGCGGTCGCGGCCGCGGCTGCGCCGTCGCCCGTGGCGGTGCCCCCACCCTCTTCGCCCCCGTCGTCGTCCGTGCATGCGGGCGCCACCACCGCGACGAGAACGGCGAGCGCGATCGAGGCAGTACGTCGAAGATGCATGCAGCGACGCTACTCACACGCCGCGTCGCGTCACGGACGCCCGCGAGACGCGACGTACGCCTGCACCCGGCGCCAGTGATGCACGACGACGCGCTCGGGTTGTCGCGCGAGGGAGACCCAAGCCGGCTGTTGGCCGGGCTCACCGTCGAGAGGCGACGACGGGTCGGCGACCACCGCGAACGCGAGCCCGAACGTCTGGAACTCGCCGTGCTCCGGCGTCGAGCCGCGAACGACGTCGAGCAGCGCGGGACGCTCGTCGACGAGGGAGCCGGCGAGCCCCGTCTCCTCGTGCAGTTCGCGTAACGCGGCCGAGCGCGGGTCTTCGCCTGGCTCGACGCGACCGCCAGGGGGGAGCAACGCCCCGAAGCGCGGGTGGTCGACGAGGACGACGCGCTCGAACGCGCGGTCGAACGCCCACGCCCACACCACGAGCTCGCCGCGCGGCACCTCGGCGCCCGAGCACGCCTGCTCGAGCGCACCGACGGCGTCGCCCTCGACGACCACTGCGCTCCGGCCGATCGACGCGAGCTCAGGCCATTCCGCCGGCAGCACCGGATGGAACCCCATCCGGCGAGTGTTGCGCGGCTAGGTCGCGGATGCCATCGACGCGGCAGCAGGCGCTGGCGTGGCGGTGACGTCGACGATCGGCACCTCGACACGGGAGCGTGCGGGTTCAGGCCGGGCGATCCACGCGTACCCGAGCCCGACGAGCAGGCCGCCGCCGACGACGTTGCCGGGCACCGTCCACGCCAGGTTCCTGCCGAGGTCTACCCACGCGGCGGAGCCGTCCAGGATCGCGAGGGTGAAGGTCGTCGCGTTCGCGATCGAGTGCTCGAAGCCCGACGCGATGAACGCGAGCAGCCCCCACCACAACACCGCGAGCCGCGCGCCGTCGGTCTGCGCGCGGGCGGCCATCCACAGGGCGAGGCAGACCAGCATGTTGCAGAGCAGGGCTCGCCAGAACAGCTGCGAACCGGATGCCGCGTTCTTGGCGGTGACGATCGCGGTCGCCAAGGCTTGACCCGGCCCCGGCTTGCTGGGCGTGCCACCTGCGCCGAGCGATCCAGCGGCGTGCACCATCCAGGCGAAGCCGACCGAGCCGACCACGTTGCCCACGAGCGACGCGACCCAGACTGCGGCGAGCTGCCTCGCAGTGACGGTGCGCCCGACGATTCCCTGCAACATCACCATCGCGTTCCCGGTGAACAGCTCGGCACCGGCGAAGACCACGAGCGTGAGCGCGATGCCGAACACCGCGCCCTGCACGAGCCGCGCGTACGGAGCGCCGGCCGCCACGAGCCGGCCCCCGACGCTCAAGAGGAGCACGACCGCGACGCCAACGAAGGCGCCGGCGAAGGCGGACGACAACAGGTAGGCGGGCAGGCGTCGCGCCTGCTTGGCCTTCGTGGCCGCGAGCGCGGCGTTGGCGTCCACCGCCTCGGGGATCGGGATGGGCATGCGGGTCCTTTCGTCTTCGGTTCGGTTCGGTTGCGGTGTCGGGTCGGTCAGGCGGGGGCGACGACGGGCGCGGGCTCAGGGCCAGGCGCCCAACGACCGCGCATCACCGTCTCGATGTGCGCGGCGAGCGCATCCGTGCCGACGCGGCGCGCCGTCTGGCCGAGCGACTCGCCCGCGTGGCGAACGGCCTCCCACACCCCGACCACGGCGTCGACCGCGGCGCCGACGTCCTCGGCTGCGACACGCCCGACGACCACGCCGACTTCCCCCGCGTCGAGGTCGGCCCCCGCGAACACCTGGTAGCCGTCGCGCGTCGCACCGCCGAAGCGCACCTTCGCGCCGGCGAGGCCGATGTCGCCGATCTGGTGTTGCGCGCACGAGTTCGGGCACCCCGACACGTGGACGCGCAACGAACTGTTCCGGGCCAGCGCGGGGCTGTGCAAGAGGGCGACGCCCGCGTCCGGCGCCGTGGTGATGCCGAGAGCGCAGACCGCGGAGCCCGTGCACGCCCGCACATGTGCAACCGGCGACTCCCCGAGCAGGTGGAGGTCGATGCCTTCCACCGCGGCGCGCACGTCGTCGACGCTCGCTACCGAGACGTTGCGGAACACGACGTTCTGGTCTCGGCTGAGGGTGAGCGCACCGTCCGCGTGCCGGTCGGCAATGTCGGCGAGCGCCGAGAGCTCCGCGCTCGACAGGTCGCCCATGGGCACGTCGACGGTGACGAGGGTGAGGCCCGCCGTCCGTTGCGGTCGCACGCCGACCGACCACCCGCCTGCGGGCGCGAGCCCGAGCACGGCCTCTGCTGCCGCCGGTGGCATGACGTCGACCGCTGGGGGTTCCGGGTGCGGGCGCGTGCGCGCGACGGCGAACGCCTCCTCCCACGCGCGACGGAACGCGGCCTCGCCGAGCGCGTCGACGACGAACTTCATGCGCCCCTTCGCCGGAGTCTCGAAGTCGCCGTGCTCGACGAACACGTCGACGAGCGCTTCACATGCGGCGAGCACATCGCGCCGCGAGACGAATGGCGCGAGCCGCACCGCGAGCCGCGGCGACTTGCCGAGGCTGCCGCCCGCCCACAGTTCGTATCCCGCCTCCTCGTCGCGAACGATGGAGACGAAGCCGGCGTCGTTGACGAGCGCGTCGTGGCGGCAACGCGGCGAGCCGCCAAACGCGACGTTGACCCGGCTGGGCAGCACGCAGTTGAGCTCGGCGCTCCTGGAGAGGATGGCGTCGCTGACGGCTCGCGCGTCTGGCAGGCAGTCGAACGGCTCGTCGAGGCCCAGCCCCGCGTCCTCCGACGCCATCACGTTGCGGAGCGTGTGCCCGCACGCGGACCTGGTCGTCATGCCCGCTCGCGTGACCTGGTCGATCACCGAGGCGACCTCGCGCCCGTCGACCCAATGGAGCTCGACGTTCTGCCGCGTCGTGAGGTGAACCCAGTCCTTGCCGTGCCGCCGCGCGACGCGCGCGAGGCCACGGGCCTGGTCGGTGAGGACGACGCCCCCTGGCACGCGCACCCTCACCATGAAGACGCCTTCCTGCAACTGCGCGCAGACACCGTGGGTCTTGAGCGCATAACGGTCCTCCGGCGTCAGCCAGCCGTCACCTTCCGCGGTGAGGCGATCGAGGTCGACGGGCAGGCCGGCGCGCTTGATGCTCGGGATGTCCGGGACGGGCATGTGCGGACCGTACGAGGCTCGTGTTTCCGCTCGGTTGCCGAACGCGTCGCGAGTGGGTTGCGGTTCGCTGACGACTGGCTGTCGGCCGTAGACCGCGTCATCCGAACGACGAGGACACGAGATCGGCGAGCACGTCGTCCGCGTCGAAGGCGATGCCCTTGCTGTTGAACCATCCCCCGACGTTGCGAAGGTCGCGGTGAAGGAACTCGAACGCGTCCGAGCTCGCGGCGACGTCGACAGCTTGCGGCACGTCGATCACCCACACGCGGTCTTGCCACCACAGGAGGTTGTAGACGGACAGGTCGGCGTGCACGACGCCGGCACCAACCATGCGGTGCAGGTCGGCCACGAGCTGCGCAGCGGCCGTCGCCACCTCGGCCCGTCCGAGGCCCGCCTGCGCGAGGCGAGGCGCCGCCGCCGTCCGGTCGCCCAGGTATTGCATGAGGAGCCCGTCGGTCGTGCGCTCCACCGGATACGGCACCGCGACGCCCGCGCGCCACAGCCGCTCGAGCGTCTCCATCTCGTGCGCCGACCAGCTGGCGCCGCGGAGGCTCCGCCCGTAGGTCGATCCCTTGTCGGCCGCGCGTTGGTCGCGACTCTTCGCGAACCGCCGACCGTCGCGGTACGTCCGGTCGTTCACGAACGTTGCGGCGCGCTGGAAGCCGAGACGTTCGAGCTCGCCCTTCTTCGTCACCCGGCGAGGGCGGTACCGCTTGTGAGCGAGGAGGCACGATCGCCCGTCTGGGGCGATGCGTTCGACGAGGAAGACGTCCGCTTCCTTGCCGGTCTTGAGGGGGCCGAGGTCGTACTCGTCGTACTCCTCGGGGTCCGCGATGAGCCACGGCGCGTCCATTGCGCTTCCTTCCGTCGGGAGGTTTCGAGCAGCTCCCGATGGCAAGCGCGGCGTTACGCGATTGGCGGCGTCGGCGCGAGGGACCGGGAGGGGACGCAGACGTTCGTCGTCACGTTCGGACCTCCTCGCTCGCGTGCGGACGGCACGGCATCGTCACCTGCCGGTCGGCGCGTCGGCAAACGGTTATCGCGCAGCGGGGGTTGGCGGCGACCTGGCGGTCAGGCGGGCGTGACGAGCACGACGAATCCGACGTGCACCACCGCGACGCAGGCGGTGACGACCGCGGCCAGGCGCACCATCGCCTGATTCCTCGGGTCGTCCGTGAACCGCGCGGCCGCGTACACGATGGCCACAGCGAACATGGTGCCGAACACCGGCAGGAACAACGAGCCCGCGGCCGCCACGATGGCGACGAGCGCGATCGCCGACAACGGCACGGTTTGTGTGGTCTCCACGAGTCCCCCAGTCGTCGCACGGCCGGCACCGGCCGTCCGACCGTCGAGGGTACGCCTCGTTCAGCCGGCGTGTCTCGTCGCCCGCCGTTCGCTCACGTCACAGGAACGACGACAGGAAGAGCTGGTCGTACGCGAGGCCCCATGGCGGGCGGAGGAACCCGAGCGCGCGCACGTCTTCGAACCAATGGGCGAACGGCGACCGCTGCGAGAAGGTGCCGCCTCCGAGCACGCGCGTCAGGCGCAGCAGCGTCTCCTCTGCCAGGCCCGCGGTCGCCGACTTGGCGCGCAGCGCAGCGTGGAGCGCCGTCATCTGGTCGCCCGACTCGATGGCGCGCAACGCGCCTTCGTACGCCTGCACGGCGAGCCAGTGGTCCTGCTCGGCGCGTGACCACTCGACTTGCTCGTACGCGCGCATCTCGCCTGCCTTGTCGCGAAGCTGCGCACGCGCGGTGCCGACGGCCTCGTCGAGGACACCGAGGACGACGGCCGTGAACAACGTGGCGACGAACGCTCCGGCGGCGAGCGTGATCGTGTCGAGCTTGCCGTTCCACGCCATGCGCACCGACGGCGCGCCGTCGAGGCGCATCGCGTGACTCTGGGTCGCAGCCATGCCCATGCCGTCCCACTCCGCGAGGAGCGAGAGGCCGGCGCTGCCGTCCCACGGGCGGTCGCGCACGTCGAGGACGAAGAACGCAGGCTCGGTCTCGCCTTCCGCTATCGCCGTCGTGATCATCCAGTCGGCGATGCCCATCCCGCTGCCGAAGTGCTTCAAGCCGGTGACGCCGTACGACTGGCCCGGCAGGAACGGCTCTGCGTCGATGCGCGCCGCCGCCGAGCGCGTTCGGTTGATGTCGCCGCCGCTCCCGGGTTCGGACGTGATCGTTCCCCACTGGCGACCGTTGGCCGCGCTCGCGAACACCGCCCGCCGCTGCTCTTCCCACTCGGGCTGCGACTCGTCGGTCGTGGCGAGCCAGAACGAGACCACCGCGGCGTGCATCGACGACACGAGCGCGACGGACGGGTCGGCGGATGCGAGCGAGCGGTAGATGCCACCGACTCCACGAGCGGACGCGGGGAAGCTCTCCCACGAACCGCCGGCGTCGGCGGGCGCGACCAGTTGCAGGAGGCCGGCTTCGCGCAGGCGGGCGAAGTCGTCGGCGTCGAGCTGGCGCCTGCCCTGTCGCTGGGAACGGTCGCCTCTCCACGCGGAGGCGATCTCGTCGATCGATAGGGCCACGTCGGCCACCGTCGTCGTCACGGCCGCGGAGGTTAGGAGGATTTGTCCACTTTCGGGGCGTAACCGGCGGTCAGCGGCGGGCGAGTGCGCGATGCACGACAGGACTCCGCGCCGGCGACGCCGAACTTCGCGAGGTGAAACCTTGGCGGGCTCGCGCCCTACTCGTCGTCGTCCTCGTTGCCCTTCTCGGCGCTGGCTTCCCTGCCGGAGCGGCCGAGGACCTCACCATCTCGACCGTCAACGACGCCGCGCCCGGGTCTGGCCTGACGGTGAAGACCGGCAACCCCATCACCGTCACCGGCACCTCCGGCCCCGCGGCGCCCACCGTGTCGGTGGACGCCGGCAACTCGGCGTTCGTCGAGGTCGGTGCCACCACGCGCCTCGCGGGGTCAGCCGCGGGCGGCGCCGCGCCGTACACGTTCTCCTGGTCGACCCCCGCAGGCGCGCTTCGCGACGCGGCCGGCCCTGCGGTGACGTTCGACGCGACCGGCGTCACGCCCGGCGTGATCGACGTCACCCTCACCGCGACCGACAGCGGCGGTCGCGTCGGCTCCGACACCGTCAAGGTGTCGGTGTACGAGCTCTCCCGCACGACGTTGGCATCCGAGACTGGCGACACCCTCGTCGGCGTCCCCGACGAGATCTTCCCCGAAGCGGGCGGGAACATCGACGGCCAGAGCACCGAGGTTCGGTTCACGGTGCCTGCCGGCTCGCGCGACTTGCAGGTGACGCTCGACTGGGGGATCGCCGAGAACGACTTCGACCTGTACGCCTGGGGCGAAGGGGTCACCGGCGACACCACCGCGGCATCCGGGTCGAAGCCCGAGATCCTGACCGAGCCGGAGCCGGTCAACGGCTACGTCGCCAAGGTGGGTGCGTTCGCCACCGTGCCCGACTCGTGGGAGCTCACGGCGACGGCGCTCACGCCTCCCGCCGACCCGCGCCCGAGCCTGCTCGTGCCGAACCCGTTGCGATTCGAGGTCGGTGAACCGCAGACCCTGCGCGCCGACGTCGCCGGGGGTACCAGCTCGTACGCCGTGGCGTGGGACCTCGACGGGAACGGCACCTACGAGGCGCCTGGCAAGAGCGTCACGACCGACTTCGCGCTCGGCACGCACCTCGTCACCGCCAAGGTCGTCGACTCCGCGGGCTTCGAGGCCAGGGAGACGGTGCCCGTGCGCGTCGTGCCGCCCGGCAGCCAGCTCGGCTCGTCGCCGTACGTCGTGATCGCGATCAACGACACCGGCATCAACCCGTACCACCGCGACTACTCGGCCGCGACCTACCCCGACCGCTCCATCCTCGAGGCGACCGCGGGCTTCACGCGTCACCCGAGCGAGTACCTGCCCGGATACCCGGTCGACGCGGAGGCATTGCCCGTCACCCTCGGCAAGGGGTTCCTGCCTCCCGAGGACTGCCCCGACATCACGACGGCGCCGACCACCGGCGACTCGACCGCGGGGTACACGATCGAAGCGACCTGTGCTGGCGGGCTGTGGAACCCGGCGCGCATCGAGGGCGGCAAGCTCTACTGGATCCCTGGCACGAAGATCATCGGGGCCCACTCCTTCATCCCCGACGCCCACCCGATCCTCGACGACAACGGGCACGGCACCGGCGCGTCGAGCGTGTCGGCGGGCAACACCTACGGCTCCTGCCCTGCGTGCCTCATCGTGTTCGACGAGGGCTTCGGCAGCGACTGGACGGCCACGCAGCCGTGGATCGACTTCGTGTCGAACTCGTACGGGAACATCAACCTGACGCCGGACCTGCCGGTCAACGCGGTTCTCAACGAGATCGACGTGAAGGACGCCGTCGAGCGTGGCCAGACGTGGCTGTTCGCGTCGGGCAATGGCCACGGCAACGCGTTCACGATCCCCAACACGTCGTACACGCAGCCGCGTGACGCCGCCGACTGGATCGTCCGCGTCGGCGCCATCGACTCCGGCAACCGCCAGCCCGTGATCGGCGACGGCATGCCTGCGGACGTGTCGTCGTTCGGCACCGGGCCGTTGCCCTCTGCCGACCCCATCTCCGACAGCGCCGTCGACAGCTTCGGCGGCACGTCGGCCGCGACGCCTATCACCTCTGGCGTGTTCGGGCTCGTCCTCGCGGCCGCTCGTGACGCGCTCGGCGACGACCGCGCCGGCCAGCGTCCTGGCTCCGCCATCGCCGTCGGTCGTCCCGTGGCCGGGAGCCCGTACCTCGGCGACGGCGTGCTCACGCGTGCCGAGATCTGGGAGCTCGTGTTCAAGACGGCGATGCCGGGCGAGTACCCCGACACCGACGTCGTCCTCTCGAACGCCACGTATCCGCTCGACCAGCTGCACTACCTCTTCGAGGGCTACGGCATCGCCGACGAAGCGTCGGCCGCGTACGCCGTCGACGTGATGATGGGGCGCGCACCGCTGCCCGATCGGGCCGAGGAGGACGCGTTCTTCGCCAAGGACTCGGCGCTGCGCGTCGAGCTGTACGGCACGTGGAAGGGCTACCAGGAGCAGTACGGCGGCGACGCGTCGTTGGTGAGCGCGTTCGCCGGGGTCACGCCCGCGGACGTCGACACCATCGACGAGGCACTGTCGGTGCTCGGTGACGCTGGGGCGCTCGTGCCCTCGCCTGCCACGTCGACGGCGCCGTCCTCGTCGACCGCCACCGTCGGGAGCGAAGGCTCGGACGCGGTGTCGGGCCTGCCGTTGCTCGCCAACCCGAAGACCGGAGCGACGTACGACGCGACCAAGGTCCGCGACGTCGCCGCGGCCGGCAACGCAGGCACGCGCGCCGGAACCGAGACGATCCGCCGCTACCCGCGCCGCGCCGGCGCGGCCGGTGACTGCACGGGCAAGGAGTACCTCTCGCCGGAGCCCGCGGGTGCCGATCCCGAGTGCGCGTTCACGGCGCAGACGATCTCCTACGTCGGGCCGTGGGTCGCGGGCGAGTTCGAGAACAGCTACGCGCTCGAGGCGCCGCTGCCGATCACGCTCGACGCGCACCGCCCGGTGTCCGGCACGATCTACCTGCACGCGGGGAACCAGGGCACGGGCAACACGCCGAACCCCGACACGGTCATGCTCGTGACCCTTCGCAGCAACGGCGCGATCGTCGGCTGGCAGCGCATCTCGAAGCCGGTGACGCAGGGCGCCGCGGTGCCGTTCGACTTCTCATTCGGTATCGAGCCCCGGTTCGCCAGCGTCCCGCTCGACAAGCTCGAGCTCGTCGTCGGCCTCCGCCGCACCAGCGGCGCGGCGCGGGAGAGCCTCTCCGACCCGTCGTCGTTCGTCGACCTGCCGCTCGCGCCCACGTCGGGTCGCGCGGTGAAGCTCACCATCGACGGCGCCGACGCGGGGACCTACCCGATCGACGAGCGCGACGGCACGTGGGGCACCAACCTCGACCTGAACACCATCTCGACCGGCTCGCACACCATCACCGCCACGGTCCTGACCGACGGTGTCGCGGGTGTGTCGCAGTCGTCGACGTTCCGGGTCGTGAGGCCGTTGCTCGCTCGGGTCGTCGAGGTCACCCTGCTACGCCCGGACGGGTCGAACACCGGCTGGACCGCTGGCCGGTTCGACGCCGCAGGTTCGGCGTGGACCGCCCGCATCAAGTCCGCACCTGCGCCGGGCGAGTACCGCCTCGTCGCTCGCGTCACCAAGGGCGGCAAGGAGATCGGGCGCTCCGCACCCGTCCCCATGACCGTATCCGCGCGCTAACCCACCGCTTCTGGGTGCAATCGGCCCGCTCGACGCGGGCCGATTGCACCGAGACCGAAGAGGTGGAGGGCCGTCAGCGGCTGAGGGCGGCGCGCAGCTGGTCGAGCTTCTCGGGGACGACGGTCCAGTTCACCCAGCGCCCGACCTTCTCGCCCGTGATGAGCCCCGCGCTCGCGAGCACCTTCGTGTGATGGCTCACCGTTGGCTGGCTCTTCCCTATCGGCTCGATCAGGTCGCACGAGCACGCGGTGCCGGCGGCCGCGATCATCGAGAACAGACGGAGGCGGACGGGGTCGGCGAGCGCGGCGAACGCCTCTGCCAACTCGGCGGCGTGGTCGTCCGTGATCGGCGCGTCGAGCACCGAGCAACACTCGACGATCGTCATGCGGGTCGTGCCTCGTGTCGCCATGGAAACCTCCGACCAACATATTGACATCTGTCGATGCATCGGTACAGTGCTCATCGACAGACATTCAATCTATCGGAGGATCTCATGTCCCGAGTGCAGCTCGCCCTCAACGTGCCCGACATCGACACCGCGGTCGACTTCTACTCGAAGCTCTTCGCAACCGAGCCCAACAAGCGCAAGCCCGGCTATGCGAACTTCGCGATCGCCGACCCGCCGCTCAAGCTCGTGCTGTTCGAGAAGGCCGGCGCCGACGCGAGACTGAACCACCTGGGCGTCGAGGTGGAGTCGAGCGACGATGTCTGGGCGCACCAGGCCCGCCTCACGGGCGGGGGCGTCGCGTCGATCGAGGAGAGCGGCACCTGTTGCTTCGCCAAGCAGGACAAGGTGTGGGTCGACGCGCCGGACGGCGCGTGGGAGATCTACGCGGTCCTGGAGGACAGCGAAGGGTTCGGCGTCAGCTCGACGCAGGCCGCCGGCACAAGCACGACCACCGACGACTCCTTGTGCTGCGGGTCCGTCCCCGAGGCCGAAGCCCGCTGCTGCTGAGCTCGGCATCGTGACGCCCCCGCTCGCCCGGCGGGCCTTGGCGGAGTACTGCGGGACGGCGTTTCTCGTCGCAGTCGTCGTTGGGTCCGGCATCGCCGCGGAGAACCTGTCTCCCGGCGACGCCGGCCTCCAGCTGCTCGAGAACGCCGCGGCGACCGCAGCCGGCCTCGTCGCCCTGATCCTCGCCTTCGGACCCGTCTCGGGAGCGCACTTCAACCCGGTCGTGAGCCTCGTCGATGCCGCGTTCGGCGGCCTGGCAGGTCGCGACGTGCCCGCGTACGCGGCCGCGCAGGTCGCAGGCGCCGTCACCGGCGCGGTGCTCGCCAATCTGATGTTCGATCTCGACGCGGTGTCGTGGTCCGCGCACTCGCGAACCGGTGGCGGGCTGTGGCTGGGCGAAGCGATCGCGACGGTCGGGTTGCTGATCGTGGTCTTCGGCGTCGTCCGTTCGGGGCGGACGGGCGCGGCGCCGTTCGCGGTCGGCGCCTACATCGGCGGCGCCTACTTCTTCACGTCGTCGACAAGCTTCGCCAACCCCGCGGTCACGGCGGGCCGCGCGTTCACCGACACGTTCGCGGGGATCGCGCCGTCGTCGGTGCCGGCCTTCGTCGCGTGCCAGCTCGTGGGCGGCGCGCTCGCCGCCGGCCTCATCCGCGCCCTGTACCCCGACGTCGCCGAAGCCGCTGGCGACGTGGTGGTACCGCACGACGACGCGGGCGCGAGCGCGGTCACGCGACCAGAGCGACGGCGATGAACAACGGGTACGCGGCGAGGAGCACGACCCCGCTCCTTCGGTCGAGCCGCCCGGTCCGCCACGTGACGACGATCGGCAGCGCGAACGCGACGAGCATCGCGACGAGGGGCGCACGGATCACGCCGGCGTCGGCGATGCGCAGCGGGCGCACGAGCGCGGCGGCGCCGAGGGTCATCGTCGCGTTGTAGGCGAAGCTCCCCACCACGGCGGCGACGACGGCTTCGCTGATGCCACGCCGGGCGGCCGACCAGGCCAGGACGACGAGCTCGAACGCGGTCGCGAACCCGACGATCGTCAGCGAGAGGCGGGCCTGCGAATCGTCGGCTCCCGCCAGGCCCCGGACCGCCTCGACGAGGACGGTTGCGCCGACCACCATCGCCGCGAGACCGGCGAGAACCATCGCCAGGTCCCGCCCGGCGCGCCCGCGCTCGCTCCCTTCCCGTGGTTCGGCGAGCTCGCCCGCCTCGCCGAGCGCGGGCCGTTGCCGCTCGCGGATCCAGATCGCGGCGACGTAGGCCGCGTACATCGCGACGAGCACGCCGCCCTCGACGCGACCGACACGCCCGTCCCATGCCGCCGCCACCGACACCGCTCCGGCCGGCACGCCGAACAACGCGTAACGCCGGACGCGAGCACCGAACGGCAGGGGCGCGACGACTGCGCCGACGCCGAGGGCCACGAGACAGATCGCGGCGTTCGCCCCGACCACGTCGCCGAGCGCGATCGCAGGCGCGTCGCGGAGCGTCGCGGTCACCGCGGTCGCCAACTCCTCCGGCTCTGCGCCGGCGAGCAACAACGCGAGGGCGAAGCTCGTGACGCCGAGGCGCGCCGCGGCGGCCGCGAGGTGCTCGGCGAACGACTCCGCGCCCCAGACGATGATCGCCACGCCCAAGGCGAGCGCGACCACGTCGACGATCACGACGGCGTCGCCGGGTCGCTCGTGGCCACCCGCCAACCGTAGGGGCGGGTCCGTCCCGGCCGTTCCGGGGGAACCGCACGAAACTCGGTCGACGCGCGGACATCCGGGCGGCTGGCATGGTCCGCCGTGCCGGTCCCCCGCATGCACACCGACGAGGTCGACGTCGACGAAGCGCTCGTGCGCGACCTCGTCGCGTCGCAGCTCCCGCACCTCGCCGGCCTGCCGATGGAGCGGATCGAGGCGTGGGGCACCGACCACGTGATCTTCCGGCTCGGCGGCGACCTGTCGGTGCGCCTGCCGAAGATCGCGTGGGCCGCACACCAGGGCGAGAAGGAGCGCCGGTGGCTGCCCGTGCTCGCCCCGCACCTGCCTGTCGAGGTGCCGGTGCCCGTCTTCGTCGGCGAGCCCGCAGGCGACTACCCGTTCCACTGGTACGTGTCGCCATGGCTCGACGGGGCGAACCCCGACCTGGAGGGGGCGACGAACCTCGTGCAGCTCGCGAACGACCTCGCCTCGTTCGTTCGCGCGCTCCAGCGCATCGACCCGGTGGGCGCGCGTCCGGGCAAGCGCGGCCATCGCGGCGGGCCGCTGGCCGACGCCGACGAGCACACGCGCGTGCGCGCCGAGGATCTCCGCGGCGACGATCGCCTCGACGTCGACCTGTTGCTGTCCGCGTGGGAGGCCGGCGTGCACGCCCCGCCGTGGGGCGGACCCCCGCGGTGGGTGCACGCCGATCTGTCCGACGGCAACCTTCTCGTTCGCGACGGCCGCCTGAGCGGGGTCATCGACTGGGGGTCGCTGGTGGCCGGTGATCCCGCCATCGAGCTGATCGGCGCGTGGCAGTTCTTCGACGACGAGAGCCGCGCGACGTACCGAGACGCGCTCGGGTTCGTCGACGAGGCGATGTGGTTGCGGGGGCGGGCGTGGGCGGTTTCTGCCGCGATCCAGGCGCTGCCGTACTACCGGGACACGAACCAGGACATCGTCGCCCGCTCGTGGCGCGCCATCCGCGCGGTGATGCGCGACGCGCAGCGGAGCTGACCGGCTCAGGCCGTGGTCGTGCCGACGACGCCGTCGTACACCTCGACGTACGCGTCGACCATCCGGTCGATGCCGAACCGCTCTACCGCCGCGCGCCGGATGGCCGCGCGATCGAGCCGCTTCACGACACCGACGGCGGCGACCGCGCCCTCCACGCCGGCGACGATCATCCCGGTCTTGTCGTGGTCGATGAGCTCCGGCATCGACCCGCGCGAGAACGCGATGACCGGCGTGCCACAGGCCATCGCCTCGACGACGCTGTAACCGAAGGGCTCGTCGAAGTCGATCAGGTGGAGCAGCGCCCGCGCTCCTCCGAGGAACGATGAGCGGTCCTCCGCAGCGACCGGGCCCAGGTAACGCACGCGGTCGCCGTCGATGTGCGGCGCGACTTGGGTGTGGAAGTACTCCTCGTCCTGGATGATGCCGGCGATCACCAACGGCACCCCGGCGAGCTTCGCGGTTTCGATCGCCGCCACCGTTCCCTTGTCGGGATGGATACGCCCGAAGTAGGCGAGGTACGCCCCCGGCGCGTCGTGCAGCCGGAACGCATCGGTGTCGATGCCGTGATGAATCGTTGCCGCGTAGTCGAGCGACGGATGACGGTCGGCGTCGCTGATCGCGACGTACGTGTTGGCGCTGTTGTACTTCGCGTAGACCGCGACGATCCGTTCCGACGAGAACCCGTGGATCGTGGTCACCACCGGCGTCGTCACCAGTCGCGAATACGTCAGGGGCAGGAAGTCGAACCCGTTGTGGATCACGTCGAAGTCGGCGCTGCGCTCGAACACGTGTGAGATGTGGAGGCACTCCGCAACCTTGGGCTCGATCGTCGAGTCCTCCGACCACGCCGTCGCCACCACGGACTCCAGCCGCCCGGTCGTGACGGAGTCACCGGTCGCGAAGAGCGTGACGTCGTGGCCTCGCGCCACGAGCCCCTCGGTCAGCGACGATGCGAACAGCTCCCACGGCCCGTAGTGGCGCGGTGGTACCCGCCACGAGATCGGTGCGAGGACGGCGATCCGCACGAGACGTCAGGCGACCTTGGCAGGCGACGACGCGAGCGCAGCGAGCACGTCGCCGAGGGCGACCGATGCGATACCGATCGCCGCGTCCCCGATGCCGTACGGCAACACGAGCGTGCCCGCGTGCACGAGCGACCCGCACGAGTACACGACGTTGGGCACGTAACCGTCCTGTTCGTCGCCGGCTGGCGTCAGCAACGGCTCCGGCAACTGCGCGAGGACGACGGTCGGGTCGTCGAGGTCGAGCAGGATCGCCCCGATGCTGTACGTGCGCACCGGCCCAACGCCGTGGGTGAGCACGAGCCATCCCTCGTCCGTCTCGATCGGCGATCCGCAATTGCCGAGTTGGAGCAGCTCCCACGGGCGCGCCGGCACCTGGAACGTCTCCGCAGTCGGCCACTGACGAGGGTTGTCGGAGAAGGCGACGGCGTTCGTCTCGCGATCCGCCCTCGACAAGGCGACGAACCGCCCACCGATGCGGCGCGGGAACAGCGCGAGACCCTTGTTCGCCGCCGCCGCACCGACGATCGGCGCGGACGTGAACGAGCGGAAGTCTGCCGTTTCGAGCATCTGCTGGCTGATGGCCGCGCCGTCGTAGGCCGTGTAGGTCGCGTAGTTCGAGACGCGCCCGTCGTCGTCGGTGAAGCGCACGAATCGCGCATCCTCCATGCCATGGCGCTCGGCAGCCATCGCCGGCAACAGAACCCGCTCCGCGAGCTCGGTGTCCGGTTCGAAGGTGATGCCGTACGTGCGCTCCGCGATCGCGCGGACGAGCGCGATCGTCCGCTCGCCGCGCCGTCTGGTCGCGAGGTTGTCGTGAAGCATGGCCAACCGCGCTTCGAGCGCGTCGAACGTGAACGTCGACCCGAGCGCATCGAGCACGTAGTCGGCGTTCTCACCGTCGTTGCGCAGCCGCCTGAGCTCGCTGCGGAAGACGGCGGCTTCGAGCGGCACGGGGCCGATCGCGCCGGCCGTCGCGAACGGCGCCGGAGGGTCGACCGTCGCGTTGCCCTCCGCGTCGACCGTGCCGGTGCGGAAGCCGATCGACGAACGATGGCCCTCTCCAACGCCGCGGACGCTCATGACGAAGCGGAGGCTGCCGCTCGCCGCGCCGTTCTGATCGGGGTGCGGGACGATGCTCGGGTTGCACAGCGCCGCGGCCTCGATCGCGTACTCCGTGGTGAACGTCGCGCCGAGCAGGAGTTGCCTCTGGTCGGACAGCACCCGGTCTGACTCGAGCCGGTCGGCCACTCCCGCGGCATGCCTGCGGAAGATGCCGCGGAGGTCGCGGTGGCGCCTGTCGAACCGCGCCATCACGTCGCGGAACGACGAACCCACGTCGTCCTCGTCCAAGGCCATCACTCGCGCCACGACCGCGGCCGTGCGGGAGTCCTGTTGCTCGAACCCCTCCTGGCCAGGCACGAACATGCGCGTGACGACGCGCGACGGGTCAGGCACCAAGCGCTGCACGCTGCGACGCAGGAGTGGGCCGGCGCGCGGCGTCAGGCCCCGCGACGTCACGCCGGTGCCGGGACGATGCGCCGGTGGTGTTGCAGGGTCGACAGCATCGCGAGCGTCGACTCCGCGCCCTGGTTCAGGTTGGGGCCGGTTACTTCGAGCCCGTCGTATCCGCCACCCGTCGCGGGGTCGAACATCACGCACCCGACGTCGTTCTCGCCGAGAAACCACGCGGCAGCGGCGTCCACGCCCGCGGGCCAACGGCGGTTGGACGGGTCGACGGTCGCGGCGCGTGCGCACGCTTCCGCGATCGCCGCCACCTCGATCGGCTGTTGGTCGAAAGCCGGCCGGCGCGATCCGGGAGCATCACCGCCCGCGGGTGTGACCGACACGTGCCCGTCGTTGCTCTCGTGGTCGAGCAGCCAGGCGAGGAGCTCGAGACCTCGGTCGAGCACGTCGGCGCGGCCTGTGGCATGCCCGGTGGCGATCATTGCCTCCGGGAGAACGGCGTTGGCGTACGACAGCCTCGCCTCCGGCCACGCCCACCCCGGCGCAGTGCCCATTGGCATCGCGTCCGCGACCGCACCCGCGAGGGCGCGTGCCTCTCGGTGCCACGGCGCTATCGCGAGGAGCTCGGCCGCCCCGAGCGCGGCATACGACATCGCGCGCGACCACGGCGAGCGCCGGCGCGCCGACCGCTCGAACAGCGTCACGGCGGACTGTCGCATCCAGTCCTCCTCGGCGTATGCCGCGACCGTGCCGAGCGCCCAAAGACTGCGGCCCCAGCAGTCGTCGACGAGCGGCCGATCCTCCCAGTAGCCACGACGGTCGAGGCGGTTGCGGAATCCGCCTTCGATCCCCTGCGCATCGCTCAGGAACCGAAGGCTCGCACGAGCGAGC
>DASVEG010000255.1:0-22526 GCA_036380695.1 Acidimicrobiales bacterium
CCCAGAACGATGGGTTGGCGCCGTCGTCGCCATACTTGACCCCATGGCCGACACCCCGCCGGAGACGGCGCCAGAGACGACGGAAGCGCCCGCAACCCCCTCGTGGCTGCCGCCCGCGGCGCTGCTCGCGTCGATGGCCGAGGGATGGGCCGAGCGGCGGCCGGCGGTCACCGGTCCCGTTGCCGCCGCGCCTTATCACGCGGCGCGCCGCCGCCTCCTCTCCGAACGGTTCCCGGGCGAGTGGCTGGTGGTCCAGACCGGCGAGCCCAAGGTGCGCGCCAACGACACCGACCACCGCTTCCGGCCCGGCACCGACTTCGCTTGGCTGACCGGATACCACGAGGCCGACGCCGTCCTCGTGCTCGAACCGTCGCCCGCCGGCGGCCACAGCGAGACCCTCTTCGCGCGACAGGTGCCCGAGCGGTCGTCGCAGGAGCACTTCACCGACACCAAGAACAGCGAGCTGTGGGTCGGCGGTCGCCTGTCGCTCGACGAGGTCGAGCTCGCGCTCGGCATCGCCACCGCGGACCTGGCCGACCTGGAGGCGACCCTCAAGCGCGCCGACGGCCAAGCGGTCCGCGTGGTGGAAGGCGAGGGCGGTGCCCGCGACGCCGAGCTCGCCAAGTCGCTCTCGCAGTTGCGGACGGTCAAGGACGACCACGAGATCGCCTGCCTCGAGGCCGCGGTCGCCGCAACCGTGAAAGGTTTCGAAGACGTCGTGCGCGCGCTGCCAGAGGCGACCGACCTCGCGTCCGAGCGCTGGGTCGAGGGGACGTTCGACCGCCGGGCCCGCACCGAGGGGAACGACGTGGGCTACGAGACGATCGCCGCGTGCGGCGCCAACGCGTGCACCCTCCACTGGGTCCGCAACGACGGCCCGGTTCGCGACGGCGACCTGCTGCTCCTCGACGCCGGGGTCGAGGGCCCCGAGCTGTACACCGCCGACGTGACGCGCACGCTCCCCGTGTCTGGCCGCTTCACCGCCGAGCAGCGCGACGTCTACGACGCCGTGTGGCGCGCCCAGCGGGCCGGCATCGAGGCGTGCCGCCCCGGCAACGCGTTCCTCGACCCGCACCGCGCCGCGATGCGGGTCATCGCCGAGTGGCTCGTGGAGCGCGGCATCCTCACGTGTTCGGTCGAGGAGGCGCTCGACCCCGAGCAGCGGCTGTACCAGCGCTACACGCTCCACGGCACGAGCCACATGCTTGGCATGGACGTGCACGACTGCGCGGCCGCCCGCGACGAGCACCGCACTGCGGCGCTCGAACCCGGTATGTGCCTCACCGTCGAGCCCGGTTGCTACCTGCGCCCCGACGACCTCACCGTGCCGGAGGCGTACCGCGGCATCGGCGTGCGGATCGAGGACGACGTGCTCATCACCGAAGACGGCTGCCGCGTGCTCTCCGCGGCCCTCCCCACCGAAGCCGACGAGGTCGAAGCCTGGATGCGTTCGCTTTTGTGAGCGAATGGCGCAACATGATGCGCCATCCGCACACAAAACGAGTCAGGCGGGGGCGAGCTCTTTCTCGGCGCGGCGGGCCTTCAGGCGGTTGGCCGCCTTCGCGAGACGGGCCATGTAGGCGAGCGTGCGATCGCGGGCGCGCTCGGCCTCGTCGCTCAACCCCGTCAGCTCCTCGAACTTCCAGTGGCGGAGGATGACCGGCACGAGGATCTGGTCGTGGTGCACGGCGAAGTCGTAGATGCCGGCGGCGGCGATCGCCTTGGCGTGGGTACCGAACTGCGGGATGCCGGTGCCCGGCATCTCGAACCCCTTGACCTCGGCTTCGATCGCGAGCACCGCTTGCGACGGGTCGATCGCCATCGCCGCGGTCGTGATGTCCCGGTAGAAGAGGTAGTGGAAGTTCTCGTCCGCCGCGACGCGCTTCATGACCTCGTAGCCGGTCTCGTCGTCGAGGAGCTTGCCGGTGTTGTGGTGCGAGATGCGCGTCGCTAGCTCTTGCAGCGTGACGTACACGAAGCCCCGCATCGCGCTCATCGGCCGCGGCACGACGCCGCCGGACACCTGCGCCATGCGCGCCCGCTCGAGCTCGACGGGGTCGAGCGCCTGCGTCACCGTCAGCCAGTCGCGGATGACGATCGAGTGCCTGCCCTCTTCGGCCGTCCACCGCCGGGCCCACTCGCCCCACGCGTCGCCCGCCCCGAAGGCCCGGTGGATCTCCATCGAGTAGTAGGGGAGGTTGTCCTCGGTCAGCAGGTTGACGAACAACGCGCTGCGCACCGCGGGCGGGGGAGCGGACTCGGGCACGACCCACTCGGCGTTGACGTCGATCTCGCCCGCCCTCGCCCACGGGATGAGGCGGTGCGGGAACCATTCCTTCGACGAGGAGAGGTGGCGTTCGACGAGCGCGCCCGCGGTCGGCTCGAGTTCCTGAAGGAGGGCGGAGTCATCCATCGCCCGCAAGCCTACCTACCGGTAGGTAGGACCGCGCACCTCGCCCGCCGGCGACCATCCGCGAGAGCGTGCCGCGACGTCGTTACCCTCGCCGTCAGCGACGCGGAGGGACGGATGACCGGTACGGAAGGCGACGACTTCGACCGGCTGGGGAACGCGGTCGCGCGGGTGCTGCGCGACGCCTTCACCGTGGCCGAGGAGGTCAGGCGCGAGGGTCACGTGGACGCGGGCTTGCTCGCGGCGCAGGTCGCCTCCTCCATCGAGCGGTCGCTGCGCGACGCCCTCGCCGTGCAGTCGCACGTGCGCAGGGAGGCCGAGGAGGTCCTCGACTCCGTTCGCGCCACCACGGCCTCGGCCGACAGGGCCGTCGAGGAGATCCTCGGCGCCGCCCATCGCGAGGCCGCGCGCCTGCGCGAGGCGGCAGCGGACGAGGTGCAGGCGTTGGTCGACCGCGCCCGCCACACGTTCGAACGAGCGAACGCCGTCGTCGCCGCGGAGCGGGTCGCGTTCGAGCGCGAGCTCGGCCGCGCGGTCGACGGGCTCGCGCATGCCGTCGACGCGCTCAAGGCCGACACCGTCGCGCGCCGCCACGCCTCGCTCGAGAAGGCGAGGGCCGAGGCCGCCGCCATCCTGCGCCAAGCCCGTCTCCACCACCGGTCGACGGCCGCCGAGGTCGACCGCATGATCGAAGCCGCCGCATCCGAGGCCGCCGCGTTGCGCAACGCGGCCGTCGAGGACGCCCTCCGCATCACCGCGGAGGTCGGCGCGGTGGTGGAGTACGACGGGCGGCCCGTCAGGCCGGCGGCGCAGGCGCAACCGAAGCGTCTCCGCGCGCCCCGCGAGCCGGGGCGACGGGCCGGCTGACTCCCGGTCACTAGCCTCCGGCGGCATGACCCCGGACGCGTTCGCACCACCGCAAGGTGGGTGGACCCGGGTCTCGTCGCGGCTGGGCGCGGCGAGACGGTTCGTGTCCCTCGCGATCGCGATCCCGGCGACCGCAGCCGTCGCCCTCGCGGCCGCCTTCCTCGCGAGCAGCGTCGCCGCCATCGCGGTGGTGCTCCTCGGCGCTGTCGCGGTCGCCGTCGCGCTCGTGCTCGTCGAGCGGCAGTGGCGCGCGATCGGGTACGCGGAGCGGGCGGAGGACCTGCTGGTCGTTCGCGGCGTCGTCTTCCGCCAGCTCGTCGTCGTGCCATACGGGCGCATGCAGTTCGTCGACGTCAAGGCGGGCCCGCTCGACCGCCGGTTCGGCGTGGCGAGCGTGCAACTGCACACCGCGTCGGCGGCGACCGACGCGAGCATCCCCGGCCTCACGCCCGAGGAGGCGGCGCGCCTCCGCGACCGCTTGGCCGCACTCGGCGAAGCACACGCCGCAGGGCTGTGACGCTCGACGAGGGGTGGCGCAGGCTCCACCCGATCAGCCCCGTCATCAACAGCTGGCAGGCGCTCGTCGCCGTGCTCGCCCTCGCGGTCCAGCAGCAGGGGCTGGGCAACAACGCGTTCAAGGTCGCAGGCGGTCTCGCGGTCGCCGTGGTCGTCGTCACCATCTCCTATGGCGTGCTCGCGTGGCGGGCCACGAGGTTCCGCCTCCTCGGCCCCGACCTCGTCCTCGAGAGCGGCATCTTGTTCAAGCGGTCGCGGCGGGTTCCGCTGGCCCGGTTGCAGGCCGTCGACATCGTGCGGCCTTTGCTCGCTCGCGCCCTCGGGCTGGCGGAGCTCAAGCTCGAGGTCGCCGGTGGGCGTTCGTCCGACGCGACCCTCGCGTACCTGTCGGAGCCGGCGGCGGCATCCGTGCGCAACGAGTTGCTCGCGCTCGCCGCCGGCCTGCGCGACGACGTCGCCGACGTGCCCGCTCCGGACGAAGCCGAGGAGACGGTCGTCGCCACGACGCCGGTCGGCTTGCTCGTGCTGTCGACGCTGCTCAGCGGCCCGATGCTGGTCGTCCTCGCGCTGATCGCCGCGGCCGCGGTGTTCGCGATCGCGTCCGGCGAGCCTGCGGTCTTCTTCGGCATCGCGGGTTCGGTGCTCTTCGGCGTCGGGACGCAGATATGGAACGTGTTCAACGAAGACTTCGGCACCACGGTGGCTGCCTCGGCCGACGGGCTCCGCGTGCGGCGAGGGCTGCTGGAAACGCGAGCGCAGACCGTGCCTCCCGGCCGGGTCCAGGGCGTGGTCATCCGTGAGCCGGCCATCTGGCGACTGTTCTCGTGGGTTCGCGTCGAGGTGACCGTGGCGGGCTACGGCCGGTCGTTCGGCGGCGGCAGCAGCGGGGTCACCCGCTTGTTGCCGATCGCCTCCCGTGCCGTCGGGTACGGCGTAATCGCTCGCGTGCTGCCCGCGGTCGACTGGTCCGCCGTCGAGGTCGCTCCGGCGCCGCGTCGTGCACGGTGGCGCGCGCCCATCGAGGCGGGCCGCCTCGCCGCCGGGGTTGGAGACGAAGGTGGCGAACGCGTGGTCGTGACGCGGCGCGGGAGGTTCGGCCACCGATCGGACATCGTTCCCCTCGCACGCGTGCAGAGCGTCCGGTTGCGGCAGGGTCCCGTCCAGCGCGCGCTCGGGCTCGCGAGCGTCGCGGTCGACGTCTCGCCAGGGCCGGTCAGGGCGGTCGCGCTGCACCGCGACGAGAAGGAGGCGCGCGCGTTGCACGACCGGCTCGTCACCGAAGCGCGTGCCGCTCGGGCCGCGGCGCTGCCGGACCGCTGGCTGCTGCCGGGCGCGTGACCCCCCGTCCCCTCGACGCCTTCGGGCCGCGATCGTGGGAGCGACCCGAGGCCGTGTCGTTCGGGCGGCTGCCGATGCGGGCGACGCTCCGGCGCGACGAACGGTGGTGCATCGACCTCGCCGGCGCGTGGGCGTTCCGGCTCGTCGCCCGGCCCGACGCGGTGACGGCGGCGGACCTCTCGGGGCCGACCGAGGGCTGGGCGACCGTCGAGGTGCCCGGCAACTGGACCATGCAAGGGTTCGACCGCCCGCACTACACGAACGTGCAGATGCCCTTCGGTGGGCCGCCGCCGCGGGTGCCCGTCGACAACCCGACGGGTGTCCACCGGACCCGGTTCACCGTGCCGGAGTCGTGGGCGGGCCGGCGGGTCGTGCTCCACGTGGGCGGCGCGGAGACGGTGTTGTACGTCCACCTCGACGGGAAGCCGGTCGGGATGGGAAAGGACTCGCGCCTGCCGCACGAGCTCGACGTGACCGACCTCGTCCGCGCCGGCGAGACGCACGAGCTGGCGTTGACGGTCGTCCGCTGGTCGGACGCGACGTACCTCGAGGATCAGGACCACTGGCACCAGGCCGGCTTGCACCGCGACGTCTTCCTGTACGCGGTCCCGCAGATGCACGTCGCGGACGTGCGCGCCGTCGCCGACTACGACCCAGAGGCCGGGGCGGGACTGCTGCGGGTGCAGGTCGGCGTCGACGCGCCCGGATACCTCGAGCGTGGATGGAAGGTGCAGGTGTTCGCGCCCGGTCTGCTCGACGCGCCCCTCGTGGCCGGCGTGTACGGCGAGCACCGAGACAAGGTCGGGGTCAACGTCGGCCTCGTCGAAGGGCGTGGTGCGACGGTGCAGGCGACCATCGAGCGCGTGCGGCCGTGGAGCGCGGAGGACCCGGTGCTGCACGACCTGCGCGTCGTCCTCATCGACGAGCACGGCGAAGCGTGCGACGAGGTCGGGCTGCGGGTCGGCTTCCGGCGCGTCGAGGTGCGCGGGCACGAACTGCTCGTGAACGGGCGGCCGGTGCTCGTCAAGGGCGTCAACCGCCACGAGCACGACGACCGCAGGGGCAAGGCCGTCACGCTCGACTCGATGCTGCAGGACGTGCTGCTGATGAAGCGGCACAACATGAACGCAGTCCGGACGTCGCACTACCCGAACCACCCGGCGTTCTACGACCTCTGCGACGAGTACGGCTTGTACGTCGTCGACGAAGCGAACATCGAGTCCCACGCGTACCTGCGCTCGCTGACGAAGGACGCGAGGTGGGGCCAGGCGATCCTCGAACGCGTCACCCGCATGGCCGCGCGCGACGTCAACCACCCGTCGGTGATCGTGTGGTCGCTCGGCAACGAGGCGGGATGGTCGCCGACGCACGACGCCGCGGCCGCGTGGCTGCGCGCGTGGGACGGCACGCGCCCCGTGCAGTACGAGAGCGCGCTCACCGAGCGGGCGTACGAGGCCTTCGGCGCGGACGGCGAGGTGTCGCACCCCGACATCTGGCGCGAGCCGAGGGCGGACACCGACGTGGTCGCGCCGATGTACCCGTCCATCGCCGACCTCGTGGCGTGGGGGAGCGGCGGTGACGCCGTGCCGCCCAGCCGGCCGTTGATCATGTGCGAGTACGCGCACGCGATGGGCAACAGCGGCGGCAGCCTGGCCGACTACTGGGACGCCATCGAGGCCCACGCGGGGCTGCAGGGCGGGTTCGTGTGGGACTGGGTCGACCAGGGGATCGCGATCGACACCGGCGACGGCACGACGTATTGGGGCTACGGCGGCGACTTCGGCGACGAGCCGAACGACGGCCCGTTCTGCCTCAACGGCCTCGTGTTTCCCGACCGCACGCCGCACCCGGCGCTGGCCGAGTTGAAGAAGGTGCTGCAACCGGTGGCCGTGGAGGCGGTCGACGTCGCGACGGGCAGGGTGCGGGTCACGGCCAAGACCGACTTCGTCGACCTGTCGTGGCTGCGCCCGGCGTGGGAGATCACGGTCGACGGCCGGATCGTCGCCGACGGCACGCTCGACCCGTTGACGGTGGGGCCGGGCGAGAGCGTGGAGGTGACGATCCCCGTGCCCGCCGACCTGCCGCCGCTCGCCGCAGGCGAGCAGCGTCACCTCACCGTCCGGTTCCTCACGGCGCACGACCTCCCCTGGGTGCCAGCCGGCCACGAGGTCGCGTGGGACCAGTTCCTCGTCGCCTCCGCACCCCCTCTTCCTCTCGTTCTGGGTGGACGAGCCCGGCCATGGGCCGGGCTCGTCCACCCAGAACGGTTCGTGGGGGTGTTCGCCGGGGAGCCGGAGGTGCGGTTGTGGCGAGCGCCGACCGACAACGACACGTACGCGACACCGTCGCCCGCCGCGAGGTGGGAGCAGTGGGGGCTGCGCGAGCTCGTGCGCGACGACGTCACGTTCACGACGCGGACGGCAGACCTCGACGCCGACGCAGGCGACGACGAGGCCGACGCCGGCGGTGTGTGGGTCGAGCACACGGTCGTGGTGCCGGCGGAGCTGGACGACGTGGCCCGCGTCGGGGTGCGCCTCGTTCTCGGGCCCGGGTTCGAGGAGACGGAGTGGTTCGGCCGCGGGCCGCACGAGAACTACCGCGACCGCTGCGCTTCCGCGGCGATGGGCCGTTGGTCGGCAACGGTCGACGACTGGCCGGTGCTCTACGCGCACCCGCAGGGGACGGGCAACCGCACGGGCGTGCGTTGGCTGCGCCTATGGCGCGCGGCGGACGGGGTCGAGGTGGTGTTCGACCGCCTCGGGCCGGGCGGCATCGACGTCACCGTGTCCCACCTCACGGACGAGGACATCCACGACGCCGCCCACACCGTCGACCTGCGCCCCCGCCCCGAGACGTACGTCTGGCTCGACGCCGCGCACCGCGGGGTCGGCACGGGTGCGGTCGGCCCCGACACGCTGCCGCGTTACCGGGTGGGCCCCGGCACCTATACCTGGTCGTACGTCGTGCGGATGAGAGGGAGGCACACGTGACGGAGCGGACCGACCGGCTGCTCGCGCAGCTCACCGTCGAGGAGAAGGTCGCGCTCACCGCGGGTGCCGACATGTGGCACACGCCGCGCATCGACCGCGCCGGCATCCCGCCGTTGAAGATGGCGGACGGCCCGGTTGGAGCGCGCGGCGCGAGCAAC
Source organism: Acidimicrobiales bacterium (assembly GCA_036380695.1). Taxonomy (GTDB): domain Bacteria; phylum Actinomycetota; class Acidimicrobiia; order Acidimicrobiales; family CADCTF01; genus DASVEG01. The sequence continues at coordinate 8,280 of DASVEG010000255.1, forward strand.
ACCGGCGGGCCACCGTCCGCGTGCTTCCCGTGCGGGACCGCGCTCGCCGCGACGTGGGACGTCGACCTTGTCGAGCGCGTCGGCCGCGAGCTCGGCGCGGAGACGCGGGCGAAGGGCGCGCACATCCTCCTCGCGCCAACGGTCAACATGCACCGGTCGCCGCTCGCGGGGCGGAACTTCGAGTGTTACTCCGAAGACCCGCACCTCACCGCACGCATGGCGGTCGCCTACATCGACGGTGTGCAGAGCCAGGGCGTCGGCGCGTGCATCAAGCACCTCGTCGCGAACGACTCCGAGTTCGAGCGCTTCACCATCTCGTCCGAGGTGCCGGAGCGGGCGCTGCGCGAGATCTACCTGCGGCCGTTCGAAGTCGCCATCGCCGAGGCGCGACCCGTGGCGATCATGGCCGCGTACAACAAGCTCGCGGGCACGTGGTGCAGCGAGCACGCGTGGCTGCTGACTGCGCTGCTGCGGGACGAGTGGGCCTTCGACGGACTGGTCGTGTCGGACTGGTGGGCGACCCACTCGACGTGCGACGCCGCCAACGCGGGTCTCGATCTCGAGATGCCGGGACCGACCCTGCACCGGGGGAGCGCGCTCGTTCGCGCGGTCGAGGCGGGCGAGGTCGGCGAACGGGTGGTCGACGGCCTGGCGCGGCGGGTGCTCGAAGCGATGGAGCGGACGGGTGCGCTCGACGCGCCGGCTTCACCCGAGCGGGCCGAGGACACCCCGGACCGGCGCGCCGTTGCGCGCGAGGCGGCATCGGCCGCGATCGTGTTGCTGCGCAACGAGCCGGTCGGCGGCTCGACCGTGCTGCCGCTCGCGCTCGACCGCGTCGTGTCCATCGCCGTCGTCGGACCGAATGCCGACGCGCGCAACATCCTCGGTGGCGGGAGCGCGGCGGTGTCGCCGTACCGCGCCGTCACGCCGCTCGAGGGGCTGCGCGACGCGGTCGCGAACGCGGGACTCGACGTCGACGTCCACCACGAGCCGGGGTGTTCGATCACCAGGTACCCGCCGGCGATCGATCTCCGGTGGGTGACGGCCGCGACGGGTGAGCCGGGGATCGACGTGGAGATCGTTGCCGGAGACGACCCAGGCGGGGACCAGATCCTCGAACGCCACGTCACCCGCCGGGCCATGTTGAGCTGGGGCGGCGCGGCCGCCGCGGAATCGGGATGGTCGGCGCGCTTGACGGCGACGCTGCGGGCGCCTGCGACCGGACGCCACGTCTTCCAGGGCGGCGGCACGGGTCGGTTCCGCGTCCGCGTCGGCGACGACGTCGTGGTCGACGGCTGGGACGATGCCGTGGGTCGTGGCCGCCGGGTCGAGGGTGGCGTCCACCTGACCGAAGGCGAGGACTACCCGCTCGTCGCCGAGTTCGTCGCGCCGCCCGCGGCGGTGGGCGCGGAGACCCAGCTGTCGGGGTTCGAGTTGCGCTGCCAGGCGCCGCTGCCCGACGACGCGTTCGAGCGCGCCGTGCGCGCCGCCGCAGATGCGGACGTCGCCATCGTCGTGGTCGGCACGAATGGCGACTGGGAGACGGAGGGCCGCGATCGCAAGACGATGGACCTCCCCGGCCGCCAGGTCGAGCTGGTCGACGCCGTCGTCGCCGCCAACCCCCGGACGGTCGTCGTCGTCAACGCCGGCTCGCCCGTCACGATGGACTGGGTGGCGCGGGTGCCCGCGGTGCTGCAGTCGTGGTTCCTCGGCCAGGAGACCGGCCATGCGCTCGCGGACGTCCTCACCGGCGCCTCCGACGCGTCGGGGCGGCTGCCGACGACGATCGCCCGCTCGTTGCGCGACACGCCTGCCTTCACGAACTACCCGGGCGAGTTCGGGCGCGTGGACTACGGCGAGGGGCTGTTCGTCGGGTACCGGTGGTACGACGCTCGTGCGATAGAGCCGCGCTACCCGTTCGGCCACGGCCTGTCGTACACGACCTTCGACTTCGGGCCGCTCGACGTGTCGACCAGCGGCGATCGTGCCACCGTCACCCTGACCGTCACCAACACGGGCGACCGCGCCGGCGTCGAGACCGTGCAGCTCTACGTGCGCGACGTCGAGGCGTCGGTCATTCGGCCGCCCAAGGAGCTCAAGGCCTTCGCCAAGGTACGGCTCGACGCGGGCGGGTCGCTCGCCGTCGAGCTCGCGCTCGACCGCTCCGCGTTCGCGTTCTGGCATCCCGGCGAACGCGGGTGGCGCGTCGAGCCGGGCGAGTTCGAGATCCTGGTCGGGCGATCGGCCGCCGAGATCCGCCAGCGTTCGACGGTGCACATCGGCTGACGTGGGGTCGTCCTGGGCCGCAGACGAAGCCGACCGTGACGCATGGATCGCCTTCGCTCGCGCGCTCGAGGGCCGCCGCCTGGCCACGGTGCGCTACCTCGACATCGACTACCGGCGTCACGACGTCGCGCCCGACTACGACGGCCTCCGGGAGATCACCGACGAAGGGCAATGGGCCGCGCCGACGTTCGAGTTCCCCGGCGGCCACACCGTCGACTTCGGCGTCGAGCTCGAGACCGACGATGGCTTCGTGTACTCCGTGACGTGGACCCCGCCGGGCGACACCGAAGGGTTGGAGGTACACCACGAAGCCCTTGCCGGCGGGGCCCTCTCCGACCGCCCGTCCGCGGCCGTGTGGGACGTGTCGACCCGCACGACGTGGCGGGCGTTCCTCGGCCATGTGGTGACGCGCGTCGACGTCCACTACGAGCCGTGGGACGACGCCGGCGCGTGGTGGTGCATGCGCCTGGAGTTCCACGTCGACGGCGCCGGCACCGTCGAACTCTCGCTCGCGCAGGGCAACCCGGACGGCACGGTGGAGCCCTCGTCCGACAACGTCGTCGTCCGGCTCTCAGAGCACGCGTAGACCGTCACCGGGCGCCCGCTCGACCCGCGCGAACGACCGCATCACCGGCGCCGCGCCGCTGCGCGCGACCGCGAGCTCGACCAACGCCTCGTTGGTGACGCGCCATGCGAGTGGCGACGCGTCGAACGCGGCGAGACCGATGCTGGCCGCCACGTCGTCGCCGTGCACGACGAGCTCGACGACACGCGAGCGCAGGTACGTGGCCAGGTCGGTCGTGCCGCCTCGAACGCGAACTACCGACACGCGCCGCTCGGGACGCTCGTGCGGCAGCCGCTCCGCGACCTCGGCGACGACGGTGCGGACCTGCCCGACGACGTTCGCGTGCCCGGACTGCGCGAGCTCTTCTCCGTTCGCACGGAGGATCGCATGGAGCGACCCGTCGCCGAGGTCGGCGCGCGTGTCGACCCGGTTCGCGCCGTAGAACGCGGGGAGGTCGACGGCGAGGCCGGCGTCCGGCTCGTCGAGGTCGAGCACGTCCGCGAGCCGTCGCGTCGCGATGAGCGTGTGCGCGACGAGGCCGCCGACGGTGTACCCGTCCACCGCGCTCGGCGCCTGCCAGGCGCGGCGGGCGGAGTCGCGCTCGACGAGCGCGGAGAACGCACCACCCGCGTCGCGGAATGCCTCGATCACGCCGTTCACGCGCGCCGTGGTAGCACGTCTCGATGCTTCGAGCCGAAGCGAGCGCACCAATTCGCGTCTGCGACTGCGGTGGATGGACCGACACGTGGTTCGCCGTGCAGGGCGTCGTCGTCAACCTGGCGGTCAAGCCGCGTGCCGAGGTGCGCGTCGACGTGCGACTCGGTGGTGGCGGGCAGGGGGACGGCGCGACGGTCGAAATCGACGCGCCAGGCGTCGACGAGGCGTACGCCTACCCCGCGTCGGACCCTCCAGGGCGGCAGCCGCTACTCGAGCAGTCGGTCGCCGTCGTCGACCTCCCCGACGACGCGTCCGTCGCGGTCGGCATCCGCTGCGACGCGCCGGCGGGCGCGTCGACCGGGACGAGCGCGGCGGTCGTCGTCGCGCTTCTCGGCGCGCTCGACGCGGTCGCGGCAGAGCTCGCCGGGCGGCATCGCCACGAGCCCCGCGCCATCGCCGCGCTCGCGCACCACGTCGAGACGGCACGCGTCGGGTTGCAGGCCGGCATCCAGGATCAGCTCGCGTCGGCGCTCGGCGGCGTCAATGTCATCCGGATGGACGAGTACCCGCACGCGCAGGTCGCCCCCGTACGGATGTCCGCGCAGACGTGGCGCGACCTCGATCGGCGACTCGTCGTCGTCTACCTGGGCACCAGCCACGTGTCGTCGCTCGTCCACGGCAGCGTGATCGCGGAACTGGACGACGAGGGACCGGCGTCGCCCCGGCTCGACGCACTGCGTGCGTGCGCGGACGACGCGGTTCGAGCGCTCGAGGCCAACGACCTCGACGCCTTCGGTGCCGTCATGCGCCGCAACACCGAAGCGCAGCGCGCGCTGCACCCCGACCTCGTCGGCGCGGACGCCACCGCGGTCATCGAGCTCGCCGCGCAGCTCGGCGCGACGGGGTGGAAGGTCAACGGTGCTGGCGGCGAGGGAGGCTCGGTCTCGATCCTGTGCGCCGACGACGGCGACGCGCAGCAGGCGCTCGAGGCGGCGATCGACGCGACGGCCCCTTGGCGGCGACTCCCTTCGCGGCTCGACCGCGTGGGTCTCGTCGTCGAGTCGACCGGGCTGGCTGCAGACGCGACGAAGGGGTGGCCGTAGCCGCCCCTCCGGTCGTGACGTCGGCGCCGGGCGTCAGCGCTTGCGGGCGCCCGCAGCCTTCTTCGCCGGCGCGGCGGCCTTCTTTGCCACGGTCTTCTTCGCCGCCGCCTTGGTCGCGGTCTTTGCCGCGCCCTTCGCGGCGCCGGCCGTCTTCTCGGCCGGCCACACGCCCTTGGCCAGCTTGGGCGCCTGGCTCGGCGTCATCACCGAGTCCTTGAAGCCCTTGAGCGGCGTGATCCTCGCCTTCTTCGAGGCCTTGATCTTGATCTGCTCGCCGGTGGCGGGGTTGCGGCCCATGCGGGCCGGGCGCTCCACCTTCGAGAACTTGGCGAAGCCGCTGATCGCCACCGGCTCGCCCTTGGACACGACGGCCGTGACGACTTCGGTGAAGCCCTTCATGGTCGCGTCGACCTGCCGCGGCTCCAGGCCCGTGTGAGCGGCGATCGCATTGACGAGCTCGCGTCGATTCATCCTGCTCGAGTCTCCTTGTTCGGTGCGCTGTCGCTTGCAGTCTGCTCGCTTTGCGCAGGGTCGTCGCGGATGCCGGACGTCGACGACGTCGCGATGCCGTCCCAGGCCACCGCGCGGTCGACCTCGATCCGCACGACGACGCGGCCGTCGCCGTCCTCGCGTTCGGTACGGCCGTCGCCGCGCAGCATCACGCCGCGCTTCCCGGCCGGCCCCGGCGCGACCCACTCGTCGAAGGTCAGCGCGGCGGGGCCGCGCTTGGCCGCGCCCACCGCGGTGAAGACGCCGCCGTCGACCGTGGCCGTCGACGTCGCACCGTCCCATGCCACCGGAAGCGCGATAGGCCCGGACGTCGTGTTCCAGCCGAGCGTCGCCACGTCGCGGTCGAGCAGGTGGCGCACGGGCGACGGGATGGCGTCGACGGGCACGTCGATGGCAACGGCGTCGTCCGCGTCGTCCGCGTCCGCGTCCGCGTCGTCCGCGTCCTCCGTCGGCGTGAACGTGGCGGTGCCGGGCGACCATCCTTCGGCGCGCATCATCCCACCGCGTCCCAGCACCGCGACGGCGTCCACATCGAACGCGAGCAGCACCCACCGTCCTGGTACGAGGCCGAAGCTGCCGAGCACGACGTCGACCGCCCCGCCCGCGATCTCGAACGCGTGCCGCGACGCGAAGGCGGCGATCACGCGCGGGACGTCGATCGCGAACCCCGACGCCACGGCGGCGATAGGGCGGGCGGGATCCAGCACGGTCACGTTCGCGCCGAGGACGAGCCGACCACCGGAGTCGGTGTCGCGATCGTCGCCACCCACAGCGATCCCCACGCGCGAGCTGCCACGCGCCACGCGCACCTTCAACGACGAGGCTGCGGTGAACGACCAGATACGCCCGTCGAGCACGACGAACAGCTCTGGCGTGACGTGCGGTCCCTTTTTCGACGCGACGGCCACGCGCAACGAACGTGATGCGTCGAGCACCGCGGAGAGGTCGGGCGCGGCGAGGTCGACGGGCACCAGGCGACGCTTCCCGTTCGGCATGGAGCGCAACCCTCTACCGTGTCCGCGTCGGTGGATGCCCGGCACGGGCACGGCACACGGGAGGCGCAGGGATGGCGGGGATCGGGTTTCCGAAGGGGCCGGAGGATGTGACGGCCGACCAGCTGACGGCCGCGTTGCAGTCGACGGGCACGCTGGGTGCGGACGCACGGGTCGCCTCGTTCGACCATGAGCAGATCGGCATCGGCATCGGCATCCTCGCTCTGCTGTGGCGGCTGACGCCGCAGTACGAACCGGCAGGCGCGGGCCCGGAGACGATGGTGCTCAAGCTGCCGCACACGATGCCCGAGTCGCGGCACATCGCCGACGCCTTCCGGTTCTACCTGCGCGAGGTCCGCTTCTACGAGGTCGTCGGCCACCGCACGCCGATCGGCACGGCCGACCGGTACTACTCGGCGTGGGACGACGCCACGGGCGACTTCGTGCTGGTGATGGAAGACCTCGGCGACCGGCGCATGATCGACCAGGTCGCGGGCGCCACGCCCGACGACGCCGAGCTGCTCGTCGAGAGCCTCGCGGCCCACCACGCGGCGTTCTGGCAGTCGCCCGAGCTCTCGACGTGGGAGTGGGGGTGCCGCATCATCGACCCTCCCAACCCCCAAGCGCTCGTGCCCGCGCTCCAGGCGTCGTGGCCGATCATCGAGTCGCAGTTCGCCGAGTTGCTGCCAGGGCCGATGCTCGACGCAGCCCGCCGGCTGCCCGACCACGTCGTCCCGCTCATGGAGCAGCTGTCGGCCCCGCCGGTGACGCTCCTGCACGGCGACTCGCGACTCGACAACTTCTTCCTCTCCGACGCCGAAGGCGACCCGCCGGTCGCCGCGGTCGACTGGCAGATCTGCGGGATCGGCCGCGGGCCGTACGACGTCGCGTACCTCCTCAGCCAGAGCCTGCTTCCGGCGGAGCGCAAGGCGAACGAGTCCGCGCTCGTGCGGCACTACCACGACACGTTGGTCGCGAACGGCGTCGGCGACTACTCGTTCGACGACTGCTGGACCGACTACCGGAAGGCGACCCTGTTCGTCGCGGTGTACCCGCTCAACGCCGGGTCGGTCGACCTCGTGAACGACCGGGCCGTCGAGCTGTTCAGGACGATGCTGACCCGTTCGGTGGCCGCGATCCTCGACCTCGACGCGCTCGAGTTCATGGGCTGACGCGGCTCATCCGCCATCGCGCCACGTCAGCGCGATCCAATCGCCTTCGGTCGAGCGATCGACCGGTGCGCCGAGGGCGCGCTCGAGCTCGCGGGTGTCGAGCCCACCAGCGTCGGGTGCGAGCAGGCCGCTGACGATCAACGCCCCGCCGGGCGCGACGCGTGACGCGAGCTGGTCTGCGATGGCGAGGGGCGCGAGCACGCCACCGAGGTTGGCGACGACCACGTCGAACCGGCCGCGGATGGCGCCGACGGCGCGATGGTCGACGGTCACGACGCCCGCGCAACCATTCGCCGCCACGTTGGCGGCGGCCACGGCGCGGGCGCCCGCGTCGACGTCGATCGCGACGACGCGCGACGCGCCGAGCACCGCGCCGGCGATGGCGAGCACGCCGGTGCCGGTGCCGACGTCGAGCACCGTCGTACCGGGGGAGACGCCGCGGTCGAGTGCCGCGAGCGCCAGCCGGGTCGACGGGTGGCTCCCGGTGCCGAACGACCGTCCCGGCTCGATGGCGATGCCGTCGCCGTCGATCCACGCGGGGCGGATCGTGAGCCTGCCGACCGTGACCGGCTTGGCCCAGGCCCGCCACGCGTCGGCCCACGAATCGTCGGCGGCAGGAAGGACGGCTACCGCCCAGCGGTCGCGGAGCGCGGCGAGGGCGGCGGTGGCGTCGTCCGCGCACGCGAAACCGCCGACAACCGCTCGTCCGCGGCTAGAGGGATCGTCGACGACGGCGGTGGCGCCGAGCGCCCACAGTGCGTCGGCGGCCAGCTCGCGCTCGTGCTCGTGCGGAGTGGCGACCGTGATGGCGAGCTCCACGGGGCCGGATCGTGGCGCGTCGCCCCGTGGCGGCCCACCGGTGAGGGTGGGCGTTGCCACGGGCGGACCGATCCCCCCGTGCTGGTCGCCGGACCGCACGAACGTCTCGGGTTCCGCTTATTCGTTCGGCCTGTGGCCCGCCGACCTGAGGGAAGCGCGCACGAGGTCTGCCAGGTCGGCGACGACGGGCGCGGCGTCGGGGTCCGGGCCTGCGCCGATCGTCGCCAGCGTGCAGAACGCCTCGGTGGTCCCCGTCGCGGCGCGGCCTTGGAGCGTGACCACGAGCGACGCCGCGCCCGAGGGGAGCGTCACCACCGTTTCGAGCAGCCCAGCGCCGGCGTCGACGTAGGTGACCTCGCCGAGCGACGACGCCGCGTCGAGCAGCACGCGGAAGGCCTCGTCGGCAGGGACGGGCACGACGATGGTGTCGCCACTGGCTTCGACGTCGTCGTCGGTGTCGTCGGTGTCGTCGACGGCGGCGGACTCACGAAGCACGCGCCACGCTCCGGTGAGGGTCGCGGCCGTGGCCGTGGACGGATGCCCGGCGACGTCGGGGTGGTGGGCCCTGAGCAGCTCGCGGTACCTCGCCTTGGCAGCGGCGGGCGTCGCGCCCTCGTCGAGACCGAGCACGGCGAGCGCTTCCCGACGGTCCACCGCACGGAGTCTTCCACCCGCAGTCGCGCGTGCTTTGAGTAGAACGTACGCCGTGCGGTGGTCGATCCTGGACGGGCTCCCTGAAGACGATCGCCGCCGCGTGCTCTCCGCAACGCGCCGGCGGCGGTTCGGGCGGAGGGAAGTGCTCTTCCACGAGGGCGACCCTGGCGACACCGTGCACCTCATCGATCGCGGGCGCGTCGCGGTGCGTGTGACCACGCCGCTTGGCGACGTCGCGACGCTCAACGTTCGCGGGCCGGGCGACGTCATCGGCGAGCTCGCGCTCATCGACCCGGCGTCGCGGCGCATGGCGTCGGTGATGGCGCTCGAGGCGACCGAGACGCTCGCCTTGCATCGTGACGAGTTCGACGAGTTGCGCAGCCGGCACCCGAGCGTCGACCGCTTCCTGGTCGCGATCCTCGCGAGGGAGGTGCAACGGCTGTCGAGCCTGCTGGCGGAGGCGCTGTACGTGCCGGTCGACACGAGGGTGCTGCGGCGGCTGCTCGCGCTGTCCGAGGTGTACGCGACCGACGGTCAGCAGCCGGTCGAGATCCCGCTCACACAGGAGGAGCTCGGGAGCCTCGCCGGCACGTCGAGGGCGACGGTGAACCGGGTGCTCGGCGAGGCGGAGACGGCGGGCGCCATCGAGGTGCGCCGGGGGCGCATCGTCGTCCTCGACCTCACCCGCCTCAACCGCCGCGCCCGCTGAGCCACGCTGAGCTTCCCGGCGCCGGCGCGACTGTCGCCGGCTTTACAGACGGAGCGTCGCCGGGGAGAAGTCCGCCGCCCGCGTCGAGCCGTACCGTGAGACAGGCGGGACCAACACCCCGGATGGAAGTGCGGCGGCGCTGACAACCGGCTGTGGGTGACAACACGGCGGACGCGAGGGCCGGTGGCGGACACCCGGCCCTCGGTTCGCGTCCCCACCCGAACCCGGCCGGCACCGGCCCTCGGTTCGCGCCCTTGCGCTCGCCGCGTGCCCGCCCCTCGCCACCGCTTTTTCGCAGTTCTCCGCGCTGGAACGCCGATTACTGCGAAAAAGCGGGCTCGCGGGCGGGACGGCGTTGCGGGCTCGCGGGCGGGACGGCCCTGCGGGTTGCGGGTTGCGGGTTGCGGTTTGCGGGTTGCGGGACGGGTTACGGGACGGCGGCGCGCGCCGACCAGCGGCCGTCGCGGTGCTCGACGATCAGCGGGAGGTCGAAGCACGCGGACAGGTGCTCGCTCGTGAGCACGTCGTCGATCGCGCCCGCGGCGACCGCCCGCCCGCCTCGAAGCAGCAGCGCATGGCCGAAGCCGGGCGGGATCTCCTCGACGTGGTGGGTCACGAACACGATGGCGGGGGAGCCCTCCGCTGGCGCGGCGGCCATCGCCGCGAGGTCGGCCACCAACCGCTCCCGCGCGCCGAGGTCGAGCCCCGCGGCCGGTTCGTCGAACACCCACAGGTCCGCGCGCGAGGCGCGCATGCGAGCGAGCAGGGCCCGCTGCCGTTCGCCCTCGGAGAGCGCGGAGAACGGGCGATCCGCGGCGGCGGCCAAACCGGCGGCGGCGAGCAGGTCGTCGACCTCGGCGTCGAGGCTCGCGTCGGGCTCGTCCCACCAGGGCGCGAGCGACGCGCTGCGGCCCGTCGTCACGATCTCCCGCGCGGTCAGGCGGGTGTCGAGCGTGCGGGTGAGCGAGCCGCTGGCGACCGCGATCTTGCGCCGCAGCCACCGCACGTCGACCGCCCCGAGCCGGTGCCCGAGGATCGCGGCCGTGCCGGACGACGGGTGGGCGTACGCGGTGACGACCTGGAGGAGCGTGGTCTTGCCCGCGCCGTTCGGGCCGAGGACGACCCATCGTTCGCCTGCGTCGACCGACCAGGTGAGGCCGTCGAGGATGACCGTGTCCCCACGCCCGAGGCAGACGTCGCGCAGGTCGACGACCGCGCGGGCCCCGCGGCTCACAGGTGCTCGGCGACGGCCCCCTGGACCGCGGGCACGATCTCGTCCCAGTCGCCGCCGGGCGAGCGCGTGATGGTGATGAAGTCGGCGGTGCCGAACACGGACGCGACGCCGTCGATCTCGAACAGCGCGGCGAGCAACGGCGACGACGAGGCGTCGGCAGCCGACGAGGCGCTCACGGGTGCGGGCAGCGTGACGTCGAGGGCGAACCGCAACGCGTTGGGGTTCGGCGTGGGCGAGGGAGTGGCGGTGGCCATGGGCGCAATCCTGCCCTACGGCTGCCGGGCGCCCGAAAGGGGTTGCAACGGGCGTCTCGGGGGAATGGCGGCTTCATGTCCAACCCCCTTCTCGAGGACCACGTCGTCGGCCTCGAGCTCCAGATCGTCGAGCTCGTCGAGCGGCGGGAGCGGGCGCGGGTGCAGGGCGACGACGCCGAGGCCCTCCGCATTCAGCGCGACATCGACGCGCTCCAGGCGGAGATGGCCCTGGCCGCCGAAGCCGTCACCCACGACTGAGCCCACCCCTCATCGCGTTCTGGGTGCAGAAACCTGCGCATAGCGCAGGTTTCTGCACCCAGAACGACGGACCAGCGCTAGGTCGGGACGGCGTCGAGGAACTCCAACGCGGCGTCGATGAACTTGAACTCGCGCGGCGTGGCGAAGTGGTCGAGGCCGGGCAGCACCAGCAAGCGGGCCTTCGGGATGGCGTCGACCAGCGGGTCGGCGGGGCCGGCGAAGTCCTTGTCGCCGAGCACCACGAGCACCTCGGCCTCGACGGCCGACAGCTCCCCCGGCGTCAGCGGCTCCCACGGCCGGCGAAGGCAAGCGGCGAGCGCGGCGGGGTCGTTCGAGCTGCCCGCGGCGAACTGGGCGAACAGTCGGGCGATCGGGTGGCTCTCGTCGGCGGGTCCCGACTCGATGGCGGCGGCGACGGGCTCGATGTCCGACGCAGCGAACGCGTTGGCGCCCAAGCCACCGACGACGATCTTCCGGAACCTGGTCGGATGACGGGCGGCGACCCGCAGGAGCAGCAGCGCCCCCATGGAGAACCCGATCGCGTCGACCTGCTCCGTGGGCTCGTCGGGAAGCGCCGACTCCACGTCGAGATCGAGGTCTCGGTACGCCTCGGGGTCGTGGGGCTTGTCCGCGGAGCCGTGGCCGAGGAGGTCGATGCCGACGACCTCGCGGCGCGCGTCCGACAAGAGGTCGACCCAACCCGGCTCGCGCCAGTTCCGGTCGAACGACGACGCGAACCCGTGCACGAGGAGGACAGGAGGGCCGGCCATCCGCGGAACCTAGCGCCGCAATAGCTCCTTCGGGCCATACCGGAACGAGCGTCCTGTTCGTACCGTTGGGCTGTGCGCGTGCTCGTGTGCGACGACGAACCGGACATCCGCCTGCTCTACCGCAGCGCGTTCGAGGTCGAGGGCGCCGACGTCGCCGTCGCCGAGGACGGTGACCGCGCGCTCGAGGTCGCGCGGGCATGGTTGCCGGACCTCGTCGTGCTCGACCTGAAGATGCCGCGCCGCGACGGCGTGAGCGCGCTGCCGGAGTTCGCGGACGCGTGCCCGCACGCCGTCGTCCTCGTCGTCAGCGCGCACCTGCCCGTCGATCAGTTCGGGCGGATGCGCGAGCTCGGGGCGCGCGAGTGCTTCGACAAGCTCGACTTCCTCAACCGCATCCCGACGCTGATGGCGCGTTACGGGGCTGCGGCGTAGAGGTCCGCGAGCGCGGGCCCCATGAGGTCTTCGAAGTTGCGGCGGTAGAACGCGTCCCGCCCGTCCTCGTCGATGCCCGCCGCGTCGAGGCTCGCCTCGAACCGCTTCAACGGGTTGCGCCCGCCTTCGACGTGGGGGTAGTCGGACGAGAACAGGCACACGCCCGGGCCGGTCTCGTTGATCACCCAGCCCGCGTCCTCGTGGGGGTACGGCGTGACCCGCACCTGGCGGGTGACGTACTCGCTCGCCCGTAGCTCCAGCTTCTGCAGCCGCTCTTCGTTCTTGTGGAACGCGTTCTGCGCGGAGTCGAGCGACTTCATGAACCCCGGAACCCACACCGCGCCCTGTTCGATCACGCCGATGCGCAGTTGCGGGAAGCGGTCGAGGATGCCGTCGATGATCATCGTCCCGAGCGTCTTCATCACGGGGTACGGGATCGCCATGTAGTCGATGGAACGGAAGTTGCCGTCGCCACCGTGGAAATCGGGCACCGGCGGCAGGCCGTTCTCGAAGTACTGCTTCTCCAACAGCTCGCCGCCGCCGCCGACGTGGAAGACGACCGGGACGCCGGCCTCTTGCGCCTGCGCCCACACCGGGTCGAGGCCGACGTGGCTGGGCGAGTGCGCCTTGGGCGGCTCGGACGCGATCATCAACGCCTTGCACCCCAACTCGAGCGCTTCGCTCGCGAACGACTTCGAGCGCTCGAAGTCGGCGAGGGGCACGTAGCCGACGGGTAGCAGTCGCGGGTCGACGGAGCAGAAGTCGACCATCGCCCGGTTGTGGGCGCGGGCGATGCCGTACGCGAAGTCGAGATCGTCGCTCCCGTGCTCGGCCCGCCGCAGCACACCGTTGGCGAACGTGTTGAAAACGAGCTGGGTCGCTACGCCGAGCAGGTCGAGCGCGAGCGGCCGGTCCTCCTTGATGAACGACCCTGTTGCCTTCCAGTTCTTCCGCAGCATGATCTCCGTGGCGTCGAGCGCGCGGAACTCGGGATCTTCGTGCTGCTTGCGGTAGTGCTCGATGAGGTCGTCCTCACCCGGCTTGACGCTGCTGAGGTACAGCGGCTCCATGCGGTCGCGGATCTCGGGGTCCGCGTAGTCGTGGAACCACTCCGGCGTCTCGACCACATGGGCGTCGGCGTCGTGCACGACGCGGCCTTCGATGTACGGCATGCACCGATTCTTCACCGCGGGGCGGCCTCGCGCCCGCCGGACTGCGGGAACGGGCGGCGCACCCCGTAGACTGACCAGTCCCCCTTTTGCCAGGAGTGCCAGCTGTGCCCGTCCGTTCGGACCTACGCAACGTCGCGATCATCGCCCACGTCGACCACGGAAAGACCACGCTCGTCGACGCGATGTTGTGGCAGTCAGGCGCGTTCCGCGTCAACCAGGACGTCAACGAACGGGTCATGGACTCGATGGACCTCGAGCGCGAGAAGGGCATCACGATCCTCGCCAAGAACACCGCGGTCCTCCACGACGACGTGAAGATCAACATCATCGACACGCCCGGTCACGCCGACTTCGGAGGCGAGGTGGAGCGTGGTCTCGCCATGGTCGACGGAGCGCTGCTGCTCGTCGACGCGAGCGAAGGGCCGCTCCCGCAGACCCGGTTCGTGTTGCGCAAGGCGCTCGCGTCGCGGCTGCCGATCATCCTCGTCGTCAACAAGATCGACCGGGCCGACGCACGGCCGACCGAGGTGCTGGACGAGGTCTTCGATCTCTTCGTGGAGCTCGAGGCCGACGACGACCAGCTCGACTTCCCGGCCGGGTACGCCTCCGGCCGGGAGGGCTGGGCCGCCCTCGAGCCGTCCGAGCGCGGCAGCGACCTCA
>DASVEG010000256.1:0-4315 GCA_036380695.1 Acidimicrobiales bacterium
TCGGAGTCGCGTGGTTGTCCACGGTCGCCCCGGCCGCGCAGCTCACCGACGATGTCGTCGGTGTCCGCACCGAGGGGCCGGCCGGCCCACCGCACGCGCCCGGGCGTCGCCGACAGCCGCGCGATGGGGCCCTGCATGGGCACGCCGTCGACCTCGACGAGCGTGCCTCGGGCGACGACGTGCGGGTCGGCGACCACGTCGGTCATGGCCATCACCGGCGCGATCGCCGCGTCCGCGCCGAGGAACGCCTCGAGCACGTCGTCCGCCGTGCGTGCCGCGATCCAGCCGGCGACGGCGTCGTCGACCAGCGCGCGGTGCTCCACGCGCCCGGCGACCGAGTGAAGCCGCTCGTCGCCCCCGATCCCGATCAGATCCAGCACCCGGCGGGCGACGGGCTCCGACGACGTGCTGACCGCAACCCATCTCCCGTCCTTCGCTTGGTAGGTGCCGCGCGGAACGGAGTACGGGATGCCCGCCCCGAGGCGCGGTTGGTCGTAATCGAGCAACGCCGCGGCGGAGGGGAGCGGGCCCATGATCTGCAGCATCGACTCGAGCAGATTGACGTCGACGACTTGCCCGACACCGGAGCGGACGGCGACGAGCGTCGCGAACGCGGCGGCCAGGCCCGTCACCTCGTCGGTCAAGGCGATAGGGGGCAGGAGCGGCGCGCCGTCGGGCTCACCGTTGAGCGCGGCGAACCCGCTCATCGCCTCGGCGAGGGTGGCGAACCCGGGGCGGCTGGCGTACGGGCCGTCCTGGCCGAAGCCGGTCACCCGGGTGATCACGAGACGCGGGTTGCGGGCCAGCAGCACGTCGGGGCCGAGGCCGAGGCGCTCCAGCGTCCCCGGGCGGAAGTTCTCGACGAGCACGTCCGCTCCGTCGCACAGGCGGAGCATCAGGTCGAGCCCGTCTGCGGTCTTGAGGTCGAGGGCGATCGTGCGCTTGCCGCGACCGATCAGCTTCCACCACAGCGTGACCCCGTCCGAGGGGTCGGCCCAACCCATGCTCCGGGTGCCGTCGCCGCCGTCCGGCCGCTCGACCTTGATCACGTCGGCGCCGAAGTCGGCCAGGTGGCGAGCGGCCCCCGGGCCTGCGACCACCGTGGCGCAGTCGATGACCCGCAGGTCGGCGAGCGGCCCGCCGCGTGAGGCGTCCGGTGGAGGGGGAGACGGCGTCGGGGCTACGACGGGTCCTTGGGGCGGAGGTCGACGCGGAGCGTGAGCACACCGTCGTCGATCGACGCCTCCGCGTCGCCGATCATCGCGAAGTCCATGTAGTCGAGCTGCATCTGCTCGATGAACTGGCGCCGTTCGGGGCCCTCGACCGGCGGCACGCCGCGGCTGCGGACCGCGCGTGCCCGCGCCCGGAAGCGCTCGATCATGGCGGACACGTCGAGGCTGTCGTCGGCCACGGCTGCGAACCCTACCGGAGCGCGCCATCGACGCTTCACTCGCCGGCAGCGACCCGCACGGCACACCACCCCGAGGCGGGTAAGCTCGGTGCCCGATTCCGTCAGTCGAGTGGGAGCGAGCCCGTGAAGAAGGGACGCCATCGGCGCTTCGAAGAAGCGCGTGCGCTCAAGCGGACGACCGAGGTCGTCATTGAGCCGTGCCCCGAGTGCGGCGCCGACCCCGGCGCCGAGCATGCATCGTGGTGCCTCGCGGAGGAGGACGAGGAGCTCGACGACACCGAGGACGCCGGTTAGGCATCGCTCGGCGGGTCGCTGACCCGCTCGACCGGCCGGCAGCACTGGCCACAAGCACGCTTTTGGCCACGAACTGGTGCCACGCCCACGTTTCTGCCCACAAGCGCGCTTGTGGCCACGAACCGACGGACCACGAACCGACGGAGCGCGAACCGACGGAGCGCGAACCGACAGGCGGCTGAGGCGGGTATCGGTTCCGGATTGCACGATCTGCCCTACCCTCGGGCAGGTGCCAGCCCGCCGGCAGGTCTCGACCAGCGCGCGCCCCCTCGTCCGCGTGCGCGCGGTCGTCGCGGCTCTCGTCTCCCTCGTGGGCATGGGCGCGGCGGCGTGCGGCCGGGGACAGTCGCCCGCGATCGAGGGCGCCGCTGGCGGCCGGCTCGAGGCCGCGGCTGCGACCACCACCACCGAGCCACCGACGACGACAACCGAGCCGCCGACGACAACCACGGCGGCGCCGACCACCACGATCCCGCCGACGACGGCGCCGCCCACCACCGCTCGCCCCACCACCACGGCACCGCCGGCGGCCGCTGCCCGCCCCGGGCTGCCGTCGATCGTGGCGGAACCGGCGCGGCGGCCCGCGGCCGGCTCGATCGAGCCCTACCGGGGCCTGGGCACCTGGGTCGACGTCTACGACTGGAGCCACTACAAGGGCTCGACCCCGTCGGTGGGGCCGGATCAGGTCGACCAGATGGCCGCAGCCGGCGTGCAGACCCTGTTCCTCCAGACGGCGAAGCACGACACGCCCCAGGAGATCAGCGAGCCGGAGCTGCTCCTGCCGATCATCGACCGCGCCCACCATCACGGCATCGAGGTCGTGGCGTGGTACCTGCCTACGCTCGAGGACCCGGCCAACGACCTGCGCCGCCTCGTCGCCAGCGCCAACCTCGACGTCGACGGCATCGCGGTCGACATCGAGGCCCGCAACGTCTCGGACGTCAACGAGCGCAACCGCCGCCTGATCGAGTTGAGCGCGCAGTTGCGCCAAGCCCTCCCGAACCGGGCGCTGGGCGGGATCGTGCTGCCGCCGGTCGTGCTCGAGGTCGTCAACGGCAACTACTGGCCGAACTTCCCGTGGCGGGAGATCGCGCCGTACTACGACGTCTGGCAGACGATGGGGTACTGGACGAACCGCACGCAGTCGTCCGGCTACCGCGACGCCTACCGGTACACCGACGAGAACATCCGGCGTATGCGCAACAACCTGGGCCAGCCGGACGCCGTCGTGCACCCGGTCGGCGGCATCGGCGACAAGACCACCGACGCCGACATCGACGGGTACCTCCGGGCCGTCGCCGAGCACCGCGGCATCGGCGGATCGCTGTACGACTGGCGCACCACGCACCCGAGCGCCTGGGACCGCCTCCGCCAGCTGCGCATCTAGCGCCGCAGTGGAAGTAGACCGGGGCCCGTGACGAGGGTCGACTACCGGCAGGAGCTGGCGCGGGCTCGACGGTTCGCGAGGCGGTTGGCGCGAAGGGACCCGAGCGCGCCGCTGCCCCCCGACCTCCCCGACGGGCGCCTGGTCTCGGTGGCCGGACGGGGCGAGATGTTCGTCCGCGAGGACTCCGGCCGCCCCGACGGGCCCACGATCGCGCTCCTGCACGGCTGGACCGCCTCGGCCGACCTCAACTGGCTGCGGGTGTACGACACCGTTCCCCGGCTCGGTCGCATGATCGCCATGGACCATCGCGGCCACGGCCGCGGCATCCGCACCGAACAGCGCTACACGCTCGAGGACGCAGCGGACGACGTCGCCGCGCTCCTGCGCACGCTCGACGCCGCGCCCGCGATCCTCGTCGGCTACTCGATGGGCGGGCCGGTGGCGATGCTGACGTGGTTGCGCCATCCCGACGTCGTCTCCGGCCTCGTGCTGCAGGCCACGGCGCTCGAGTGGAGGGCGACCCGCCGCGAGCGGGCGCTGTGGCGGTTCATGGCCGTCGTCGAGTACGTCATGCGACTGGGTACGCCGAAGGGCCTGATCGAGCGCGCGTTGCGCGACATGGTCGACCAGTCACCCGACCTCGAGCCCTGGCTCGGGTGGCTGCGCGGCGAGCTCCGCCGCGGCGACCCGGAGGCGCTGGCCGACGCGGGACGGGCGCTCGGCACCTACGACTTCCGCCCCCACGCGCTCCAGGTCGACGTGCCGACCGCGGTCGTCGTGACGACCAAGGACCGTCTGGTGCGACCGAAGAAGCAGCGCGAGCTGGCGGCCGCCATCCCCCTGGCGCGCACGTTCGAGCTGCACGGCGACCACGACGCCGCTCTGGTGCTCGGCAAGGAGTTCCCCGACGTCACCGACGAGGCCCTGCGGTGGGTCATCGGCGAGGGAGCGGCCATCGCTCAGGACGAGCGGCGCACCGCGGGGTGGGGCAGGTAGGTGTCCGCGCCGCGGCTGCGCAGGTAGCTCACGAGGCGGTCGTACACCTTCTCGTTGCACAGCTCGACCAGTTCGTCCCGCATCGACTCGTACACCGGGCTGTTGTCGACGAAGGCCTCCTCGGCCTCGGTGCACCACCAGTGGAACTCCGCGCCGCCGTCGCCCCAGTGCTTGCGGTCCCACTGGCGGACGGTCGACGTGACATGGCCGTCGCCGTCCTCGGTGTC
>DASVEG010000257.1:0-5785 GCA_036380695.1 Acidimicrobiales bacterium
CGACAGCGGCCGCATCGCCATCGGGCGGTTCGTGATGCGGTCGAAGCAGTACCTCGGCGCGATCCGACCGGTCGGCAACGTGCTGATGCTCGAGACCATGTTCTTCCCCGACGAGGTGCGCGATCCGAAGGCGCTCGACGTGCCCGGCAAGATCCAACTCTCCGATAGGGAGAAGAAGGTCGCGAAGCAGCTCGTCGAGTCGTTGACGTCGTCGTGGGACCCGTCGCAGTACCACGACACGTATCGCGAAGCCGTGCTCGAGCTGATCGAGCGCAAGGCCAAGGGCGAGGACGTCGTCACCGAGAAGCCGAAGGATTCCGCGGCGCCCGTCACCGACCTGCTTGCCGCGCTGGAAGCGTCGATCAGCGAGGCCAAGTCGCGCCGCGAGAGCGCGGCACCGGCGCCGGCGAGGAAGACGTCCGCGTCGAAGGCCACCAAGTCGTCGAAGTCGTCGAAGTCCGCGGCGGCCGCGAAGAAGGCGGGTCGTTCGACGCGCAAGGCCGCGGCGAAGAAGCGCACCGGTACTCGCGCGTCCTGAGGAAACTCGACGTCCGTCCGTAAGGCGCGGCGGGCGGCTGCGTTCCCTCGATGACGTCCCGGCGGAGGGACGAACCGTCAGAGGGAGACAACCATGAAGAAGCTTCTGCTCGTCGCCGCGCTCGCAATCGCCGCGGCACTCGGCCTCACCGCACCCGCGTCGTCCGCGGGCTCGGTGTGCATCGAGGGCTACGTGAACGGCGAGGCCCTGCCCATCAACGGCTGCACCGCCCTTCCGTAATCGTTTTGTGCACCGTTGCCACGAAATGCCGTGGCAACGGTGCACAAAAGCGTTGGTACGCTCCTCCTCGTGCCCGTCGTGACGACGCAGCGATTTCTCCGCCCCCCGGCCGGTAGTTGCCGCCGGGGGCGCGACGCGTCGATCGTCTGCTGATCACGTCACGCACCTCCTCGGCGCCGGCCGGGGGGCAGCTCGTTCGCTGTCCCTGACCGACTCCGAGGAGGACTTGTGTACGACGACGTTTCCGTTCCGCTTTCCCCCGACGCGCTCGCGGCCGCGCTGTCGGTGCGTGACCTCACCGACCCGTCCGCGGGGCCGCACGCGATGCAGTTGCTCGTCGACGACATCGTCGACGCGTTGCGCGATCGATGGAAGGCGTGTGTGCTGCGCCATCGAGGGCACCGCATCGTGCCCGTCGAGGACAACTACGACCGGTTGCGGTACCCGCCCAAAGCCGTCGCGCGCGACGCCCGCTACACGAGATACGCGAGCGACACCTGTGTCCTGCGCAGCCACGCTTCGGCGATGGTGCCCGCGGCTCTGAGGAAGCTCGCCGGCGAGGAGCGCGCCGGCGCGGCGAGCGACGACGTGCTGCTCGCGTGTGCGGGCGTCGTCTACCGGCGCGACTCGATCGACCGGCTCCACACCGGCACGCCCCACCAACTCGACCTGTGGAGGGTGGTCGCACCGACCCGGCCGTCGATGGGGGATGACGACCTCGTCGCGATGATCGGAGCGGTCGTCGCCTCGGCCTTGCCCGGCGCGCGATGGCGGACGCTGCCCACGCAGCATCCGTACACGCTCCTCGGTCGCGAGATCGAGGTGTGGGACGCAACGACGAACGGGTGGATCGAGGTGGGCGAGTGCGGCCTGGCCCATCCCGACGTGCTCGCGAGCAGCGGCCTCGTCGATCGCTCCGGCCTGGCGCTCGGCCTCGGGCTCGACCGCCTGCTGATGCTCCGCAAGGGCGTGCCCGACATCCGCATCCTGCGGTCGAGCGACGATCGCGTGGCCTCGCAGCTGCTCGACCTCGCGCCCTACCGCGCCGTGTCCGCGATGCCAGCGGTACGCCGCGACCTCTCGGTCGCGGTGGATGCGGCCGTCGACGCGGAGACGCTCGGCGACCGGGTTCGCGATGCGCTCGGGCCGGACGCGTCGGCCGTCGAGGAGCTCGCCATCCTCACCGAGACGCCATGCGACGACCTCCCAGCGCCAGCGCGCGAGCGGCTCGGCATCCGGTCGGGGCAGAAGAACGTCCTGCTCCGGCTCGTGCTGCGCCCCATCGACCGGACCCTCACCGACGACGACGCCAACGACCTCCGCGATCGCGTGTACGGAGCGATCCACGAGGGCGGGGCGCACCAGTGGGCACGGGGGTCGAGGGACTGACGGCGCCGCTTCCGTCAACGGGCGGTCAACCGCTTCCCAAGCTGTGCCCGTAGGACTCCGCGACCGGTCGACTCGTGACGACGGAAGACCCGTGAGCGCGGTGGATCACCTCGAACAGGACCGGCACGTGACCGCGGGCCTGGTGGCCACCCCACGCTTCCAGGACGCGGTGTGCGCGCTGCGCCTGGCCGTGTGGACGCTCGAGCGCGCCCCCGGCAAGGACGAGATCGACCCGTTGCCCGTGATCGAGATGATCGCGAGGCGGGCCGAGGAGCTGCGCCGCGCGGTCATCCTCGAACGCGCCGTCGTCTAGCGCGTCAGCCTTCGGTGCGGGCGAACAGCGGCCCGGGATCGCCGTTCGCGAGCAGGGCGTCGGCGGCGACCGCGCCGACCCGCTCGAACAGCCGGTAGAGGCCCGACCCGATGCTGACGCGCGCGACCCCGAGCGCGGCGAGCTCGGCCGGCGAGGGAGCACCGGGCCGGAGCATCACGTTGACGGGCGCGCCGATCTCGGCGACGCACCGCGCGATGTCGTCCTCCGCGCTCATCCCTATCGGGTACACGCAGTCCGCTCCTGCCTCGCGGTAGAGCCGTCCGCGAACGAGCGACTCGTCGAGCGCGTCCCCGACCCTCCGCACGAACCCGTCGGTGCGCGCGTTCACGACGACGTCGACGCCCGCCGCGCGGCCGGCTTGCTTGATCGCGGCGATGCGGTTCGCGTTGGCCTCTGCGTCGACGAGCACGCCGCCTCCGTGATGGTCGGTGTCCTCCACGTTGCACCCGACGGCCCCGGCGGCGAGCAGGCG
The DNA here is from genome assembly GCA_036380695.1 of Acidimicrobiales bacterium. GTDB lineage: Bacteria > Actinomycetota > Acidimicrobiia > Acidimicrobiales > CADCTF01 > DASVEG01. The sequence continues at coordinate 2,974 of DASVEG010000257.1, forward strand.
ATCGACGAACGTTCCGGCGTCGAGGCCGTAACCCGCTTCGAGGTCGGCGGTGACGGGGATTTGTACGGCGGCGGTGATCCTCGCGACGGCCGCGAAGACGACGTCCGGGTCGGCGGTGTCCGTGTCCTCGAACCCGAGCGACTCCACGAGGCCCGCGCTGGTGGTGGCTATCGCTGCGGCGCCGGCGCGCTCGACGAGGCGAGCGGACGCCGCGTCCCACGCGTTGACGAGCACGAGCGGGTCGCCCGGCCGGTGCATCGACCGGAGACGGTCGGCGGCCGCGGCAAGGCCCGTCGGTGCCGGCGTCACGCCGCCGCCTTCACGGTTCGTCGTGTCAACGCGGTCATGAGCCCGAGGACGACGTAGACGCCACCGGTCGCCCGCGAGGCCGCTGTCGACGATCGCAGTCGACGCCTGGCCGCGACGCCGAGCGTCCCGGCCACGACGGCGTAGGCGCCGTCGGTGAGGACGCCGAGCGCGATGAACGTCAGGCCGAGCACGAGCGTTTGCGCGAGCGGGCTGCCGCGCTCCGGGTCGACGAATTGCGGGAGGAACGCGAGGAAGAACATCGCGATCTTCGGGTTGAGCGCGTTGACGATCACGCCTTGGCGGTATGCCGTCACGCGGTCGACGCGTCGCTCTCCCGCGTGTGTCGACTTGGCGCCCTCGGTGGTCGCGCCGCCGACCGGGTCGGCGTCCGGTTCGGCGACCGGCCGGACGAGCCGCCTCATGCCGACGGCGACGAGGTACGCCGCGCCGGCGAGCTTCACGACCGTGTACGCGGCAGCCGACTGCAGCAGGAGCGCCGACAAGCCGACCGCGGCCGCGACGACGTGGAGGACGCCACCTGTCGCGACCCCCAGGGCGGAGGCGATCCCCACCGCGCGCCCGTGCTCGACGCTCCTCGTCACGATGTAGACGACGGCGGGGCCAGGCACGAGCAACAGCACGAGCCCCGTCGTGAGGAACACCCCGAACGTCACTGCGCCTGGCATCGCAACGACGGTACCGCCGGCGCGACACGCGGCCCGGCGGTTATCGCTTCTTAGGGAACTGGCGAGCGGCCTTGTGGATGGCCTTCCACTTCTCCTTGCGTTCCTGCTGGAACTGGAGGTCGTGCTGGCGCTCCGCGAACTCCACCTCGCGTAGCAGCTTGCGGTAGTTGGCCACGCGTTCGGGATCGAGCTCGCCTCGCTCCACCGCGGCGGTGATGCCGCACCCGGGTTCGCGGTCGTGCGCACAATCGCGGAACCGGCACGCCGCGGTCGCCGCCTCGACGTCCGCGAACGCGGAGGCCAGGCCCTCCTCGCCGCGCCAGATGGTGATCGACCGTATGCCCGGGGTGTCGATGAGCACGCCACCACCGGGGATCGTGAACAGGTGCCGCGACGTCGTCGTGTGGCGCCCGCGGCTGTCGCCTTCGCGGACCTCTCCCGTGGCGAGGACCTCCTCGCCGAGCAACGCGTTGGCGAGCGTCGACTTGCCCGCGCCGGACGGGCCGAAGAGCACCGCCGTCCGGTTGGGCTGCAATGCCTCACGCACGAGGTCGACGCCCGCGCCCGTCTTCGCGCTGGTGACCACGACGTCGCTGCCCACGAGTCGATCGGCAAGGTCGGCCCGCGCGCGGTCGGGATCGTCGACGACGTCGCCCTTGGTCAAGACGACGAGCGGGCGGGCGCCGCTCTCCCACGCCACGAGCAACTCGCGCTCGACGCGCGCCACCTTGAGCCGATCCAGCGGGGCGACGATGGCGACGACGTCGATGTTCGCGGCCAGCACCTGTTCGGTCTGCGCGCCGGGATCCTGCCGGGACAGCGCGGACGAGCGCGGCAGGATCGCCTCGACGAGGAACGTGCCTCCCTCTGCGGCGCGGACGGCGACCCAGTCGCCCACGGCGGGAAGCTCCTCTCCCTCGGCGAGGACGCCGCCGTCCGCGAGGTGCACGAACGACGCTGATCGCTCGACGCGACCGACGCGCCCGGGGACGACGCCGGGGGCCTCGTGAGACGCGAACAGGGTGGCGACGCGTTCGTCCCAGCCGAGCGGGACGAGCGCCGCGTGCGGATCGGGCAAGGCGGCGAACCTAACGACGCGCCGGTCGAGCGGCGAGCGAATTGGAACGCGTCGTCGACCGCATCGCCGGCGGGTGGGTCACGGCAGGGGCACGGTTGCGGTCGGCCGGAGGAGGGCCTCCTGCGCGACGGACGCGACGAGCACGCCGTCTCGCGTGTGGAACGTCCCGCGCGCGAGGCCCCGAGCACCGGCGTTCGAGACCGGTTCGACCGAGAACAGCAGCCATTGGTCGGCGTGCACCGGGCGGTGGAACCACACGGCGTGGTCGAGGCTTGCTCCCGCGAACGGCGCGGCCGTCGAGCGGGGAGCCCGGGCGCTGCCCACAACGCCCATGTCGGACATGAACGCGAGCACGCACGCGTGGATCGCGGGGTCGTCCGGGAGCGCATCTCGCGTCTTGACCCAGAAGGGGTGCACCGCGGGGAACGTGGCGCCGGTACGAACGGGGCGCATGTCGAACGGGCTCATCGTCGAGAAGCGGGCGAGCGGCGATGCGTCCTCGCCGATGTCTTCGGGGCTTGGCACGTCGAGGGTGGCCGTCGCCGGCTCGTGCCAATCGTCGCCCTCCTCCTCGACGTGGAACGACGCCGTCAGCACGAAGATGGCGTCGCCGTCCTGCGCGGCGACGACCTGTCGCGTGCTGAACGAGCGACCGTCGCGCGTGCGCGTCACGCCGAGGTCGAGGGGCACGCCGGGCGCACCAGGCCGCACGAAGTACGCGTGGAACGAATGCGGGCGG
>DASVEG010000258.1:0-3484 GCA_036380695.1 Acidimicrobiales bacterium
GAGACGAAGGCGCGCGTCCGCAGCGTCACCGAGCAGTGGCGCGGCGAATATCTCGCGTCGCTCCGCGAGCGCCTCCTGCGCGAGCAGCGCGCGCAGGAGACAGCGTTGCGCGACGCGCTCCGCCGCCAGATCGAGGAAGCCGACGCTGCGGTCGCGGCGCTCCAGCAGTCGGCGCGCGCCGGTGCGGACGAGAAGCGGCGCCGCGGTCAGGAGGCCACCGACGCCAAGGCCCGCCTCGATGGCGTCGAGCGCCGGCTCGCCGAGCTCGCGGACGTGCTGTCGGGCTGACCCGCAACCCACCGCTCGTACACTTCGACCGATGAGCGAGGGCGGGACGATCCGCGAGACCGTCGACCGCGCGCTCGCGCAACTGATCGACGAGCTCGGGCACGGCCCCGACCGCGACGTCATCGAAACCCTGCGGTCGGAGTTCGCCGAGCCGCTGCGCGTCGCCGTCGCCGGCAGGATCAAGGCCGGCAAGTCGACGCTCGTCAACGCGTTGTTGCGCCAGCGCGTCGCACCGACCGACGTCGGGGAGTGCACCCGCTTCGTGACGTGGTACCGGCACGGCTTCCCCGAGCGGCTCGAGATCGTCGGCGTCGACGGCGCGCGCCGCTCGCGACCGCTGCGGACGGACGGCTCGCTGCCACCCGAGCTCGGCGTCGACCCGGCCGAGATCCACCACCTCGAGGTGTTCCTCGGCAACGCCCAGCTCCAGCGGCTCACGGTCATCGACACGCCTGGACTGGCATCGACGCACGACGAGCGGAGCGCGGCGACGCGAGAGCTGCTCGCCATCGATCGCGACTCGCGCGCCGCGGTGAGCGACGCCGACGTCCTCCTGCTCGTCATGGCCATGGACGGGCGCGACAGCGACGACGCCGTCCTGTACGCGTTCGAGTCGCAGTTCGACGGGCTGCGGAAGACCGCGCTGAACGCGGCGGCCGTGCTGTCGAAGATCGACTTGATCGACGAGCCGGGCGCCGCGGTGCGGTCGCGTCTCGAGGACGTCGCCCGCAGCGTCGCGGGGCGCCTCCGCACGCCCCTCGCGGCGGTGGTCCCGATGGCCACCCTGCTCGCGGAGACGACGGAGTGCGGGATGCTCACCGAGGACGATGTCGACGCGCTCGTCGCGCTGGCCCGCCTCGACGAGGTGGCGACGGCGAAGTTGCTGCGAACCGTCGACCGCTTCGTGTCCGCGGAAGCGCCGGTGCCGTCGTCGCGACGGGCGCGGCTGCTCGAACGCCTCGACCTCCACGGTGTCGCCATCGCCATCGCGCACCTGCGCGCCAGCGGCACGCCGAGCTTGATCCGGCGGCTTCGCGACGAGGCAGGGACCGAAGCGTTCCGCATGCGTGTGCTCGACGGCGTGTCGCGCAACGCCGACGTGCTGAAGTGCACGCGCCTGCTCACGACCCTCGCCCGCGTCGGTGCCGACGGCGCGTCGCGCACCCCGGTGCTCCGAGCCCTGGAGACGTTGTGGCTCGACCCCGCGCTGCACGGCGTGCGCCTCGAACGGGCCGCGCAGCTGCACAGCGCGGGCGAGGCCGAGCTGCCCGGCGAGCTGGCGAGCGAGCTGCACGCGCTGGCGAGGGGCGCGACCGGCGCGCTTCCCGCGGTCGAGAAGCCCGCCCTGGTCGAGGCCGTCGGTCGCTGGCGGAGGTTCGCGAACAGCGGCAGGGCCGGGCCCGCGGAGCGGGAGATCGCAGACGTGATGTGCCGCGCGTACGAGCTCACCTACGAGCGGCTCGCGGCCTCAGGTTGACCGGCTTCCTGCCGAACGAAGAACCCGGCGGCGTCATCTGGGGCACGTGGGCGTACAGGGAGCGGGCATGAGCTGGACGTTGGCCATCGACTTCGGCACGACGGCCACCGCGGCCGCGGTCTACGACGGCGACGTCGAGCTCATCCACGTCGACGGCCTCGCGCGCCTGCCTTCGCTCGTGCTCCTCGGCAGCGACGGCGCGCCGATCGTCGGGGCCGCGGCCGAGCGCCAGGCGCCGGGCAGTCCCGAGCGCGTCGAGCGGGCTCCGAAGCGTCGCCTCGGCGACCGCGTCCTGCTCCTCGGTGACGGTGCCGTCGACCCCGTCGACCTCGTCGCCGCGGTGTTGCGGCACGTTGCCGCGGAGGCACGCCGCCGGCAGGGCGGCACCGAGCCGATGGAGGTCATCCTCACCCATCCCGCCGCCTGGGTCGGGGCGCGCCTCGCGGCGCTCCGCGAAGCGGCGCGGCGGGCCGAGCTCGGCGAGGTCACGCTGCTGCCCGAGCCGGTCGCGGCCGCCGTCCACCTGGCCGACGATCGCATCGCCGTCGGCGACCACGTCGCGGTGTACGACCTCGGTGGCGGCACCTTCGACGCGGCGGTGCTCCGGCGCACCGCGACCGGCTTCGAGCCGGTTGGCGCGCCCGGTGGCGACGAGCACCTCGGCGGGGAGGACTTCGACGAGCTGCTCTACGACGCGGTCGGCCGCGTCGTCGCCGCCCGCGATCCCGAAGGCTGGCGCCAACTGCAGACGTCGGAGGAACGGACCTGGGTGCGCGCCAACGCCGCGCTCCGGGAGGCCGTGCGCGCCGCCAAGGAAGCGCTGTCGTCGACGCCGGAGTACACGATCTACGTCGCGCAGCTCGACGCCGAGGTGCGGGTGACCCGCGAGGAGCTCGAAGAGCTCATCCGGCCCGCGCTCGAACGGACCGTCGACGAGCTCGAGGCGACGATAGAGCGGGCCGGGTTGCGGCTGTCGGAGATCAAGGCCGTCTACCTCGTCGGCGGGTCGAGCCGGTTGCCGCTCGCGGCTCGGCTCGTCAGCGAGCGCACGCAGCTCGTGCCGCTCACGTGGGGCGACCCCAAGGCCGCGGTCGCGCTCGGCGCAGCACGACGGTCCGGCCAGTCGATGGCGTCGCCGGTCGTGCTCGCCCCGGCAACGGCTGCCGTGCACGTCGTCGACGGCGCCGAGATCGCCGAGACGGTGCCGGCCGACGCGGGCGGCGGCCGCAACAATCGCAATCGGCTCATCGCAGGGACAGCCGTCGCCGTCGCGGTCGCGCTCGTCGCCTTCGTGCTGACCGTCGTCGGCGGCGGCGACGACGACAACGTCGACACCGTGTCGCCCGGGTCGACCACCACCACCGCAGCCCCCGGCGAGCTACGCCACTCGTTCCCGTCGAGCGACGCCGACGGCGTGCGGGTGGCGCGGAGCTGGCTGTACTCGTCGAAGGACGGGTCGCTGCAGAACGACGTGACGGTGACCAACCTCGTCGCCGACGCGCCGAAGGCGCTCGTGCTGTTCGAGGTCGTCCCGAAGGAGGTCGCGTCGACGATCGCCGCGATCACGTTCGACCCCCCGCCGACGGCGAACGTGCAGGACGATCCCGTCGTCCGGTACGACCTCACGATCGAGCCGGGCGGAAGCTCCACGTTGTCGTGGACCGTCGCGCTCGACGGCGACGTCGACGCCGCGAAGCTGGAGTCGCTCGCCGCGTCGCG
>DASVEG010000259.1:0-14655 GCA_036380695.1 Acidimicrobiales bacterium
CGCCGACCGGAGCGCGGCAATCGTGTCCGCGGTGTAGCTCGGCCCGCCGCGCGCGATCTCGATCGCGCTCGCCTCGACACCGTCGACGCCGGCCACCGCGGCCTCGACCATGGCGAGACGATCCGCGGCCGGTGAGATCGGCCGCGTGCCCACCTTCTGCCACGGCTCGTTGGCCACGACGAGGAGGACGCGGTCGAGGCCGAGCGCGGCGCGAACGTTGACGGCCGAGACCAGGTGTGCGATGTGCACGGGGTCGAACGTGCCCCCGAGGACGCCGATCCGCGGCCGGCGTCCGGGTTGGGAGGCGGCCACCGGGCGAGTCTAGGTTCGGGTCATGCCGAGCCTTCCCGTCGGGCTCGACGGTTGGTGCGACCCTCGGTTCCTCCCGGTCGCTCACGTCGTCGCCCGCCAGCTCGCCGAGGGTGCCCAACACGGGTGCGCCGTGGCCATCCGACACAAGGGCGAGCCCGTCGCCGACTTCTGGGGCGGCCGCCGGGGCGTCGTCGGCGATCCGACGGGGGCGTTGCCGTGGACCGAGGACACGCTGTCGTTGTCGCACTCGACGACGAAGGGCGTGTCGGCGACAACGCTCCACATGGTCCTCGAACGCAACGGGATCGCGCTCGACACCCCGGTCGGCGAGATCTGGCCCGAGTACACGAAGGATCGCAGCGCGCCGAAGGCCACGACGACCATCCGCCACGTGCTGTGCCACGAGGCGGGCGTGCCCCAGATCACCGGGGAGATCGGCGACGTCACCGAGATGGCCGACTGGGACGCGATGGTCGCCTTGATGGAGCGGCTCGAGCCGCTGTGGGAGCCGGGAACGCAGAACGGCTACCACGCGGTCAACTTCGGCTGGCTGGTCGGCGAGCTCGTCCGCCGCATCGACGGTCGCCCGATCGACGCCTTCGTTGCCGAGGAGATCGCGGGGCCGCTCGCGCTCGACGGATGCTTCTTCGGGACACCGGCTTCCGAGCACCACCGCGTCGCGCCGAACATCGAGCCCGCTATCGACCGGACCGCGCTCGAGAGCCTGCTGCCGCCCGACCATCTTCTGCGGCGCGCGCTCACCACCGACGGCGACTACTTCGCGTTCGTGAACTCCCCGTGCGGCCTCGCCACGGTGGCCCCCGCGTGGAGCGGGGTCTTTACCGCGCGCGCTCTGGCGACGGTGTACGGCGCACTGGAGCGCGGCGGCGCGCTCAACGGGGTGCGCCTGCTCGAGCCGGAAACAGTCGCGCTCGCTGCAACCCGTCAGAACAAGCGTCCCGACCTGGTCCTGTTCGTGCCGATCCACTGGCGGCTGGGGTTCATGGGCGGTGGTTCGCTGTTGTCGCCGGCGGGGCCGAATCGCGAGGCGTTCGGCCACTCCGGTCTCGGCGGCTCGGTCGCGTTCGCCGACCGGAAGGCCGAGATCTCGCTCGCGATGACGCTCGACCGGTTGGAGCTCGACCTGCTCGCGGGCGACCGCACCCGCGCCGCCGTGCACGCCGCCGTCGCCGCTGCGTCCGGTTGACGTCGGTGAGGGGAGCCGTGCCCGTGCTCGCGATCGACCTGTCCGACCGCGTGATCGTCACGCCGGCGAAGATCTTGCTCGTCGTCGTGCTGGCGGCGGTGTTCGGCGGGCTGGCGCGCAAGGGCGTCGACCGGTTCACCCGCAAGATGCGCGGCGAGATCGTCGAAGGCGGGCTGCGGGGCTGGCGGCGGCGGCGAACGGGGCCGTCCGCGGACGGGAGCGACGTGGTGAGCGTGCCGTCGCTCGCGACGCTTCGGGCCGCGCAGCGAGCGGAGACGATAGGGACGCTTCTGAAGAGCGTCGTGTCGCTCGTCGTCTGGGCGTTCGCCGCGCTGATGGTGTTGTCGGAGATCGGGCTCGACGTCGGGCCGCTCGTCGCGGGCGCGGGGTTCCTCGGCATCGCGCTCGGCTTCGGTGCGCAGAACCTGGTGCGCGACTTCCTGTCGGGGATCTTCATGCTCGTCGAGGATCAGTACGGCGTCGGCGACGTGATCGACGCGGGGCCGGCGACGGGGACGGTCGAGGCGGTGAGCCTGCGGACGACGCGGCTGCGCGACATCCACGGCGTGGTCTGGCACATACCGAACGGCACGATCGACCGCATCGGGAACAAGTCGCAGGGTTGGTCGCGGGCGCTGCTCGACATCTCCGTCGCGTACTCGACCGATCTCGACGTCGCCCAGCAGGTGATCGAGTCGTGCGCAATGGAGATGGTCGACGACGACGCGTGGTCGGGCGAGATCCTGGACGCGCCGGAGGTGTGGGGCGTCGAAGACCTCGGACCGGACGGCGTCGTGATCCGCGTGAGCGTGAAGACGAGGCCTGCGTCGCAATGGCGGGTGGCCCGCGAGCTGCGGGCGCGGCTCAAGCTGGCGTTGGAGAACGCGGCGATCGAGATCCCGTTCCCCCAACGCGTCGTGTGGCACCGCGGCACGCCCCAGGAAGTCGCCCCGGACTAGCGGCTGCCGGTCGCTCCGGAGGAAGGCTGCTAGGTGCCGGCCAGCTGGGAGACGACGCCCGCGAACTCTTCCATCTCGCCTTCGTGGACGACGATGTAGCTGAAGCCGTACATGTCGCGGCGCGTGCGGAGCGTCTCCGCGATCTCGTCGACGGTGCCCGCCAACGCGATCGGCACCTGACGCGCCTCGTTGGGCGACAGGCCGAACATCGGAGCGAGTTGCTCGTACGCGGCTTGGCTGTCGTTGGTGAACTGCACCATGAACGTGAGGCACTGCAGCTCGATGTCGTCGAACCGGTCCGCTGCGGCCTCGCGAACCCATGCGATGCGCTCCTCGTACCGCTCGGCCTTCGCCGACTGCGCAACCTCGGGCCCGACGTAGCCGGCGCTCAGGTTCATGTTGACGCCGACGATGTCGGCCTCGCGGGCTGCGATGGAGAGCACCCGCTTGCCCCCACCGCCGATCAGGATCTTCGGACCCGTCGGCGAGTTCGGGCGCGGGTGACCCTGCGCGTTGGTGACGGTGTAGTGCTCGCCCGCGAGCGTCGCCGAGCCCTCGCGCCACATCTGCTTCATGATCGACAGCCCCTCGACCATGCGGTCGATGCGCGCGCCCGGCGGGTCGTACGTCATCCCCGACTCGTCGTAGTCGGACTTCATCCAGCCGGCGCCGATCCCGAACTCGACCCGGCCCTCGGTGGCGAGGTCGAGCGTCGCAACCTCCTTCGCGAGCACGACCGGATGCCGGTAGTCGTTGTCGAGCACGAGGAAGCCGACGTTGAGCCGCTCGGTCGCCTCGGCCGCGATGGTCATCGCGACCAACGGCCCCCACTGGTCGCCGAAGTGGTCGGGGATGAAGATCGACGAGTAGCCGAGGTCTTCCACCTTCCTCGCCTTCTCGCGCCAGCCCTTGCCGTCGGCGGCGCTCGAGGTCTGGACGGCGAACCGGAAGGGCTTGGGCATGCGCTCAACCTACGCGACGAGCTTGACCTTCAACCCGGCTCGAAGCTTTACCGTACGGGTGTGAGCACCTACACGATCGGCGAGGTCGCCGAGGCGACGGGCTTCAGCGCCTCCGCGCTGCGCTACTACGAAGGGATCGGGCTCGTGGCGCCGACCACCAGGACCGGCGGCGGGTACCGCGTGTACGACGACGGCGCGCTGGCGAGGCTCGCGTTCGTCGCGAGGGCGAAGAGCCTCCGCTGCACGCTCGACGAGATCACCGACCTCGTCGCCGTTTGGGACGGTACGTGCGAGCCGGTACAACGACGATTCCACGACGTCGTCACCGCCAAGCTTGCGGAGACGCGACGCCGGCTCGCCGAGCTCGAGACCCTCCGTCGCCAGCTCGAGGACGCGGCGGCACAACTCGCGGGCCCAGCCGTCGACGGTCCCTGCGACGGCGACTGCGCGTGCATGCGCGTCGGCGGCGCGGAGGCAGGCGGATGAAGCGCATCCCGATCTACGACGCGACCGCGCCGATCGCGTGCACCATCAGCGACGCCGAGATCCCCGACCGCGTCGAGCTCGTCGAGCGGATGCGCTCGAACCGCGACCGGCTCGAACGCACCGAGCACGGGCTGCTGCTCCACTTCCCTTCGAGGGCCGACATCGAGGCAGATCTCCGGCAGTTCGCCGTCGACGAGAAGCGCTGCTGCGAGTTCTGGGGCTTCGACGTCGTCACTGACGCCGAGGACGGCGACGGTGGTCTCGCCCTGCGATGGGACGGGCCGGACACCGCGGCGCCGATCCTCGACCGTCTCGCCGCCTTCTTCGAGGGCGACGACCCGCTGCTCGACCTCGCGGGCCTGCTCTAGCGGACCACCTCGGCGGGCTGCCCGGTTTTTGGGCGCGAGCCGTCAGAGGTTGCCGCGGCGGGCCTGCTCGCGCTCGATGGCCTCGAACAGGGCCTTGAAGTTGCCCGCGCCGAAGCCCTTGGCTCCCTCGCGCTGGATGATCTCGAAGAAGACCGTGGGTCGGTCGGTGATCGTCTCCGAGAAGATCTGCAGCAGGTGGCCGTCCTGGTCGCGGTCGACGAGGATGCCGAGCTCTTGCAACGCGTCCCACGGCAGGTCGAGGTCGCCGAGGCGGGCCTTCGCGTCGTCGTAGTACGCGGCCGGCACCCGCAGGAACCGGACACCGCGGCGCCGGAGCTCGGCCACCGTGGCGACGATGTCGTCGGTCCGCATCGCGATGTGCTGGACGCCCGCGGTGCCGTAGTAGTCGAGGTACTCCTGGATCTGGCTCTTGCCCTTGCGGCCCTCGGCCGGCTCGTTGAGCGGGAGGACCACCTTCGACCCGTCCCACACGACCGTCGACATGAGCGCGGAGTACTCCGTGGAGATCTGCGAGTCGTCGAAGTGCAGCAGCTCGTCGAAACCGAGCGTGCGCTCGTAGAACCGCACCCACGAGTCGAGCGCGCCGAGCTCGACGTTGCCGACGCAGTGGTCGATCTTCCGCAGGGCGACGGGGCCGCCTGCAGGCGCGGGCGGCAGGTTGTCGTCGGTGAAGCCGGGGAGGAACAGGCCGCGGTACGCGCCGCGCTCGACGAATGTGTGGAGGGTGTCGCCGTAGGTGGCGACCGTCGCGAGGACGAGGCGGCCATCCTCGCCTTCGATCACCTCGGGCGCCCGCACGCCGGTGGCGCCCCGCGCCAGCGCGGCGTCGTACGCCGCCGCGGCGTCGGTGACCGAAACCGCAAGATCGCGCACGCCGTCCCCGTGCCGGCGGTGATGCTCGGCGATGGGCGACTCGGGGTTGAGCGCGCCGGTGACGACGAAGCGGATGTCGCCCTGCTCGACGACGTACGACGTGCGGTCGCGCCAGCCGGTCTCCGGCCCCGCGTAGGCCGTGACGACGAACCCGAACGCGGACGACAGGAACTGCGCGGCCTGCCGGGCGTTCCCCACCCAGAACTCGACGTGGTCCCACCCGAGGAAGAACGAGGCGGCGGAGCCAGCGGCGTGCGGGGCGTCGGCGGGAGCGGGAGCGCGCGTGTCGAGCGTCGTCATGCCATCCAGTGAACGCCTGACCGCTCATCCAGCGCAACCAATGGCGCGATGAGTGGACAGATTGCCCAGGCATCAGCGAGAACCATCGTACGATCTGGTCATGGTGACCACCGCCTCACCACTCGACGCGCTCGACGCCCGCCTGCTGAACGCCCTCGCCGTCACACCCCGCGCCGGCATCCTCGAGCTGGCGCGCCGCCTGGGCGTAGCCAGGGGCACCGTGCAGGCGAGGCTCGACAAGCTCACCACCCGAGGCGTGGTTCGGGGCTTCGGGCCCGACGTCGACTTGGCCGCGATCGGCTACGAGGTCGAGGCGTTCACCACGCTGGAGATCGCGCAGGGACGGCTCGACGACGTGATCGCCCACCTCGTGGCGATCCCCGAAGTGCTGGAAGCGCACTCGATCTCCGGCCCCGGAGACCTCCACTGCCGCGTGGTGGCCAGGACGAACGCGCACCTCCAGCACGTCCTCAACCGCATCCTCGACGTCGACGGGATCGGCCGGTCGAGCACGGTGATCGCGCTGTCGAACCCGCTGCCCCACCGCACGCTCCCGCTGGTCGGGTCGGCGGCGACCGCACCCGACGCTGGCTGATCAGACCTGCGCTACTGGCTTGCCGACGCGAGCACCCTCGACCACCCTTGTGGCGTGCCCACCACCGCATGGTCGCCGCAGTCGTGGCGGGAACGTCCTGCAGCCCAGCAGCCCGAGTGGCCCGACGAGGCCGCGCTCGACCGCGCGCTGAAGCAGCTCTCGTCGTTGCCCCCGCTCGTCTTCGCGGGCGAGGCGCGCGACCTGACGACCGCACTCGGAGAAGTCGCCGCCGGGCGAGCGTTCCTGCTCCAGGCCGGAGACTGCGCGGAGTCGTTCCACGAGTTCTCGGCCGACAGCATCAGGGACAAGCTGCGGGTCATCCTGCAGATGGCCGTCGTGCTCACGTACGGGTCTGGCGTGCCGACGGTGAAGGTCGGCCGGATCGCGGGCCAGTTCGCCAAGCCTCGCTCGTCCGGCTACGAGAAGGCGGGCGACATCGAGATCCCGTCGTTCCGCGGGCACATGGTCAACGACGACGCACCCGATCCCGCATCCCGCATTCCCGACCCCGCCCGGCTGCTGGCGTCGTACCACCAGTCGGCCTCGACCCTGAACCTCCTGCGCGCCTTCACCAAGGGCGGGTTCGCCGACCTGTCGCAGGTGCACGTGTGGAACCAGCAGTTCGTGGCCACCAGCGCGGAGGGCCGGCGCTACGACGCGATTGCCGGTGAGATCGAGCGCGCCCTGCGGTTCATGCGCGCGTGCGGCATCGACCCCGAGCAGCACGCCTCGCTCCACCAGGTCGACTTCTGGACGAGCCACGAGGCACTGATCCTCGGGTACGAGGAGGCCCTCACCCGGCGCGACTCGCTGACGGGCGATTGGTACGACTGTTCCGCCCACCTCCTCTGGATCGGCGAACGCACACGACAGATCGGCGGCGCGCACTTCGAGTTCCTCCGTGGCGTCCGCAACCCGCTCGGCTGCAAGCTCGGCCCGAGCGCGACGACCGACGAGGTCGTCGAGGTGTGCGAGACGCTCAACCCCGAGCGTGTCCCCGGGCGGCTCACGCTGGTGTCCCGGATGGGCCGCGACAACGTCGCAGAGAAGCTGCCGGCGCTCGTGGCCGCGGTGCGCGATGCGGGCCACCCCGTCGTGTGGGCGTGCGACCCGATGCACGGCAACACGTTCACCAGCTCGACGGGCCGGAAGACCCGCCACTTCGACGACGTGCTCGCCGAGGTCGGCGCGTTCTTCGGCGTCCACCGCGACGAGGGGACGTGGCCAGGAGGCGTGCACATCGAGCTCACCGGCGACGACGTGACCGAGTGCCTTGGCGGCGCCGAGGAGGTCCTCGAAGACCATCTCGACACCAGGTACACGACCATGTGCGACCCTCGGCTCAACGCCCGCCAGTCGCTCGACCTCGCCTTCCGGGTGGCCGAGCTCCTCCGCGCGTAGTGCTCGGCAGCGGTCGCGCCAAGTAGCCTTTCACCGTCAACGAGTGTTGAGGTCGGTGAGTCGAACGACTCATTTCTCTCCCACTGCTGCCGATGGGATCGGCAACGAGAAGGAGGTCAGAGCGATGGCGCTGGAAATCGTTCGACCGGACGCAGGCAACGAACCCGAAGACGAGCGCGCCGCCCGGCAGGCAGAGGCCGAAGAGCGCGCGCTCCGCGCCCTCGAGACGCTCCTCGGCGTCGGCAACGAAGAAGGCCGGCTCGATGTGCGTCTGGACGACGACGAGGTCGTCGACGTACGCGATCAGGCCGACGGCACGGTCGTCGAGCGGGCATCGGTCGCCGCTCCGGTGGTGGACCCGACGGGAGACCCTGTGTGGGTCAGCGTCGCCGAGGCCGCGGAGCGCGCGGGCGTCAGCACCAGCACCGTCCGGCAGTGGTATCGCGGCGGGCGGCTGGCGACGCAGCGACGCGAAGGCGCCCGCGGCGCATTCCTCGTCCCCCTCGCCGACGTGCTCCGCCTCGCCGCGCTCGCCGACGAGGACGGCGACGCCGTGCAGGACAGCGTCATCGACATCAACGCCGGCTACTGGGCGGCGGAGACGCAGGCGGCACGCAACGAAGCTGCCGCGGCCAAGGCGCTCGCCGACGAGGCGGCGACCGAGGCGCGACGCCTCGCGGCCGACCTCGACGACGCACGGGAGCAGATCGAGTCCGCCCGTACCCACCTCCGCAACGCCCGCGCTGACGCGGCCACGGCCGAGTCGGCATCGGCCGAGCTGCACCGCGAGGTCGACTTCCTGCGTTCGCAGCTGGCGGAGGCGCACGACGAACTGCGCGGTCACCGCGACGAGATCGGGCGGCTCAGGGCGCTGGTCGACGAGGCGCGCCGCAAGGCGGTGTTCGGCTCCGTCACGTCGACGGAGTGGGTCGAGCAGGTCGAGGAGGGCTACCGCGGCCCGTTCCGGAAGCAGGTGCGGTTCGAGGACGACGGCCGGCCGCGCCCGCTCGACCTCGAAGGCGCGCTCGCGGACGACACGGACGACACTGACGACACCGAGGGCACCGAGGGCACCGAGGGCACCGAGGGCGACGAAGCCGGCGACGCCGTCGCCGTGCTCGACGACGTGCCAACGTACGAGGCCATCGGCCCGAGCGACCTGCCGTCGTTCGACGCCGACGAGACGCCCGCGCCGGTCGCCGTCGCCCAGCCCGAGGACGACGTCGTCCCGGTCGTCGAGTCGGGGCGGCGCGGCCGTCGCGGCCGCCGCTAATCGACGCGAGTCTGCGCGACAGGAACCGCGAGTACCGCGGTTCAAACGCGCAAGTCCCACCTTCCGGGGCGAAATCCCGAAAACTTGATCGGATTACTCGGCTTTTGCTACCGTGAACCGGTGGTCGCCGCCCTGCCCGTCACCCTCCTGCGCGTCTTCGGCGCGCCGTCGGTGGCCGTGGGCGTGACGCCGCACCTCGCTCGCGACGAGCGCTGTCGCCTCCCCCGCTGACGCAGCGCGCACACGCAGGCGTGCGCCTCTTCCGCGTCGCACCCCCCACCGCCCGGCCAGCCGGGTTCGAAGCTCGTCCACGTCCCTAGGCATCGGAGGCTCCGATGGCAACTGCAACCACCATCGAGATCGGCGGCGGCCCGTACTTCGAGCCGGAGCTGCGCGCCGAGATCCAAGCCGACATCGAGAAGTTCCGGCGGATGCTCGCCGGCTACCTCGCGGGCGAGATCGAAGAGGACCGCTTCCGCATCTTCCGGCTGAACAACGGGATCTACGGCCAGCGCCAAGGCGGCCACAACCAGATGGTGCGGATCAAGCTGCCCCACGGGACGATCTGGCCGGAGCAGCTCGAGGCGCTCGGCCGGATCGCCGACGAGTACTCCCGCGGCTGGGGCCACATCACCACCCGGCAAAACATCCAGTTCCACTACGTGCAGCTCGAGCGCGTGCCGGAGTTGCTGGAGGACCTCGCCGACATCGGTCTCACCACCCGTGAGGCGTGCGGCGACACCGTCCGCAACATCACCGGCTGCCACCTCGCCGGCGCGTGCCCGTTCGAGGTGCTCGACATCACCGCGTGGGCCGAGGCCGCCTTCCGCCACTTCCTGCACCACCCCTACGCGCAGCGCCTGCCCCGCAAGTTCAAGATCAACTTCTCGGGCTGCGCGACCGACTGCGGCCAGGCGATGTTCAACGACGTCGGCATCGTCGCCGTCGGCCGCCCCCGCGAGGACGGCACGATCGAGCCCGGCTTCCGCGTGTTCTTCGCAGGGGGCCTCGGTGCGAACCCCAGGGCCGCGCAGGCGCTCGAGGAGTTCACGCCGCGCGAGCAGCTCATGGAGACGATCGAGGCGTGCCTTCGCGTCTTCGACCACTACGGCAACCGCGACAACAAGATCCGGGCGCGGATGAAGTGGCTGCTCGACACCATGGGCGCCGACGAGCTGCGCACGCGCATCCTCAAGGAGCGCAAGTTCCTGATGGCGTCGTCGTCGTGGGTCGGCGGCGTGCCCGAGCTCGTCGAGGAGTGGGGCGACGCGCCGGCGGGCGTGGCGACCGGCGTCGACGTGACGGTCGTCGGCACCCCGGTGAGCCTCACGGCGACCGACCCGTACCGTCGCTGGGAGCAGGCGAACGTCGTGCGAGGCGTCGCCAAGGGCACCGTGAGCGCCCTCGCCCACGCCCGGCTCGGCGACATCACCAGCGAGCAGTTCCGCTCGCTCGCCAAGATCCAGAGCGACTTCCGCGCATCCGTGCGCGTGACGAATCGGCAGAACATCGTGTTCCGCGACCTCACCGAAGACCAGCTGCCGGAGCTGTACGCGCGGCTGCTCGAGATCGACATGGACAAGCCCGGCGCCGAGCTCGCGCGTGACGTCGTGAGCTGCCCCGGCACCGACACGTGCAACCTCGCGGTCACCCAGTCGCGTGGCCTGGCCGACGCGATCGGCGAGTCGCTCGAGAACGCCGGCCTGTCCGACGTCGGCGGCATCCGGGTGAACATCTCCGGCTGTTCGAACTCGTGCGGCCAGCACCACATCGCGGACATCGGCTTCCAGGGCGTCGAGCGGCGAGCGCACGGCACAGCGGCTCCCGGTTACCAGATGTACCTCGGCGGTCGCGTCGGGCAGATGGAGATCGAGTTCGGCCAGAAGGCGCTGCGCCTCCCGGCCAAGCGCGCGGGCGACGCGGTGGTGCAGGTCGTCACCCGCTTCGTCGATGAGCGCGTCGCCGGCGAGCGGTTCGACGAGTGGCTGTTCCGCTCGGGCGGTGCGAAGGCGCTGTCGGCCGACCTGAAGGCGCTCGACGAGTGGCCGACGCCCGAGGAGCGTCCCGACTTCTACATCGACTACGGCGAGCAGGGCCCGTACGTGGCCGAGGTCGGCGAAGGCGAGTGCGCGGGCGGATGAGCGGCACCACCGTCTGGCTGACGGGTCTTCCCAGCGCGGGCAAGTCGACGATCGCGCGCGCCGTCGAGAAGCGGCTGCTCGACGACGGTCGCGCCGTGGAGGTGCTCGACGGCGACGTCGTTCGCACGCACCTCACGAAAGACCTCGGCTTCTCGCGCGAAGACCGCAGGCAGAACGTCGAGCGCATCGGCTTCGTCGCCAACCTGCTGTCGCGCAACGGCGTCGTCGTCCTGTGCCCGGTGATCGCGCCGTACCGCGACGATCGCGACGCGGTTCGCGCCCTGCACGCCGAGCCTGCGGGCTCCGGCGGCCGCCGCAGCCGGTTCGTCGAGGTCTACGTGTCGACGCCGGTCGACGTGTGCGCGGAGCGCGACGTGAAGGGGTTGTACGCCAAGCAGCGCGCTGGTGAGATGACCGGCCTGACGGGTGTCGACGACCCGTACGAGCCGCCCGTCGACCCCGAGGTGGTCATCGCGACGCACGAGCTGTCGCTCGACGAGTCCGTGGAGCTGGTGTGGCAGGCACTGCAGACGTCGTAACGCTCTCGGACGCCGAGCTCGCCGAGATCTCGGCCGGGTTCGAGAAGAAGCCCGCGTCCGCCGTCGTCCGCTGGGCCCTCGACACGTTTGGCGGCGACGTCCTGCTCGCGGCGTCGTTCCAGGACGCCGTGCTCATCGACGTCGTCACGAAGGTGAAGCCCGACGTCGAGGTGCTGTTCATCGACACGCTCGACCACTTCCCCGAGACGTACGCGACCGTCGAGCGCGTCCGCGAGCGCTACGGCCTCAACCTCAACTGGTACCGCGTGCCGGCGCCCGACGTGCCGTTCCACGTCTCCGACCCCGTGCGCTGCTGCAGCGACGCGAAGGTCGCTGCCCTCGACGACGCGTTGCGCCCGAAGCGGGCGTGGCTGAGCGGCCTGCGCCGCACGGAGGCGACGACGCGCGCGGACGCGCCGATCGTCGGGCGCGACCGGCGCGGCCTCGTCAAGGTCAACCCCCTGGCGACGTGGACGGACGCGGACGTCGCGTCGTACGTCGCCACCAACGACATCCCGTACAACCCCTTGCTCGACCTCGGCTACCCGTCGATCGGCTGCATGCCGACGACGAAGCCCGTCGAGCCCGGGGCCGATCCCCGTTCGGGCCGGTGGGCCGGTTCCGACAAGACCGAATGCGGACTCCACGAATGACACTCCTGGACACACACAAGAGCGACGAGGCCCGCGTGATCGACGCACCGTCGGTGAGCACGACGCGCGCTCGCCTCACCCACCTCGAAGCGCTCGAAGCCGAAGCGATCTTCATCATGCGAGAGGTCGCGGCCGAGTTCGAGCGGCCGGTGCTGCTCTTCTCGGGCGGCAAGGACTCGATCGTGCTCTTGCGGCTCGCCGAGAAGGCGTTCCGGCCGGGCAAGTTCCCGTTCCCGGTCATGCACGTCGACACCGGGCACAACTTCCCCGAGGCCATCGAGTTCCGCGACCGCCGCATGGCCGAGCTCGGCGAGCAGCTCATCGTCGCCCACGTGCAGGACGACATCGACGCCGGCCGCGTGGTGGAAGAGAAGGGGCCGCGCGCTTCGCGCAACCGCCTCCAGACGACGACGTTGCTGCGGGCGATCGAGGAGCACAGCTTCGACGCCGCGTTCGGCGGCGCGCGGCGCGACGAGGAAAAGGCACGGGCGAAGGAGCGGGTGTTCTCGTTCCGCGACGACTTCGGGCAGTGGGACCCGAAGAACCAGCGGCCCGAGCTGTGGTCGATCTTCAACGGCCGCATCCGCCGCGGCGAGCACATCCGCGTGTTCCCGATCTCCGACTGGACCGAGCTCGACGTGTGGCAGTACATCGCCCTCGAGCAGCTCGAGGTGCCGTCGATCTACTTCTCGCACCGCCGGCCGGTGTTCGAGCGCGACGGCATGCTGCTGTCGCCGTCGGACGCGGTCCGCCCCGGGGAGGGCGAAGAGGTACGCGAGGAGGTCGTGCGCTACCGCACCGTCGGCGACATGAGCTGCACGGGCGCAGTTCGCTCGAAGGCGGCCACGATCGAGGAGATCATCGCCGAGGTCGCCGTCACGCGGATCACCGAGCGGGGCGCCACGCGAGCCGACGACAAGTTCTCCGAAGCGGCGATGGAAGACCGCAAGCGGGAGGGGTACTTCTAGGTCCATCCCCAGCCGGGACGCCTGAAGACGAACTCATGTCCGAACTTCTTCGCTTTGCCACCGCCGGTTCCGTCGACGACGGCAAGTCGACGCTGATCGGTCGCCTGCTGCACGACTCGAAGGCGATCTTCGAGGATCAGCTGGCGGCGGTCGAGCTGTCGTCGAAGCGCCGGGGCGACACCTACGTGAACCTCGCGCTGCTCACCGACGGGCTCCGCGCCGAGCGCGAGCAGGGCATCACCATCGACGTCGCGTACCGCTACTTCTCGACGCCGCGGCGGAAGTTCATCATCGCCGACACTCCAGGGCACGTGCAGTACACGCGCAACATGGTCACGGGCGCGTCCACCGCCGACCTCGCGGTCGTGCTCGTCGACGCGCGCAAGGGCGTGCTGGAGCAGTCGAGGCGGCACGCGTTCCTGAGCGTGCTGCTCGGCATCCGCCATCTGGTC
This sequence comes from Acidimicrobiales bacterium, assembly GCA_036380695.1. Taxonomy (GTDB): domain Bacteria; phylum Actinomycetota; class Acidimicrobiia; order Acidimicrobiales; family CADCTF01; genus DASVEG01. The sequence continues at coordinate 13,511 of DASVEG010000259.1, forward strand.
CTCGCCGTCAACAAGATGGACCTCGTCGACTGGGACGAGTCGACGTTCGACGCAATCGCGTCGGAGTTCGAGGCGTTCATCGAGCGCATCGACTCCACGCACGAGGTCGAGGTCACGCCGATCCCGATGTCGGCCCTCCACGGCGACAACCTGGTGACGCCGTCTCCGAACCTCGAGTGGTACGCGGGACCTCCGCTCCTCGAGCACCTCGAGAAGGTCGACGTGCACGACCACGATCCCGCCGAGGCGAGGTTCGCGGTGCAGTACGTGATCCGCCCGCACTCCGACGAGCACCACGACTACCGCGGCTACGCGGGCAAGGTCGCAGGCGGCGTGTTCCGCCCCGGCGACGAGGTCGTCGTGCTGCCGTCGGGGCTGCGCACGACCATCGCGGGGATCGACACGCTCGAGGGCGAGATCCACGAGGCGTTCGCTCCCATGTCGGTCACCATCCGGTTGAGCGACGAGATCGACGTGTCGCGCGGCGACATGATCGCCAAGGCCGGCGAGGAGCCACGCGTCGTCCGCGAGATCGAAGCCGACGTGTGCTGGATGGTCGACAAGCCGCTCACGCCGGGCGCCAGGTACGCGATCAAGCACACGACCCGCGCGGCGCGCGCCGTCGTCGACGCGATCGAGTGGGGCCTCGACATCAACACCCTCGAACGGCAGGACGGCGCGACCGAGCTGGCGATGAACGAGATCGGCCGCGTGCGGCTGCGGCTCGCGACCCCGCTCGCGATCGACACCTACGACGTGAACCGCGCCACCGGCAGCTTCATCCTGATCGACGAGGCGACCAACGCGACCGCGGGGGCCGGCCTCATCCGCTGAACAGGTCGCCGCGGCGGGCCGTAGGGTGCCGGCGTGCGGGTGCTCACGCTCAACATCTGGAACCTGTCTGGCGGCTGGCGCGAGCGGCGGGCGGAGATCGTCGAGTGGCTACGGCGCCTCGACGCCGACCTCGTGTTCCTGCAAGAGGTGATCGACGACGGCACGCGCAACAGCGCGCGATGGCTCGCCGAGGCCACGGGCTACCCCGGCGTCGCGTTCGGCGGGGTCGAGGTCGATGGGCAACCGGGCATGGTGTTCGGGCCCGCGATCCTGAGCCGTTGGGCGATCGACGAGGAGGCGGTGTACGACCT
>DASVEG010000260.1:0-27769 GCA_036380695.1 Acidimicrobiales bacterium
CATCATGACCGGAGCGCCCATCCCCGACGGCGCCGACGCGATCGTGATGGTCGAGCTCACCGAGGCCGCCACCGGCGACGACACCGTGCTCGTGAAGGCGACGGTGCCGCCGGGCAACCATGTCCGCGCCGCGGGCGAAGACCTGTCGCCCGGCGACGAGGTGGTCCCCGCCTTCACGACGCTCACGCCCGGCCATCTCGGCCTGCTCGCCACGATCGGAGCGCGGCGCGTGCCCGTCTTCCCTCGAGCTCGTGTCGTCGTGCTGTCGACGGGCGACGAGCTGGTCGACGGGTCGGCGCCGTTGCAGCCCGGCCAGATCAGGGACGCCAACCGTCACGCGCTCGTCGCCATGGTGCGCGAGGCGGGAGCCGACCCTGTCGACGCCGGCATCGTCGGCGACGACGTCGACGCGGTGCGCAAGGCGATAGCGGGCGCGCTCGACGAAGGCGACGCGGTGATCACCAGCGGCGGCGTGAGCATGGGCGCGTACGACCCGGTGAAGGTGGTCCTGCGCGAGCTCGCAGGCTCGGACACGTCGATGCAGGTCGCGATCAAGCCGGCCAAGCCGCTCTCGTTCGGCGTCGTCGACGGCAAGCCGGTGTTCGGCCTGCCCGGCAACCCCGCGTCGTCGATGGTGAGCTTCGAGTTGTTCGCCCGCCCCGCGCTTCGCACGATGATGGGCCACGCCAACGCCCGCAGGCGCGAGCTCGTCGCCGTCGCCCCCGAGGGCTTCCCGCGCCGGCCGGACGGCAAGACGCACCTCGTCCGCGTCGCGCTGGCACAGGGCGAAGGCGACGCGTTGGTGGCGACGTCGGCGGGAGGGCAGGGGTCGAACCTGCTGCGTTCGATGGCCGCCGCGGACGGGCTCGCGCTGGTCGAGGACGGCGACGGGGTCGCTGCGGGGGGACGTGTGCGCGTGCTGTTGCTGCGCGACCCTCTGTAGCCTCGCCCTGTGACCCCTCTCGTCGACCCGCACGGCCGCGTCGTTCGCGACCTGCGGATCTCGGTCACCGACCGCTGCAACTTCCGCTGCACGTACTGCATGCCGGAGGAAGGGATGCAGTGGTTGCCGCGCGAGGAGGTGCTCACGTTCGAAGAGATCGAGCGCATCGCGCGGCTGTGCGTCGAGCGGTACGGCTTCACGGGCATCCGCCTCACGGGAGGCGAGCCAACGCTGCGATCGCACCTGCCGGTGCTCGTCGCCCGGCTCGCCGCGCTCGGCGTCGACCTTTCGTTGACGACGAACGGCGCGTCGTTGCCGCTGCTCGCCGCCGACCTGCGGCGCGCCGGGCTGCGGCGGGTCAACGTGTCGTGCGACTCGCTCCGCCGCGATCGCTTCGCGGAGATCACCAAGCGCGACCGCCTGCCCGCCGTGCTCGACGGCATCGACGCCGCGCTCGCGGCCGGCTTCGACCCCGTGAAGATCAACGTCGTCGCCGTCCGCGGAATGAACGACGACGAGCTCGTCGACTTCGCCGCGTTCGGGCGCGAGAAGGGCGTCGTCGTCCGGTTCATCGAGGTGATGCCGCTCGACGCGCAGCACGGCTGGTCTTCGGGGCGCGTGCTGTCGGCCGACGAGATCGTCGACACGATCGCCGGGGTGTGGCCGCTCGAGCCGGTGGCCGTGCGCGGCAACCAACCGGCCGAGCGGTACCGGTACGCGGACGGTGGCGGCGAGATCGGCGTCGTCGCCAGCGTGACGCGTTCGTTCTGCGACACGTGCGACCGCGTCCGGCTCACCGCCGACGGCATGTTCCGCAACTGCCTGTTCTCGCTGAAGGAGACCGACCTGCGCGCCGTGATGCGCTCCGGCGCGTCCGACGACGACGTGGCGGCCGCGATCGAGGCGGAGGTCGGCCGCAAGTGGGCGGGCCACTCGATCGGGTCGGTGACGTTCGTCCAGCCGCCGCGGTCGATGTCCCAGATCGGGGGGTGAGCTCGGCGGCTTCGCCGTCGGCTGACCTCCCACCACCCGACGAGGGACGGAGCAGTAGACTCGGCCGCCATGGCTGAGCGGGGTTTCACCCACCTCGACCCGCTGGGCAGGGCCCGCATGGTCGACGTCACGCCCAAGGAGCCCACCCACCGGCGAGCCATCGCCAGGTGCAAGGTCTTCATGAAGCCGGAGACCACGGCGATGGTGGCGAACAACGCGGTGACGAAGGGCGACGTGCTCGCGGTCGCACGGGTTGCCGGCATTCAGGCCGCGAAGAAGACCGTCGACCTGATCCCCCTCTGCCACCAGCTGACGATCGGCAGCGTCTACATCAACTTCCACCTCGGCGACGAGTGGATCGAGGTGGAGTCGAGCGTCGAGACCGTCGACCGCACGGGAGTCGAGATGGAGGCGCTGACGGCCTGTGCCGTCTCCGCGCTGACGATCTACGACATGTGCAAGTCGACCGACCGCGAGATGACGGTCGGCGAGCTCGCGCTGTGGGAGAAGACCGGTGGAGGCTCCGGCCCGTGGCGCCGGTCGAACGGCCCCGCCGGCGACCTCCAGAGCGACTTCTAGCCGCCCTCTTCTCGTTCTGGGTGCAGAAATGCGCCTGATGGCGCATTTCTGCACCCTGAACGCGTCGGAGGGGCGAGTTGCGGGCGAACCGCGCTATCCTGCTAACTCCAGCAAGCAGCAAGTGGCGCGGTCTCGGGCTCCGTACTAGGAAGAAGCGTCCGGAACGGCGAACTAACCGTTGCCGCATCCCTCCGTTTCCGTGACGGGCGGGTTATCGTCCCCGAGCAGAAAGAGGACAGAGGTTTGGTCGTGGTTCTGATCGTGCTCGCGGCAATCTGGGCGGCGCTCCTGCTCCCCCCGATCCTGCGCGCTCGAGCCGAGAACCGGCCGTCCGGCTCGATCAGCGAGTTCCGCCGCCAGCTGCACACGCTTGCCCGCACCTCGCCCGCCGGTCCGCTGCAGCTCCGCGCCACGCCGACGGGGCCCGTCCCCATCAACGCGCGCCGCGCTCCAGCCGCCCGCCCGTCGGGGCTCTCCCGCAGCCGGCGTTCGGTGAAGCGGCGCCGCGACGTGTTCGTGGGGTTGCTGGTCGCCATGGTCGCGTCCGCCGTGCTCGGCTTCCTTCCCCCCTTGCGCGCGCTGTGGGCCGTGCACGTGGTCGTCGACGTGTTGTTCGCCGCGTACGTCGCCGTGCTGGTGTACCTGCGCAACCTCGCAGCCGAGCGCGACATGAAGGTCCGCTTCCTGCCCACCGCGGCATCGGCGCCCGAGCCCGCGTTGCTCTACCGCCGCTCCGGCACCTGACCGCCGACAGCCGGCGCGAGGAGCTCGCCAGCCTCGCCGAGCCCGTGCGGTCGGCGCTCTCCGCAGCCCACGAAGCTCGCGAGCGCGGTCTCGTCGCGTCGAGGAAGGTCATCCGCAACTGCGGCCTCTCCATCCGCGCCGTCCATCGGGGCGAGACCGACCGGGCGACCGAGCTCGTCGAGGAAGCGGAGGCCGCGTTGCGCGAGGCGCACCTCGCCCTCGGGCCGTTCCCGAGCGTCGCGTACGCGGGGTTCCTGCACGACGCGGAGAAGGAATACGCGGAGGCGCGAGTCACCGCTGCCCTCGTCGGCGGCAGTGAGCTGCCAGGCCACACCGACCTCGGCGTGCAGCCGGCGGCGTGGTTGAACGGGCTGGCCGAGGCCGCGTCAGAGCTGCGCCGCCACCTCCTCGACCACCTTCGCAGCGGCCGCCTCGACGCCGCCGAAGCGTTGCTCGCCGCCATGGACGACGTGTACGACCTGCTCGTCACGATCGACTTTCCCGACGCGCTCACGGGCGGCCTCCGGCGCACGACCGACGCGCTCCGTGCCGTGCTCGAGCGCACCAGGAGCGACCTCACGCTCACCCTCGTTCAGGCCCGCCTTCACCGCGCATTGGAGGAACGGGCCGGGCCGTAGCCGGGGTATCCTGAACCCTCCCTACGGGGGTGTAGCTCAGTTGGCAGAGCGCAGCGTTCGCAATGCTGAGGCCGAGGGTTCGAATCCCTTCACCTCCACCCCGTCGGATCCGGGCCCCGGCCGAGCAGCCGCTCGCCGGGGCCTGCTTCGTTCGGCGACACGGCGCAACACCCGGCGTTCGGCCGGAAATCGCACCAGCGCTCGGCGCGCGTGTGGCAGCCGTGGGGATTGGACCAATCACGGTGGCCCGGCAAGGCCCTATCACAGGCCCGAGAACGACCGGATCATGCAAATGAGCCGGTTAGCTCATTATGGTGTTCGCATGTCACCCGCAGCGAAGAAGGCCGCCGGTACCAAGAAGCGCGGCATGACCGATGCCCACAAAGCGGCCCTGGCCGCCGGACGGGAGCAAGGCCGTGCCGTACGGGCGTACTTGGAGGCCCTGGAAACCCACCGTCCGAAGCGCGGTCGAAAGCGGACCGTCGAGAGCATCAAGCGGCAGCTCGCCGCCGTTGAGCAGCGACTTTCAGGCGCGGACCCGCTCGGCAAGGTCCAGCTGATCCAGCAGCGCATGGACCTGCAACGCGAGCTCGAAGGGTTTGGAACAGGCGTCGACCTGTCCGCGCTCGAGGCCCGGTTCGTCGAGCACGCCGCGGCGTACTCCACGTCCAAGGGCATCACCTACTCCGCATGGCGGCAGGCGGGCGTCGACGCCGGCGTGCTGCGCAAGGCAGGCATCTCTCGTTGAGCGCTCGAACACGCCGCGACTCGCAGAGCCGTTCGGGCCGTCAGGCCCGAGCTGTGTGCTTCTGGCGCTCATAGCGGCATCGCCATCGAGCCCCACGACGGGGCGGGTGACCGCCGCCGCGGTTTACCCGTCTCGCCGTGAGGGAATGGTCGGCGGTTGCGGTCGACCGGAAGGGCTGGAGGGCGTCGAGTGCTGCACGCAGAGGCGGTGTTCGCACCGGAGGTGGGTAGTGCGCGGTTGGCGCGCACCTTCGTGCGTACCGCGCTCGAGGCCCACGCCTTGCCAGCGGACCTCGCCGTCCTCCTCGTGAGCGAGCTCGCCACGAACGCGGTCCTCCACGCCCGCACCGACTACGTCGTCCGGCTCACCAGCAACGACGGTCGGGTTCGGGTCGAGGTGCAGGACGCGAACGAACGGTCGCCATCCATCGCCCACGCACCACCGGAAGCCACCAGCGGACGAGGTCTCCAGCTCGTCCAGACGCTGTCGGCGGGGTGGGGCGTCGAAGGCCGTCCCGACGGCAAGGTCGTCTGGTTCGAGGTCGACGCCTGCGACAACGACCGCGAGGCCGCCTTCGCCTAACTGGCCTGTCACCATGGACGGCGTGGCCGCGCGCATCCTCGCCGTCGAAGACGACGAGCGCATCCGTTCGGCCGTGCGGCTCGCGCTCGAGGACGAGGGCTACGTCGTCGCCGAGGCGGCGAGCGGTGAGGAAGCGCTCGAGCGGTTCGCGAGCGACCCGCACGACGTCGTGCTCATCGACGTCATGCTCCCCGGCATCGACGGGTTCGAGGTGTGCCGCGCCATCCGGCGGTCGAGCGACGTGCCCGTGATCATGGTGACCGCCCGCGGCGACACGTCCGACGTCGTCACCGGCCTCGAAGCCGGAGCGGACGACTACGTCACCAAGCCGTTCGTCACCAAGGAGCTCTCGGCCCGGATCCGCGCGCTGCTTCGCCGCGTGCGCGCCGCTGCGGGCGGGCCGCCCGTCGTCCGGTTCGGCGCCCTCGAGATCTCCCCGGACGCGGGCGTCGTCCGGCGCGACGGCCAGGAGATCCATCTCACCAAGACCGAGTTCCGCCTGCTGTGCGAGCTCGCCGCGAACGCGGGCCGCGTCCTCAGCCGCGAGCAGCTCCTCGACCGCGTGTGGGGGTACGGCTACTTCGGCGACGGCCGCCTCGTCGACGTCCACGTGCGCAGGCTGCGGGCGAAGATCGAGCCGGACGCGGCCGAGCCGACGCACGTGGTGACCGTGCGGGGGCTCGGCTACAAGCTGCAGTCGTGATCGTGGCGCGCTCATGACCGAGCCGCGCAGGGCGCTCGGGTTGCGCGCCCGCGTGACCGTCGCCTTCGCCCTCGGCGCGCTGGCGACGTCCGCGGTGCTGTCGGCGGTGACGTACGGGTTGGTGCGCACGTCGCTGGTCGACCAGAGGGAAGACTCGGCGGTCAGTCAGGCGTACCTCAACGCGCGGCTCGTGCGCGACGGCTTGCGGACCCGGTCGGACATCGCACGCGTGTTGACCTCACTGGAGACGCCCGCGTCCGGCGGCGTCGTCGTGCACCAGGGCGACCGGTGGTTCGCCAACTCGCTCGTCATCGGCAGCGACGTCATCCCTGCCGGCCTCCGCGAGCGGGTCGCGCAAGGAGCCCCCGGCCGCCAGCGGTTCCGGCTCGGCGGCCGCTCGTGGCTCGCGGTTGGCGTGCCGATCCCACGCGTGGGGGCCGAGTTCTACGAGGCGTTTTCGCTGGCCGAGGCCGACCGGACGTTGAGCATCCTGTCGTGGTCGCTCGCCGGCGCGGCGCTGCTCACGACGCTCGGCGGCGCGGCGATAGGGCGGTGGGTGAGCGCGCGCGTCCTCAAGCCGCTCGCGAGCGTGTCGGACGCCGCCGCCGCCATCGCGAACGGGCACCTCGACTTCCGGTTGGGGGAGGTGGGCGATCGCGACCTTGCGCCGCTCGCCACGAGCTTCAACCGGATGGTCGACGCGTTGAGCGACCGGATCCAACGCGACGCCCGCTTCGCCTCCGACGTGAGCCACGAGTTGCGGTCGCCGCTCACGACGCTGGCGACGTCGATCGACGTGCTCATGGTGCGCCGCGAGGAGATGTCGGAGCGCAGCCAGGCCGCGCTCGACTTGCTCGACGCCGACCTCAAACGGTTCCAGCGCCTCGTCGAAGACCTGCTCGAGATCTCGCGCGCCGACGCCGGCGTTGCCGAGTTGCAGCTCGAAGAGGTCGAGGTGCCCGAGCTCGTGCGCCACGCGCTCGGCCGCGCGTCCGCGCACGTGCCGCTCACCGTCGATCCCGCGGCCGACGGCGACGCGCGAGTGCTCGGCGACAAGCGCAGGCTCGAGCGGGTCGTCGGGAACCTCGTGGAGAACGCGAACGCGTACGGCGGCGGCGCGGCGCGGGTCACCGTCGAACGGGTCGACGGCGTCGTGCGCGTCGCGGTCGAGGACAACGGCCCTGGGGTGCCGACCGAGGAGCGGGCGCAGGTGTTCGAGCGGTTCTTCCGCGGGTCGGCTGCGGGCCGCCGCGGCGCGGGGAGCGGCACTGGCCTCGGGCTCGCGCTCGTCGCCGAGCACGTGCGGTTGCACGGCGGCCGCGTGTGGGTCGAGGACGCGCCGGGTGGCGCCGGCGCCCGTTTCGTCGTCGAGCTGCCGAAGCTCCTGTGACGCGCGCCTGGCGCCTCGCCGCCGCCCTACCGCTGGTCGCCGCGCTGATCGCCGGCGTCGCGGCCTGCGGCGTGCAGGAAGACGACCGGCCGCGCGGGCTGGCCGCGGACGAGGTGCCGTACGGCCTGCTCGACGACGCGCCGGCGAACGTCTCGACCAGCACCACCGCGCCGGCAGTGCAGCGGGTGAACGTCGCCGTCTACTTCCTCGTGGGCGACCGGCTCGAGCCCGTCCCACGCACCGTTGCCGACCCTCCGACGGTCGCCCGCACCCTCAACGCGCTCCTCGAAGGACCCACCGAGGAGGAAGCGGTCAGCGGTCTCCGGACGGCGATCAACCCCTCGACCGAGATCTCCGCGAGCCGGGCGTCTCCCGACGTCGTGATCGTCGACCTCAGCAGCGCCTTCACCGACGTCCCCACGCAGGAGCAGCGGATCGCCCTCGCCCAACTCGTGTTCACCGCCACCGGGATCGCGGGGATCAACGGGGTGCGCTTCACCCTCGCGGGTGCGCCAGTCGGCGTGCCCCTGCCGGACGGCACGGTGACGTCGGAGCCCGTCGGGCGCGACGCCTTCCCCAACCTCGTTCCTCCCCAGCCGCCCGCGCCGAACCCCGCCTGAGAACGCTGGAGTCTCGTCACTACCCCCCGGGAGGGCTGGGTAGGTTGGGCCGGACATGGACGTCTGGCCCGGCCGCCCGTACCCGCTCGGCGCGACCGTCGACAAGAAGGGCAAAGGCACCAACTTCTCGCTCTTCTCCGAGAACGGCGAACGCGTCGAGCTGTGCCTGTTCGACTCGTCCGGCACGGAGACCCGCGTCGAGCTGCCCGAGGTCACCGCCCACCGGTTCCACGGGTTCGTGCCTGGCGTCGGGACCGGCCAGCGCTACGGCTTTCGGGTGCATGGTCCGTTCGACCCGTCGAACGGGCACCGGTTCAACCCCAACAAGTTGCTCATCGACCCGTACGCCAAGGCCATCGAGGGCGAGATCGCGTGGGACGAAGCGGCCTACGGGTACCCCTTCGGCGCGGCCGACCAGGACCTGACGCGGAACGACGCGGACAGCGCGCCGTTCGTGCCCAAGTCGGTCGTCGTCGACGACCGGTTCGACTGGGGAGACGACGAGCGCCCCGGCACCCCCCTCCACGAGACGATGATCTACGAGGTCCACGTCAAGGGCTTCACCAAGCTTCACCCCGAGGTGCCCGAGGAGCTGCGCGGCACCTACGCAGGGCTCGCCACCGCGCCGGCCATCGAGCACCTCCTGCTCCTCGGCGTCACCGCGGTCGAGCTGCTTCCCGTGCACCACTTCGTCGACGATCACACCCTGCAGGACAAGGGCCTTCACAACTACTGGGGCTACAACTCGATCGGGTACTTCGCGCCGCACGGGCCGTATTCGGCGTCGGGGCAGGACGGCGAGCAGGTCACCGAGTTCAAGACGATGGTGAAGGCCCTCCATGCCGCGGGCATCGAGGTCATCCTCGACGTCGTCTACAACCACACCGCCGAGGGCAACCACCTCGGCCCGACGCTCTCGTTCAAGGGCATCGACAACGCCGCGTACTACCGCCTCGTCGAGGGCGACGCCCGCTATTACATGGACTACACGGGCACCGGCAACAGCCTGAACATGCGCCACCCGAACGCGCTGCAGCTGATCATGGACTCGCTGCGTTACTGGGTGACGGAGATGCACGTCGACGGCTTCCGTTTTGACCTCGCCTCGACGCTCGCACGCGAGCTCCACGACGTCGATCGCCTCTCGTCGTTCTTCGACCTCGTCCAGCAGGACCCCGTCGTCAGCGGCGTCAAGCTCATCGCCGAGCCGTGGGACGTCGGCGAAGGCGGCTACCAGGTGGGCAACTTCCCGCCGCTGTGGTCGGAGTGGAACGGCAAGTACCGCGACTGCATGCGCGACTACTGGCGCGGGCAGGAGGCCGGCCTCGGCGAGTTCGCCTACCGGTTGACCGGTAGCTCCGACCTCTACGGCGACGACCGACGCCCCGGCGCGTCGATCAACTTCGTGACCGCGCACGACGGGTTCACGCTGCACGACCTCGTCTCGTACAACGAGACGCACAACGACGCGAACGGCGAGGACAATCGCGACGGTGAGAGCCACAACCGGTCGTGGAACCACGGCGCCGAGGGCGAGACCGACGACGACGGGGTGAACGAGCTGCGCGCGCGGCAGGTGCGCAACTTCCTCGCCACGATGTTCGTGTCGCAGGGCGTGCCGATGCTGCTGGGCGGCGACGAGATGTGCCGCACGCAGCGCGGCAACAACAACGCGTACTGCCAGGACAACGAGCTCTCGTGGTTCGACTGGTCGCGGCGCGACGCCAACTTCGAGCTGCTCGCGTTCACCCGCAGGCTCATGGACGTCCGCCGCCGCCATCCCGTGCTGCGCCGACGCGGATGGTTCCAAGGCCGTTCGGTGCGAGGGAGCGCGGCGAAGGACATCGCGTGGCTCAACCCCGACGGCACGGAGATGACCGACGAGGACTGGGAGGTCGGCTTCGCCAAGGTCGTCGGCGTGTTCCTGAACGGCGACGAGATCACCTCCCGCGGATCACGTGGCGAGCGGATCGTCGACGACTCGATCCTCTTGCTCTTCTCGGCCCATCACGACCCGATCGAATTCAGCATCCCCGGTGGCTGGTGCGGCGGTCGGTGGGAGGTGCTGTTCGACACGAAGGACCCGATGGTCGTCGAGGGCAGCCACGCCTACATGGGGGGTGAGGCCGTGCCCGTCGAAGGACGGTCGGTGGTCGGTCTCGTACGCCGGCGCGTCGCGACGTGATCGACCCGCGTGCGACCTACCGCGTACAGCTCCACGCCGGCTTCACGTTCGACGACGCCGCAGCCGTCGTGCCGTACCTCGCGGAGCTCGGTATCACCCATCTCTACTGCTCGCCGTACCTGCAGGCCGCGCCTGGCAGCACGCACGGCTACGACGTCGTCGACCACGGCCGCCTGAACCACGAACTCGGCGGCGGAGCCGCGCATGCGCGCCTCTGCGACGCGCTGCGCGCCAACGGGATGAGCCAGGTGCTCGACATCGTCCCCAACCACATGGCGATCGCGGGGCGCGACAACGCGTGGTGGTGGGACGTGCTGGAGAACGGCCCGTCGAGCCAGTACGCCGCCTACTTCGACATCGACTGGGACCCGCCCGAGCGCCGGCTCACGACGAAGGTGCTCGTGCCGGTCCTCGGCGACCACTACGGCCGCGTCCTCGAGGCCGGCGAACTGCAGCTGGTGCGCGAGGGCGGCACGTTCACCGTCCGGTACTTCGACAACGACGTGCCCGTGTCGCCGCGGACGGTCGACGACGTGCTGGCGCGCGCCGCGCAGCGCGCGGAGAGCGACGAGCTCGCCAGCCTGGCGAACGCGTTCGGCAGGCTCCCCCCCGCGCTGGCGACCGATAGGGCGAGCGTCACCGAGCGCCACCGCGACAAGGAGGTGCTCCGCAACCGCCTCGCCGAGCTGCTCGCGGCCGACGACGTGCTCGCCGTCGCGGTCGACGAGGAGGTCAAGGCGGTCAACGAGGATCCGGACGCGCTCGACGCGCTCCTGCAGCGCCAGAACTACCGGCTCGCGTTCTGGCGCACCGCAGGCCGCGAGCTCGACTACCGGCGCTTCTTCGACATCACGACGCTCGTCGCCTTGCGGATCGAGGATCCGACGGTGTTCGCAGACACGCACGCGCTCGTGCTCGACCTCGTCGCACGCGGCGACGTCGACGGTCTCCGCGTCGATCACGTCGACGGATTGCGCGACCCGCTCGGCTACCTCGAGCGTCTGCGGGAGGCCGCAGGGCCGTCGGCGTACGTCGTCGTCGAGAAGATCCTCGAACGCGACGAGGCGTTGCCGCCGGCCTGGCCCGTCGACGGCACGTCCGGCTACGACTTCCTCGTCCAGGCGACCGGCGTGCTCGTCGATCCCGCGGGCGAGCCCGCGCTGACCGCCGCGTACGGACGCTTCACCGGCGAGACGGCGGCGTTCGAAGACATCGCGTACGCCGCGAAGCACGAGGTCATGCGGTCGGTCCTCGCCGCGGACGTCGAGCGCCTGACCGAGCTGTTCGTGCTCGTGACCGAGGGCAATCGCCGGCACCGCGACTACACGAGATCGGAGTTGCGCGACGCGCTCCGCGAGACGATCGCCTCCTTCGACGTGTACCGCACCTACGTGCGGCCCGGCGACGAACCGACGGGTGTCGACGCGGCGCGCGTCGACCGCGCGACCGCGCTCGCCGCCGAACGCAGGCCCGACCTCGAGCCGGAGCTGTTCCGGTTCCTCCGCGACGTCCTCCTCCTTCGCCACCGGGGCCCGCACGAAGACGAGCTCGCCGTCCGGTTCCAGCAGGCGACGTCGCCGGTCATGGCCAAGGCCGTGGAGGACACCGCGTTCTACCGGTATCACCGGCTCCTCGCGGTGAACGACGTGGGCGGCGACCCCGCGCGCATGGGGCTCGCCGTCGAGGAGTTCCACCAGCGTCGCGGGGCCGACCCTGCGACCCGCGCGTTGCTCGCCACCTCGACCCACGACACGAAGAGGAGCGAGGACGTCCGCGCCCGGCTCGCGTGCCTGTCGGAGATCCCGGCCGCGTGGGAAGAGGCCGTGTGGGGTTGGGCGCACGCCAACGAGGCGCACCGCCAGGGCGGCCTGCCCGACCGCAACGCCGAGTACCTCCTGTACCAGACCATCGTCGGCGCGTGGCCGCTCACGGCCGACAGGGCGGTGGCGTACATGGAGAAGGCGACCAAGGAGGCGAAGGTCAGCACGTCGTGGATCGACCCGGTCGTCGCCTACGACGACGCGGTGCGCGCGTTCACCAGCGCGGTCCTCGCGGACGAGTCGTTCGTCGAGAGCGTCGAAGCGTTCCTCGCCGAGCACCGCGTGGTCGAGGCCGGGCGGTGGAACTCGCTCGTGCAGGCCGTGGTGAAGCTCACGAGCCCAGGTGTGCCCGACGTGTACCAGGGCACCGAGTTGTGGGACCTCAGCCTCGTCGACCCCGACAACCGCAGGCCGGTCGACTACGGCGCGCGGCGCCGGCTGCTCCGCGAGATCCGCGACCTCGACGCGGGGGCGGTGCTCGAACGTGCGGAGACGGGCGCGCCGAAGCTGTGGCTCGTCGAGCGCCTCCTCCGCCTCAGGCGCGAGCGGCAGGAGCTGTTCGCGCGAGACGCGGGGTACGAGCCGCTCGCCGCGACGGGGCCGGGCGCCGATCGCGTCCTCGCGTTCGCGCGAGCCGGTGGGCGCCTCGTTGTCGTGGCGGTGCGGTTCCCGATGCGCGGTGCCGTCGACCCGGCGAGCATGGTCGTGCTGCCGGGTGGGGAGTCGGTTGCGGTCGCCGGCGTCGTCGGGCCGCTGCCCGTCGGCTGGCTCGTCCGTTGAGCCACACGTTCCGCGTCTGGGCGCCGAAGGCCGCGACGGGCGTCGACGTGCTCCTCCGCGACGGCGGCGACGACGACGGCGGGGGCGGCGGTCGCCGCGTCGCGATGGAGGACGCGGGCGGCGGGTGGTGGCAGGCCGACGTCGGCGACGCGGGGCCCGGCACGCGGTACTCGTTCTCGATCGACGGTGGCCCCGGACGGCCCGATCCGCGGTCGATGTCGCAGCCAGATGGGATCGACGGCCCGTCCGAAGTCGTCGACCACGGCGCGTTCGAGTGGACGGACGACGGTTGGCGGGGCGTTCCGCTCGCGTCCTCCGTCGTCTACGAGCTGCACGTCGGCACGTTCACGCCGGAGGGGACGTTCGTGGCGGCGATCGAGAAGCTCCCGCACCTCGCGTCGCTGGGTGTCGACGTCGTCGAGCTGCTGCCGGTCGCGGAGTTCTCCGGCGACCGCGGTTGGGGCTACGACGGCGTCGACCTGTTCGCGCCCCACCACGCGTACGGCGGCCCCGACGGGCTGAAGCGGTTCGTCGACGCCGCCCACGAGGCCGGCATCGCGGTGGTGATCGACGTCGTCTACAACCACCTCGGGCCAGCAGGGAACTACCTCTCCGAGTTCGGGCCCTACTTCACCGACAAGTACGCCACGCCGTGGGGCCTGGCGGTGAACGTGGACGCGGCGGGGTCGGACGAGCCCCGCCGGTTCTTCGTCGACAACGCGCTCATGTGGCTGCGCGACTACCACGCAGACGGGCTGCGGCTCGATGCGGTGCACGCCATCGTCGACATGTCCGCGGTGCACCTGCTCGAACAGATCGGTCTCGAGGTCGAGGCGCTCGAGGTCGAGCTGGGGCGCGACCTGTTCCTCATCGCGGAGACCGACCTGAACGACCCGCGGATCGTGTCGCGCCGCGAGGTCGGCGGCTACGGGATCGACGCCCAGTGGAACGACGACTTCCACCACTGCCTGCACACGATCCTCACCGGCGAGCGGGCCGGCTACTACGAGAGCTTCGGGTCCATCCAGCAGCTCGCGACCGCGTACACGCGGGGGTTCGTCTTCGCAGGCGAGCACGACGCGCACCGGGGCAGGCGTCACGGCCGCGCGCCGGTCGGCATCCCCGCGTGGCGATTCCTCGGCTACCTCCAGAACCACGACCAGGTCGGCAACCGGGCCAAGGGGGAGCGGTCGAGCCACCTCCTGTCGACCGATCAGCTGCGGCTCGCGGCCGCGCTGGTGCTGACCTCGCCGTTCGTTCCGATGCTGTTCATGGGCGAGGAGTGGGGCGCGACGTCGCCGTTCCAGTACTTCACCGACCACCCCGACCCCGACCTCGGGCGCGCCGTGAGCGAGGGGCGCCGGTCGGAGTTCTCCTACTTCGGTTGGGCCCCCGAGGACGTGCCTGACCCTCAGGACCCCGCCACCTTCGAGCGGTCGAAGCTGCGTTGGGAGGAGCGGGAGGACGAGCCCCACGCGTCGCTGCTCGCGTGGCATCGCGAGCTGATCGCCTTGCGGAGGTCGCGGCGCGAGCTCGGGCCAGGCCGGTTCGACGACGTGGAGGTGAACGTCTCGGCCGACGAAGGCTGGATCGTGGTCGGGCGGGGCGGCGTCGTCATCGCCGCCAACCTCTCGGACCGCACGGTCGAGGTCCCCGTCCCTCAGGGAAAAACGCGGGTTCTCGCGTCATCGCCGCGCATCTCGGACGTCTCCCACGGTGTCGTGGAGCTAGTCCGTTCGGGCGTCGTCCTTCTGGACTAGTGACATCGGGTTAGTCCACGGTTCGTGGTGGGAACACCACTGCTTGTCAACAAGAGCCCTCCGGGGCGTCACAGAAGGAACACACTCGTGAGCACTGCATCCAGGATCGGCGCGGCGTTCGGTGCAGGTCTGTTGGGACTGGCCCTGCTGGCCGGCCCGGCGATGGCCGATCCCGACGGTGAGCGCCCGAAGAAGCAGAACGGCACCGAAGCGACCGACGCCGACGCCGCGCCCGGCAACGCGGACCGGGAGACCGAAGCCGGCGGCTCGGGCACGCAGGGCCGGTCGGAGTCGAACCCCGACGGCGACCCCGGTGTCGACAAGCCCTATCCCGCAGCCGGCCACGACGCCGAGACGCAGGGCGACAGCGACTACGACGGCAACAACGGTTGTGGCAACGACACCGACTTCGCCGACGACAACAACGGCAACTGCGGCGGCAACCGCGAGAACGCGGGCGCCCCGGTCGGCGAACTGCCGAAGGGCGAGACCGAGGTCCGGGGGAACACCGTGACGAAGCCGGTGACTCCCGCCCAGCCGGCCGAGCTCGGCGCCGTCGACACGGAGACGACCGAGGCCGCCCAGGTGCTCGGCGTGCAGTTCGAACGCGCCGCGACCACCCAGACCGCAGCCGTCGTGAAGGCCCAGCCGGCTGAGCTCGGCGCGGTGGACACCTCCACCGCAGCCGCCCCGCTCACGCTGGCCCGCACCGGCCTCCCGCTCGTGCTGCTCGCCATCGCGGGCTTCGGCCTCATCGGCGGCGGCGTCGCCTTCCGCCGGTTCGCCCGGCGGTAACCCGCAGCTTCAGCCCGCCCCTCCCGTTTTGGGCGCGATCAGTGCCTCACGAGGCACTGATCGCGCCCAAATCCGTTTGGCGGCGGTGTCTCAGCGGCGGGCGAGCTTGTCGACCTCGGCCATCTCGTCGGCGGTGAGGCGCCAGCCGACGGCGGCGGCGTTGGTGCGCACCTGCTCGGGCGACGTGGCGCCGGCGATCACCGAGCCCATGTGGGGCAGGCAGGCCAGCCACGACATGGCGAGCTCGACGAGGGTGTGCCCGCGATCCGCGGCGAACGCCTCCAGCCGCTCGACGACGTCGAAGTTGCGCTCGTCGAGGGCCCGCTTGCGCCGGTCCTCCGCGGCCGTCGCCAGCCTCGTCCCCTCCGGCGGCTCCTCGCCCCTCCGGTACTTGCCCGTGAGCATCCCGCTCGCCAGCGGGAAATACGGGAGGATCGCCAGA
Source organism: Acidimicrobiales bacterium (assembly GCA_036380695.1). Lineage (GTDB taxonomy): Bacteria > Actinomycetota > Acidimicrobiia > Acidimicrobiales > CADCTF01 > DASVEG01. Next base: position 15,723 of record DASVEG010000260.1, read on the forward strand.
CCGTGGCGTTCGCACGACGCGAGCAGGTCGTCCTCCTGGCGCCGGTCGAGCAGGCTCAACTGGTTCTGGATGGAGACGAAGCCGGCCGCCGACGACGCGGCGGCCGCCGCGTCCACCCGCGGCCCGTCGAAGTTCGAGCAGCCGATCTCACGGACCTTGCCTGCGGCGACGAGCTCGTCGAGCGCGCCGAGCGTCTCTTCGATGGGCACGTCGTCGTCCGGCCGGTGCTGCTGGTAGAGATCGATGACGTCGACGCCCAGCCGCCGCAGCGACTCCTCGCACGACCTGCGCACGACCTCGGGGCTGCCACCGTCGGCGGCGCCGAACTTGGTGGCGATGACGACCCGATCGCGCACGTCGCGCAGCGCCTTGCCGAGGAACTCCTCGCTCTTGCCGCCGCCGTACATGTCGGCGGTGTCGAACAGCGTGACGCCCGCGTCGAGCGCGGCGCGCACCACCTCGACCGTCCCCGCCTCGTCGACCCGCATGCCGAAGTTGTTGCAGCCGAGCCCGACGAGGGACACGGAGAGGCTGCCGATCTGTCGCTGTTCCATCGCCCGACGTTAGGAGCCGCCAGTACGGTCTGCGGCCGTGACGCTCTTCGACCCCGAGCCCGCGCCCGTCCCGACGGTGCGCAAGCTGAGCCTCGTCCGCCTCAGCGCGGAGATGGCCAGATCGCTCGCGGGCATCGGCAAGGTGGCGGTGGAGGGCGAGGTGCACCGGCCGTCCGCGCGCCCTGGTGGGCGGGTGTGGTTCACGCTCAAGGACCGCGCCGCCCAGATCACCGTCACCGTGCCCGCGTCGAGGGCGCGCCGAGCGCGGACCGTCGCGGGTGAGCGCGTGCAGGTCACCGGCACCCTCGAGTGGGTGAGCGGGTGGGGGAGCCTGCAGCTCGTCGCCGAGGAGGTGGTCCCCGTCGGCGAGGGCGCGGTCGCGGCGATGATTGCCGAGGCGCGGTCGAGGCTCGCGGCCGAGGGCCTGCTCGACCGGCCGCGCCGGCCGATGCCGCTGCTGCCGCGCGCCATCGGCGTCGTGTGCGGCAGCGACGCCGCGGTCCGCCACGACATCGAGTCGGTCGTCGCGGTGCGGTTCCCCGGGTTCCCGCTCGTCTTCAGGGAGGTGACGGTCTCTGGCCCCGGTGCCGCCGACGCGGTGGCCCGCGCCATCGAAGACCTCGACGAGTGCGACGAGGTCGACGCCATCATCCTCGCCAGGGGTGGGGGCGACGCGGCGCAGCTGCTCCCGTTCAGCGACGAGGACCTGTGCCGCGCCATCTGCCGTTCGTCGCGCCCCGTCGTCTCCGCCATCGGCCACGAGCGCGACCGCCCGCTGTGCGACGAGGTCGCCGACCTCCGCTGCGGGACACCGTCGCTCGCCGCGGCCGCGGTCGTCCCCGACCTCGCCGCCCTCACCGCGCGGCTCGACGACGCGACGGAACGGGCAGGGCGCGTGCTCGACCGCACGCTCGAGCGGTCGGCGGCGCGGCTCGCGCGCGTCGACCGCGATCGCGCCGTCGTGCTCGGCGCCGGGCGCGCCGGCGACCGCCTCGCGAGGGCACACTCGCGCATGGAGCTGGCGTCGCCGGAGCGGCTCCTCGCCACGAAGGCCGCGGTTCTTGCGGGCCATCGGCGGCACCTCGACGCACTGAGCCCGCAGCGCGTCTTCGAACGCGGGTACGCCGTCGTCCGGTCGGAGCGCGGTGTCGTGCGGTCCGCGAGCGACGTCGGGGCCCGAGACCGACTCGAGGTGCAGGTGGCCGCCGGCCGCTTCGCAGTGGAGGTGACCGATGGCTGACGAGCACGACGCGGCGCTGGAGACGCTGACGTTCGAGCAGCTGGTGGACGAGCTGGAGCGCACGATCGACCAGATGGCGGGCGGTGCGCTCGGGATCGAAGAGGTGACCGACCTCTACGAGCGGGCGGGCCGGCTGCACGACGCCGCGGCGGCGCGGCTCGCGACGGTGCAGGAACGCATCGACCGGCTCACGGGCGGGTCGGCCACGCGAGGCTGAAGCACCGCCACGAGAGGCGCCCCGGCGTCCAGCGGCCCCACAGGCCGAGCACCGACTTCCTCGTCCTCTCGGTCCACTCGATCACCGACGGCTCGGCAATGCGGCGCACGACCTGGCGCAGCCCGCCTTCGTGCACCGCGTAGCCCGCCCACACGCCCGGGTAGTCCTTCGTCGACCCCACCTCGGTGACGTCGAGCCCTTCGCGGCGGTAGCGACGGTGGCGGTGGCTGTGGCCGCACGTGACGAGCGTGGCCGGGTTCGCTTCGCGGATCGCACGCAACATGGGCGACGCGTCCGCCTTCCGCAACCCGCTCGGGTAGCGCGTCGGCGTGAAGAACCGGTCGGGGTAGTGGTGGAGCACGACGACCGCGCCGCCGGGCCGCGGCGCGCCTGCCACGAGCCGGGCGACCTCATCGCGTTGCGCGGGCGTCACGGCGCCGGGCTGGTGCCCGAGCCGCGGCGTGTGGGCGAGCACCACGCGCAGCCCGGCGACGTCGACCGACCCCACCGGGTCGGCGGCGTCAACGACGGTCACGCCCGCGTCTTCGAGGAACGGCCGGCCGTCGACGCCCTTGGTCGTCACGTCGTGGTTGCCGACGATGGCGACGACCGGAACCGGCGATGCGGCGAGCGCGCCAGCCGCCAGCTCCCACTGGCGCGCCCTGCCGGTCCACGTGACGTCGCCCTTGACGACGAGCAGCTCGGCGCCCCACGCGATCGCCTCGCCGACCGCGGCACGCGCGGCACGCAGCGCGTACCGCTCCGCGTGCACGCCGCCCGGCTCGTGGATGCGCGGGGCGATGCCGAACGCGGCCTCGCCGACGTGGAGGTCGCTGATCGTCGCGATGCGTGCGGTCATCGGACCGGGCGGCGGCGCGACCGGCTCCACACCCGCGACCCTCGGGTCGCCGTCGCCGAGCGCGACGTCGACCATCGCCCCCTCCCACCACAGCTGCGCCGTGGTGTCCTCGACGGCGAAGATCAACCGTCGAACAGCGAGGCGAGGCGCCCGCCCTCGCGCTGGCGGAACGCGACGTTCACGTCGAGGCGCTCCAACGTCTGCTCGACCGTCTTCTGCCCCGCCTTGACCGGGTGGGCTTCGAGGAACGACCGCACGTCGGCGGCCACATCCGGAAGGTGCAGCGACCCGATGTTCTCGAGCATGCGCGCGTGGCTGTTGTCGGGATACCGAGCGAGAAGGTCGTCCCAGTTCGCCTTCACCCACTCCCACACCATCGGACCCTGTGACGGGTTGGCGAGGGCCTCGTTCACGAGGTACGGCGCGTTCTGCGTTCGCACCTCGTCGCCGATCGCGAGGTCGAGCGTGCGGCGCACCAGCGCCTCGTGGCCGAAGTGGGCGAGCGAGTACAGGTAACGCACGACTTCCTGCGGCGTGGCGCCGTTCCGGAACCCGTCGAGGAAGGTGGCGTACTCGCCCTCGCCTCCGGTCGCGGAGAGGATCGTGATGAGCGCGGGCACGATGTCGGGGTCGACGCTCGTGCGGTCCTCCACGTACGACGCGTGCAGCCGCGACGCCTCAGCCCGCACCTGCTCGTCCGCGCCGATGGTGCCGAGCACGGCGAGCAGGTTCGCCCGCAGCGTGGGGACCTTCTCTCCCTCGCCTGCCTCCGCGGTCCAGCCGACGCGAGCGAAGGCCGGCTGCACGAGCTCGCGAACGAACGCCTGCAGCCCGCTGCGCTCGTCCTCGGCGAGCATGGCGTTGAACAGTTTGAGGGGCCCGGCGATGGCGGCCCAGACCGTCGGGTCGGTCTCGTCGCCGAAGATGCGCACGAGTTCGACGAAGTCGTCGACGGGAGCCATCCCGGCCCACACCGTCGCCCACGTGTCGGCGACGAGGTTGAACCGCTCGACGGGGCTGAGGCCGGCGGCCGCGAGGTCGGCGGTCAGGCGGCGGAGGAGGTCGCCGCTGTAGCGCGTGCGGTAGAAGCCCGACCCGCCCGCGTTCACGACCGCCCAGTCGACCTTGCCTCCCAGGTCGACGGTGGCGGAGCCATCGGTGAGCAAGAGCTTCTGCGCCTCGGCGACGCGGCCGTCGACCGACGCGCGCAGGATGAGCGGCACCTGCCAGCGGGCGTCGGCGTCCTCCGCGGTCGGCAGGTAACGGAAGCGCCGCTGGGTGATCGCGAGCTGCGCGCCGTCGGCGGCCGCCTCCACCGCGATGACCGGGTAGCCGCCCTGGAAGATCCACGAGTCCATCGTCGAGCGGACGGGCTCGCCGGTCGCCTCCTCGATGGCGTCCCAGAGGTCGGTCGTCTCGGTGTTGCCGTAGCGGTGGCGCTCCATGTACAGCCGGATCCCGGCGCGGAACTCGTCGCCACCGAGGTACTGCTCGAGCATGCGGACCACCGACGCACCCTTCTGGTACGTCAGCACGTCGAACATGCCCTCGGCTTCCTCCGGCGCGTCGACCGGGAACTCGACGGGGCGCGTCGCCCGCATGCCGTCGACGACCATCGCCGCGGCGCGGCCCGTGGCGAAGCTCACCCACCGTTCCCACTCCGGCCGGAAGTTGTCGACGGCGAGCAACTCCATGAAGGTGGCGAACGCTTCGTTCAACCAGATGCCGTTCCACCACTTCATCGTCACGAGGTCGCCGAACCACATGTGGGCGATCTCGTGGGCGACGACGTCTGCGACGCGCTCGTGATCGAGGCGCGACGCGTTGTCGCTGTCGACGAGAAGGGCCGTCTCGCGGAACGTCACCGCGCCCAGGTTCTCCATGGCGCCGAACGCGAAGTCGGGCAGGGCGATCAGGTCGAGCTTGTCCCCCGGGTAGGGCAGGCCGAAGTAGTCGCGGAAGAAGCGGAGGCTCGACGCTCCCGCTTCGAGCGCGAACTGCGTCATGTGCTCTCGACCTGGCACGTGGACGACGCGAAGAGGCACGCCGTCGACGTCGACCGGCTCGGTCGCGATCAGCGGCCCGACGACGAACGCGACGATGTACGTCGACATCTTCATCGTGTCCGCGAAGCGCACGATGCGCTTGCCCGGGCGGTCGGGATGGGGCTCGTCGGAGGTCGCGGGCCCGTTCGAGATCGCGAGCATGCCGTCGTCGACGACGAGCGTGACGCCGAACACGGCCTTGAACTCCGGCTCGTCCCAGCACGGGAAGCACCGGCGTGCGTCGGTCGACTCGAACTGCGTCGTGGCGATGACGTGCTCATCGCCCGACTCGTCCTTGTAGATGCTGCGGTAGAACCCGGCGAGCTGGTCGTTGAGGATGCCCGTGAACGACAGTTCGACGGTGCTCCGGCCCGCGGGGAGGGCCTCGGCGACGGTCAACGTGAGGCGCTCGAGGTCGCCGTCGAGCGACGTCGTCGCCTCTTGCCCTCCTGCGGTGGCGTGGCGGATATCGAGCTCGGTCGCGTTGAGCACGACGGTGGTCGTTGGCTCCGCTACGTCGACCTCCACCCGGACCGAGCCGGTGAAGGTGAACGCGTCGAGGTCGGGCTCGAGGACGAGCTCGTAGCGGGTCGGGACGACGGAGCGCGGAAGCCGGTATCGGGAGGGTGCGACGGGGTCGGGCACGGCGCTCACGCTACCCACTCCGTGTAGGTTCGCCGCCCGTGCCTGACTACCGATACGACGTCGTCGCGGTCGGCAACGCGATCGTCGACGTGCTCGCCCACACGCCGGACGCGTTCCTCGCCGAGCACGGGTTGGTGAAGGACGTCATGCAGTTGGTCGACGCCGAGGAGTCGCACCGGTTGTACGAAGCGATGCCTCCGGGGATCGAGATCTCGGGCGGGTCGGCGGCAAACACCACCGTGGGCATCGCGTCGTTCGGCGGCAGGGCGGCGTTCCTCGGCAAGGTCCGCGACGACCAGCTCGGCGAGGTCTTCACGCACGACATCCGGGCCGCGGGTGTCGACTTCGACGTCCCGCCGGCGACGGATGGTGCTCCGACCGCGCGGTCCCTCGTGATGGTGACGCCCGACGCCCATCGCACCATGAGCACGTTCCTCGGTGCGTCGCGGAACATCCGCCCCGAAGACGTCGCGGCGGACGTCGTCGGCCGCAGTGCGGTGACCTATCTCGAGGGCTACCTGTGGGACGACGAGGTGGCGAAGTCGGCGATGCGCCGTGCCATCGAGGTGGCGAAGGAAGGTGGCGGTCGCGTCGCCATGTCGCTGTCCGACCCGTTCTGCGTCGACCGCCACCGCAAGGACTTCCTGCAGTTGCTCGACGACCACGTCGACGTGCTGTTCGCGAACGAGAGCGAGATCGTTTCCCTTTTCGAGGCCGACGACTTCGACGAGGCGCTGGACGCGACGCGCCGCCATCGATGTGAGTACGCGGCGTTGACGAGGGGTGCGCTCGGGTCGGTCATCGTGCACGGCGACGAGGTCCACGTGGTCGACGTGCACCCCGTGGAGACGGTGGTGGACACGACCGGCGCGGGGGACCTGTACGCGGCCGGCGTGCTCTACGGCCTCGCCATCGGGCGCGACGCCGCCGCCGCCGGGCGTCTCGGCTCGCTCGCCGCCGCCGAGGTCATCTCCCACATCGGCGCCCGCCCCGAACGCCCCCTCGCGGACCTCGCCGCGGAGGCCGGCCTGCTCTGACTCGTTTGGCACGCGGTCCGACCAGCTTCTTCGCTTCTTCGCACTAGTCCGCGCCCTGCGCGGTACTACTGCGAGAAACCGCGCCTCCCGTCGCCCGCGTGCTGACCCGAGCTCGCCGTGAGGGGTCGTTTCCGTCACCGACGGCCCCTAGGAGGGCGTGAACCGACGCAAAGCGATCGGACATCGGCCTGGTGGCGTGGCGCCGCGGCGCGGCCCGCCGAGTACGAGGGGCTCCGTCCCCGGTCGCCGGCCTCCTCCGACTCGTTCTGTGCACCGTTGGCCGCTCATTTGATGCCATCGGTGCACAAAACCGTTCCGGCGTCAGAGTTGGGAGCGGCCGCGGTCGATGACCGCCTGGCGGCGGCGTTCGACATCGGCGGTGGTCGAGCGGTCGGAGTTCCATGCCGCGGCCTTGGCGGCCTCGATCGCCAGGCCGTCGGCGAGGGTGGTCGACACGACCTCGTCGTACTCCTCGAGCAGGGCGCGCACCGCGCGCTGGTCGTTGCCGGCGATGTCGACGGCGAGCTTCCTCGCCGTCGGCAAGAGCTCGTCGTGCGGTACGACGTGGTTCACGAGCCCGAGCCGGAGGGCTTCGCCCGCAGAGACGAAGTTGCCCGTGAGCGACATCTCCTTCGCGCGCCGCACCCCGATCGCCTGGGGCAGGAGCACCGACAGCCCCCAGCCGGGGAGCAGCCCGACGCGAGCATGGGTGTCGCCGAACGTGGCGCGTTCGGACGCTACGAGGAAGTCGCACTGCAGCGCGATCTCGAATCCTCCGGTGACCGCCGGGCCGTTGACCGCGCCGACGACCGGCTTCGTCGTGCGCGCCCACGGGCGGCCGGGCGCGGCGGCGCCGTCGCTCGCCACCAGGTTGCGCCCGGCGCCGAGCTCCTTGAGGTCGACGCCCGCGCAGAACGCAGGGTCGCTGCCCGTCAGCACGATCACCGACACGCCGTCGTCGCCGTCCAGCGCGACCATGGTGTCCCTGATGCCGCGGATGAGCTCGCCGTTCAACGCGTTGCGGCGCTCGGGCCGGTTGAGCGTGACGACCGCGACGCCGTCGCTCACCTCGGTCAGGATCACACCGGTGTCGCCCACGCCTGGGCACGCTACCGTCGCCCGCGATGACGAACCCGTGGCTCGAGCGGCGCGTCCTGAACTACGCGCACCAGGGCGGCGCGAAGGAGGGTCCGTCGAGCACGATGCACGCGATGCGCGCCGCGGTGGACGCGGGGGCAAAGGCGCTCGAGCTCGACGTGCACATGACGTCCGACGGCGTGCTCGTGGTGTGTCACGACTCGACGGTCGACCGCACGACGGAGGGCACGGGGACGATCGCGAGCCTCACGCTCGACGAGGTGCAGGCGCTCGACAACGCGTACTGGTGGGTTCCTGGCTCGGTGGTCGACCACGAGTCGCCCGACGAGGCCTACGTGCACCGCGGCAAGGCGGCGGAGGACACCGCGTTCCGCATCCCGACGATCGTGGAGGTGCTCGAGGCGTTCCCCTCGACGTTCCTCAACTTCGACATCAAGCAGTCGGCGCCGGTCGTGCCGCCGTACGAAGCGAAGCTCGCCCAGGTGCTGATGGAGCACGGCCGCATCGACGACGTCATCGTCGCCTCGTTCGACGACAACTCCACCGACGAGTTCGCTCGCCACGCGCCCCAGATCGCGACGTCGTACGGCACGCTCGCGACGGCGGACTTCTACCGGGCGGTGCAGGCGGGGGAGGACCCGCCCCACACCGAGCACGCCGCGCTGCAGGTGCCCCACCGGTTCGGCGACACCGTCGTCGTCGACGAGCGATTCGTCGAGGCCGCGCACGCCCACGGTGTCGCCGTCCACGTGTGGACCATCGACGACGAGGACGAGATGGAGGAACTGCTCGACCTCGGCGTCGACGGGATCATGACCGACCGGCCTGCGGCGCTCGACGCGGTCCTACGGCGGCGAACGACCTGACGGAGTGATCCTCGTTCTTTTGTAGCTGGTACATGGCGCGGTACTTCGTCGGACGGATGTGCTGTTCGAAGTTGACGAGGTTGATCCCCGTCCACGCCGCCTCCGCGACCGACCGGCGCTGCTCCGGCGTCATGGCCGCGAGCGGCGCGTAGAACCCCTCGCCGGTCTCGCAGAGCGCGTCGAATCGGGTGAAGAACCACGCGCGCATGTGCGGCTCGTGGGCCTCGATCCACATCGACGAGTGCAAGCGCTCGGCCACCTCGGCCTGCAGCACGTTGACGCCCTCCACGATGACGACGTCGGCGGGCTCGACCCTCACGGGGTCTGGCAGGCGGTCGTAGGTCTCGTGCGAGTACACCGGCACGTCCGCGGGCTGTTGCTTGCGCAGCGCGTCGAGCGCCGCGACGAGCGACTCGACGTCGAACGTGTCGGGGAACCCCTTGCGCGCGAGGAGGCCACGCCGCGACAGCTCGTCGTTCGGGAACAGGAACCCGTCCGTGCACACGACGGCAACGGTGAGCCCTGCCGCGCGCACCTCGTCGGCCAAAGACGCCGCGACCGTGGTCTTCCCGACGCCGACCCCGCCCGCAATCCCGAACAGCAACGGCCAGCCCGGCCTGCGCCATCGCACGAGCTCCGCCACGAGCGAACGGGCGTACGTCGACGTCATGGGCGCGTCGACGGCACGTGCGGGGACATGAACGCCATCGGCACCGTCGACCCAGCGCTGCGCTCGAGCGTCGCGATGCGCCGGCCGGGTTGCACGGCCGGCTTCGGCCCGCGCAGGCGGTCGCCGAGCAACGCCTTGGTCTCCTCCAGGTCGCGCACCGTCCAGGCCAGCCCCCAGAACGCCGGCTCGGTGCCGGCCGGCCCAACCACCTCGACGACCACACCGCCGAGCTTGAAGAACGCTTGCTGGCGCGGGCTCGGCTCGACGTCGCGCATCCTCCGCACGGGGACGCCGACGCGATCGAAGCCCGCGATCGTCTTCGGCAGGTCGGGCGTGAGGAGTACGACGTGGTCGAGCGCGACGACGCCGTTCGGGTGATCGGGTGTCCGGCGGCTCGGCGGAGCGGGCAGGTCGAGCCGCACGCCGGCGATCTCGCCCACGCCGGTGACGCCGCGCACCGACCAGCCGGTGATGCCGCGGCCGCCGCCCCCGAGCCCGAAGCACACGCCGCTGGCGTGGGCCTCGTCGCCGTCGACCACGAACCCGAGGTCGCGCCAAACGTCGGGCCGGTCGCCGATCCGGAGCGCCGCGAGCTCGACGGTGCCGTCCCCGGTCATGGCACGACGGTAATTCGCTGCGGCGGTGGAACACTCGCCTGCGAAACTCCTGACATGGCGGCGCCCTCCGACCTCGAGATCGTTGCGTTCGACCCGGCGACCGCGTCGGACGCGGAGCGGCGCGCCGTTCATTCGATCGTGGCGTCGATCGAGCTCGAACAGCTCCCGGACGACCAGCCGATCCCGTACGAGGAGTGGATCGAGGACGAGTCGCGGGAGATGCCGCTTCTCCGCACCCGCCGTCGATGGGTCGCCAGGCTCGGGCCGGCGACGGTCGGGTACGCGGCGTCGACCGAGGAGCACGAGGGCAACACGCACCTCGCATGGGCGGACATCAGCGTCGTTGCGGCGCAACGGCGGCAGGGGATCGGCACCGAGCTGCTGCGCGCCGTCGTCGCCGCCGCCCACAGCGCCGGTCGTACGAGCGTCGGTCTGAACGCTCGGGACGACGCCGACGGTGCGATTGCGTTCCTGACAAAGTTCGGTCTCACGCCGCGGATCCGTGAGCACCACAACCGCTTGCTGATGTCCGACCTCGACGTACCGATGCTGCAATCGTGGGTCGACCGCGCGTCGATGCGCGCGGGCGGCTACGACCTCGCGATGTGGGACGGGCCGACGCCCGAGGAGCTGTTGGAGCCGTTCGCTCGCGTCACCGAGGTGATGAACACCGCACCGACCGAAGACCTCGACTGGCGCGACGAGCGCGTCACGCCCGAACAGTTGCGCGAGCGGGAGCAGCGCCGCGTCGACGTCGGCATCGACTGGTGGAACGTCTGCGCCGTCGAGCGTTCGACGGGGCACTTTGCCGGGTTCACGCAGATGTTCTTCACGAAGTGGCGGAAGGAGCGTGCGTTCCAAGGAGGGACCGCAGTCGACCCGCCCCATCGCGACAAAGGTCTCGGCCGGTGGCTCAAGGCGGCCATGCTGCTGCGGATCCTCGACGAGAAGCCGGAGGTCGAAAAGGTCGACACCTGGAACGCAGGGAGCAATGAGCCGATGCTGGGGATCAACCACGCGCTCGGGTTCGCACCGATCGAGGTGTGGGTCGGGCACCAAGCCGACATCGACGTCGTCACGAAGCATTTGGAGGAGGCACGATGACCGTGCGCTACAGCATCGAGGAATTCGACCCTACGACCGCCACCGACGACGACTTCCGCGCCAGGTGGGAGCACTCGGAGACGATCGCCAGGGAGCTGGCGCCGGAGGACCCGCCGACGCCGTTCGAGCAGTACCGCAAGGAGATGCTCGAGGTGCCGTCGCATTCCAAGCCGCTCTACTGGGTGGCGTGGGACGGTGACCGCAAGCATGCGCTAGGCAGCGCCGGGCTCGACCGCGAATACACCGAGTCGAACCGGCACCTCTCGTGGTTCGGCATCAGCGTCGATCCCGACGCTCGCCGCCAGCGCATCGGTACCGACCTGCTCGCGCGCATCGTCGAAGCGGCGCGCGACGACAGCCGGACGATCCTCGGCGGGTCGACGGTCGACGGCCAAGCGGGCGACGCGTTCGCCGTCGCCAACGGCTTCGACAAGAAGATGACCGACCGCAAGAGCCGCCTGCATCTCGCCGACGTCGACAGGGCGAGGCTCGAGTCGTGGGTCGAGGACGCGAAGACGCAAGCCGCCGGCTACGAGCTCGTCGCCGTCGACGGCCCGCTCCCGGACGACCTGCTCGAGCCGTTCGTCGCGATGTACCACGTGACGAACACGGCCCCGCGCGACGACCTCGACATGGAAGACCGCGTCGAGACGCCGGAACGGTTCCGCGAGCGGCAAGAGCTCGACGCCAAGCAGGGGTACTCGGTGTGGCGCGTGATCGTTCGCCACGCGGAGTCGGGGGAGATGGCGGGCTTCACCGAGTTCTGGTTCCTGCCGCACAGCCAGGAGATGGCGTGGCAGGGGTGGACGGCGGTGGTGCCGTCGCACCGCGGCAAGGGGCTCGGTCGGTGGCTAAAGGCGGTCAACTGCCTTCGCCTGATGGACGAGCGGCCCGAGGTCGCCGACGTCTACACCGACAACGCGTTCTCCAACGGTCCGATGCTCGCCATCAACATCGACATGGGCTTCGAGCTGCTCCGCGCCCACAACATGTGGCAGGCCCCGGTCGACCGCCTCGCCGAGGTCACCAAGGAACGCCTCGGCCGCTGACGCGTCACAAGACGCGTTCTGGGTGCAGAAACTCGCGCATAGCGCG
>DASVEG010000261.1:0-7240 GCA_036380695.1 Acidimicrobiales bacterium
TACGAACTGATGGACGTCGAGAGCGGCAGCGTGGTCGGCTTCTACGACACCGAGGAGGACGACCTCGTCGTGCGCGGCGACTCGTTCAGCCCCTACGTCAAGAGCACGTTCGTCCACGAGTTGACGCACGCGCTGCAAGACCAGCACTTCGACCTCGACCGCGAAGACATCGACGACCGCGACGACGAGGGAAGCACCGCGTTCTCGTCGGTGATCGAGGGCGACGCCGTGCGCATCGAGCAGATGTACGGCGCCTCGCTGCCCGAGGCGGAACAGAAGGAGATGGAGCGCGAGGAGGCTGCGCTCGGCGGCAGCATCGACCGCGACATCCCCCAGGTGCTCTTCGACCTGATCGGGTTCCCGTACATCTTCGGGCCGATCCTGGCGAACCAGCTCGTCGAGAAGGGCGGGCAGGCGCGCCTCGACGAGGCCTTCCGCGTGCCGCCGTCGACCTCCGAGCAAGTGATGCACCCCGACCTGTACGTGGCCGACGGCGAGGTGCCGCTGGAGGTCGACGACCCGAAGCCCGCCGGCAAGGAGATCGACGCAGGCGTCATCGGTGAGTTCGGCCTCCTCCTCGTGCTCAACGAGCTCATGGAAACCTCCGACGCGTTTAGGGCCGTGCGCGGGTGGGGCGGCGACCGCTACGTGGCGTGGAACGAGGACGATCGCACGTGCGTGCGGATCCACGTGGTGATGGACACCGCCCGGGACACCACCGAGCTTCGCGAGGCCCTGAAGAACGGTGGCCGGGAGTCGGGCGGGCGACTGCGCGTGTCCGGCGACGACGACCTCGTCGTCGTCACGTCCTGCGCGTGACCTCCAGCATCAACGTCACCGGCCCGTCGTTCACCAACGCGACGTGCATGTGGGCGCGGAACCGACCGGTCGCGACCGTTGCGCCGCGCGAGCGCAGTTCGTCGGCGACACGTTCGACGAGCGGTTCGGCGTGGGCGGGAGGCGCGGCCGCGGCCCACGAAGGCCTTCGCCCCCGTGACGTGTCGCCGTAGAGCGTGAACTGGCTCACCACCAGGACCTCGCCGCCGGTGTCCGCCAGTGACCGGTTCATCGCCCCGTCGCCGTCGTCGATGACTCGGAGGTGCCACAGCTTGTCCGCGAGCCGCGCCGCGCACTGCTCGTCGTCGTCGTGCGTGGCTCCCACGAACGCACAGAGACCGGGCCCGATGCGGCCGACCTCGTCCCCGTCGACCGAGACCGACGCCTCCGTGACTCGTTGCACCAGCGCTCGCACGCCAGGACCGTAGGCTCCGGAGCGTGACGGCCAGCGGCCTGTTGGCCCACGCGGGAGGCTTCGGGTGGGACGAGTTGGTCTTCCTGATCCTCCCCGTCGTCGTGCTCGTCGTGCTCGCACGCCAGGCCCGCAGGGGGGTGCCCGACGAGGAGCACGAGGACGAGCGGAACCGCTCGGGGGAGTGAGCCCGCCGGGATAAGCTGTGGCGTAATCCCGCTTCGCCAACGAGCCAGCTTCGCCAACGAGGGAGAGACGCGTGCCCGGGACGGTCGTTGTCGGCACCCAATGGGGTGACGAGGGCAAGGGCAAGCTCACCGACCTCCTCGCGAAGGAGATGTCGATGGTGGTCCGCTACCAGGGCGGCCACAACGCGGGGCACACGATCGTCGTCGACGGCGAGACGTGGGCGCTCCAGCTGATCCCGAGCGGCGTCCTGTACCCCCACATCACCCCGGTCATCGGCAACGGCGTCGTCGTCGACCCCGCGACTCTCATCGCCGAGATGGACAAGCTCGAGTCGAAGGGCGTCTACACCGGCAACCTCAAGGTGAGCGCCAACGCCCACCTCGTCATGCCGTACAACAAGGAGATCGACGCGCTGACCGAGCGTCGTCTGGGCAAGAACAAGCTCGGCACGACCAAGTCCGGCATCGGCCCCACGTACGCCGACAAGGCCAACCGCGTCGGGCTGCGGGTGCAGGACCTCCTCGACCCGAAGATCTTCCGCGAAAAGCTCGAGGTGGTCCTCAAGGAGAAGAACCAGCGGCTGGCCAAGATCTTCAGCCGTCTCCCCGTGTCGGCCGACGACCTCGCGTCGCTCTACCTCGACCAATACCTGCCGCGCATGCGGCCGTTGATCGCCGACACCGTCGCGCTCGTGCACGAGGCGCTCGCCGCGGGCCAGCACGTGCTGTTCGAAGGCGCGCAGGCGACGTTCCTCGATCTCGACCACGGCACGTATCCGTACGTCACCTCGTCGAACCCCGTCGCCGGCGGCGCGTGCACCGGCGCGGGCGTCGGGCCGCGCGACATCGACCGCGTGATCGGCATTGCCAAGGCGTATGTCACGCGCGTGGGCGCTGGCCCGTTCCCCACGGAGATGCACGGGGCCGACGGCGACGCGCTGATCGAGCACGGCGCCGAGTTCGGCACCGTCACCGGTCGGCGCCGCCGCGTCGGGTGGTTCGACGTGCCGATGCTGCGCCAAGCCATCCGCCTCAACTCCTTGAGCGAGGTGTCGCTCACGAAGCTCGACAAGCTCGACCAGTTCGAGACCCTCAAGGTCTGCACCGCCTACGAGCTCGACGGGCGTCGATACGACTACCCGCCGTACCACCAGTCCGACCTGCACAAGGTCACGCCGGTGTACGAAGAGCTGCCCGGTTGGCGGAGCGACCTCTCCGAGGCGTTCGAGCCGAGCCACCTCCCGTCGGAGGCGCGCCGCTACGTCGACTTCATCGCCGAGTCCGCGAACATCCCGATCCACCTCGTCGGCGTCGGGCCTGGGCGCGAACAGTTCGTCAAGCTGCCGGAGGTGTCCAGGACATGAGCAAGAAGGTCGCCATTCTCATGGGGTCGAAGAGCGACCTCGACAAGATGCGGCCAGCGCAGGAAACGCTGGAAGAGCTCGGTATCGAGCTCGAGGTGTGGGCCATGAGCGCGCACCGCACGCCGAGCGCGGTGAGCGAGTTCTGCTCGTCGGCGCGCGAGAACGGGATCGGCGTGATCATCGCCGCCGCCGGCATGGCCGCGGCGCTGCCCGGCACGTGCGCAGCGTTCACGACGTTGCCCGTGGTCGGCGTGCCGCTCTCGGGGAGCAAGCTCGACGGGGTCGACGCGCTGTACGCGATCGTCCAGATGCCTCCCGGCATGCCGGTGGCCACCGTCGCGATCGACGGCGCGCGCAACGCAGCGTTGCTCGCCGCGCAGATCCTCGCCGTCGAGGACGCCACAGTCGCGGAGAAGCTCGCCGCGGCGCGGTCTGCGTGGTCGCCGGAACGATTGGCGTGATCCCGGACGTGCTCGCCGCCCGCTACGCGAGCCAGGAGATGGCCGCGTTGTGGTCGGCGGAGCACAAGGTCGTCCTCGAGCGTCGGCTGTGGCTGGCGGTGTTACGCGCGCAGAACGATCTCGGGCTCGACGTGCCCGCATCGGTGATCGACGACTACGAGGCGGTCGTCGAGAAGGTCGACCTCGCGTCGATCGAGGCACGCGAACGCGTCACCCGCCACGACGTCAAGGCCCGCATCGAGGAGTTCTGCGCGCTCGCCGGACACGAGCACGTCCACAAGGGCATGACGTCGCGCGACCTGACGGAGAACGTCGAGCAGCTGCAAGTGCGCGACTCGCTGGCCCTCGTGCGCGACCGGCTCGTCGCCGTGCTCGCGCGATTCGCAGCGAGGGCCGTCGAGCATCGCGACCTGCCGATCGTGGGTCGGTCGCACAACGTGCCCGGGCAGACCACGACCCTCGGCAAGCGGTTCGCGATCTGGGCCGAGGAGCTGCTGCTCGCGTTCGACCGCGTCGACCACCTCGTCGCCGGCTATCCGCTGCGCGGGCTCAAGGGCCCGATGGGCACGCAACAAGACCAGCTCGACCTGCTGGACGGCGACCTCGGCAAGCTCGATGCGCTGGAAGCCGCGATCGCACGCCACCTCGGCTTCGACCGCACGCTCACGAGCGTCGGCCAGGTGTATCCCCGCTCGCTCGACTTCGAGGTCGTAAGCGCGCTGGTGCAGGTCGCGTCCGGACCCGCCAACTTCGCGAAGACCGTCCGCCTGATGGCGGGCCTCGACCTCGTGACCGAAGGCTTCAAGGAGGGCCAAGTCGGCTCGTCGGCGATGCCGCACAAGATGAACACGCGCTCGTCGGAGCGCATCAACGGGCTCGCCGTGGTGTTGCGCGGCCACCTGTCGATGGTCAGCGAGTTGACGGGCGACCAGTGGAACGAAGGCGACGTGTCGTGCTCCGTCGTCCGCCGCGTCGCCCTCCCCGGTGCGTTCTTCGCGATAGACGGCCTGCTCGAGACGACGATGACCGTCCTCGACGAGTTCGGGGTGTTCCCCGCGGTGGTCGAGCGGGAGCTGCGCCGGTACGAACCGTTCCTCGCGACGACGAGCTTGCTCATGCAACTGCTGAAGATGGGGCTCGGTCGCGAAGAGGCGCACGAGATCGTCAAGGAGCACGCCGTCGCTGCCGCGCTCGAACTGCGAGACGGCGGCGAGCACAACACCCTTCTCGACCGTCTCGCCGCAGACACGCGTGTGCCGTCCGACCGCGCCGGCATCCTGCAGGCGCTCGCGCGGCAAGGCGCGCTCGTCGGTGCCGCGACGCGACAGGTCGACGACGTCGTCGCGCGCGTGGAGCGCGTGATCGAGCGGCACCCCGACGCCGCCACCTACAACCCGGGAGCGATCCTTTGACCCTGCAGCACGTGTACTCCGGCAAGGTGCGGGACGTCTACGACGCCGGCGACGGCCAGTTGCTGTTCGTCGCGTCCGACCGCATCTCCGCGTTCGACGTCGTCATGAACGAGCCCGTCCCCGACAAGGGCCGGGTGCTCACCGCGATGACCGCGTTCTGGCTGGACCAGTTCGCCGACCTCGCGCCGAACCATCTGGTCGCGGTGGACCCCGCCGCCTTCCCCGAAGGTGCCGCGGCCATCGGTGATGTCGCAGGCCGGGCGATGCTCGTGAAGCGTGCGGACATGTTGACCATCGAGTGCATCGTTCGCGGCTACCTGTCGGGATCCGCGCTCAAGGAGTACCGGGCGAGCGGGACGATGCATGGCACGACCCTCCCACCTGGCCTGGAGGAGGCCGACCAGCTCCCGGAGCCGGTCTTCACGCCGTCGACGAAGGCGGAGAGCGGCCACGACGAGAACATCTCGTTCGAAGAGGCGTGCTCTATCGTCGGCGGCGACGTTGCGAAGCGGGCTCGCGAGCTTTCGCTCGCCTGCTACGAGCGGGGCGCGGCGCTTGCCGCGAAGCGCGGGATCATCATCGCGGACACGAAGTTCGAGCTCGGCTTCATCGACGGCGAGCTGGCGTTGTGCGACGAGGTGCTCACGCCCGACTCGTCGCGGTTCTGGCCTGCGGACGCATGGCAGCCGGGTCGCACGCCCCCGTCGTTCGACAAGCAGCCCGTACGCGACTGGCTCGAGGCGCAGGGGTGGGACAAGGAACCGCCGCCGCCCGCGCTGCCGGACGACGTCGTCGCCGCGTCGCGCGAGCGCTACGTGACCGCCTACGAGCGGGTCACCGGCCTTCGCTTCGCCGACTGGTACGGCGTGACCGGAACGACCGCGTGAAGTTCTCCGTCCTCGTCGAGGTGCGGCACCGGCCCGGCATCGCCGACCCCGCGGGGTCGACCATCGAGCGCGCGTTGCCGGCGCTCGGGTTCGACGGCATCGAGGGCGTGCACGTCGGCAAGGCGATCCGGTTCACCATCGACGCCCCGGACGAAGCCGCGGCGCGCGGCGAGATCGATGAGATGTGCAAGCGCTTCCTGACCAACCCGGTGATCGAGGACTACGAGGTGACGCTCGGGTGAGGCCGCACCGGTGAGTAGCCGCATCGGCGTCGTCGTCTTCCCCGGCTCGAACTGCGAGCACGACGCGGTCGAGGCCGTGGCCGCGCTTGGCGGCAAGGCCGAACTGGTGTGGCACGGGAGCCAGAGCGTCGACGGGTTCGACGGCATCGTGCTCCCCGGCGGGTTCGCCCACGGCGACTACCTGCGACCGGGCGCGATCGCGCGGTTCTCGCCGGTCATGCAGGCGGTGACGGCGTTCGCCAACGAAGGTGGTCCGGTCGTCGGCATCTGCAACGGATTCCAGGTGCTGACCGAGGCCGGGTTGCTCCCCGGTGCGCTGCAGAAGAACCGGGGGCTGAAGTTCCTGTGTACCGACGTCGAGCTCGAAGTCGTGACGGCGGATTCCGTGCTCACCGCTGACGCGACCGCCGGGCAGATCCTCCGCGTACCGATCAACCACTTCGAGGGCAATTACACCTGTGACGACGCGACGCTGGAGCGCTTGCGTGAGGAAGACCGGATCGTGCTGCGTTACGTCGACAATCCGAACGGGTCGGTTGGCGACATCGCTGGCATCTGCAGCGAGGGCCGCAACGTCGTCGGTCTGATGCCGCATCCGGAGCGCGCCACCGACGAATTACTCGGTTCCGCCGATGGCGCCGTCCTCCTTCGTTCGTTCCTCGGCGCCGCGTCGTCCGCCCGCGTCGCGCGCTAAGAGGGGGCGCCGCGCCGGTCAGCCGGCGCGGCCGATGCCCGCCTTGCGAAGAACCTGCGGCGACACGCCGGCCTCGCGCCATGCCGCATACGTGATGCCCTTGCGGGTGCCGTAGTCCTTGGCGACCTTGACGAACTCGTCCTCGAACGCCTGAAGATCGACCGTCTGGCTCTTCGCTTCCAGCTCTCGTTCGAGGTCGATCTTCTGCTGGATCAACTGCACGCGCGTCAGCGGGGCAACTGACCAAATTCTTTCGTCAATGTCCGCGAGCTGCTTCTTGACCGTTTCCGCGGTGCGCTTGCGACCGCGCTTCGGCTTGTGCAGCTCCAGCGCTTCGAGGTACCTGCGCACGACACGTCCCTGCTCGCGGCCGACCGCGAGAGCCTGCTTGTGCGTGTCCGACATGTTCGGTGTCCTGCGTTTCTTTGCCGGGGGCATGCCGCAGAGTATTGCTGCAAATGCGCCGGGCGACAAAGCCTCGATATGCCGTGCGGTACGTTCGGCTCGTGGCCGACCACGAACCGATCCACCGTGAGCTCGGGCTGACGGACGACGAAGCGGCCGAGATCGAGCGAATCCTCGGGCGACAGCCGAACCACCTCGAGCTCTCGATGTACGCCGTGATGTGGAGCGAGCACTGCTCGTACAAGTCGTCGCGGCTGCACCTGCGCCGCCTGCCCACCGAGGGGCCGCACGTGCTCGTCGGTCCCGGAGAGAACGCCGGCGTGATCGACGCCGGCGAC
>DASVEG010000262.1:0-20077 GCA_036380695.1 Acidimicrobiales bacterium
CGACGTCGCACGACAGTGCGCACGCGAACAACGCGCAGGGCGGCCGCATCGATCCCGACGTCTTCAACCAGGGCATGCGGAAGCTGTGGGAGGACCACGTCACGTGGACGCGGCTGTACATCGTCAGCGCGATCGCGGACCTGCCCGATGCCGGCCCGACTGCGCAGCGCCTACTGCAGAACCAGGACGACATCGGCGATGCCGTCGCCGGCTTCTACGGCGACGACGCAGGCGACGCGCTCGCGGTCTTGCTGCGCGACCACATCCTCATCGCGGCTGACCTGATCGAGGCCGCGAAGGCGGGCGAGAGTGCGCTCGTGTCCGCAAAGGTCGCCGATTGGTACGCCAACGCGGACGAGATCTCCGAGCTTCTGGCCGGGGCCAACCCGGCGTGGCCGGTCGACGCGCTGAAGGGGATGATGCGGGGCCACCTCGATCAGACGCTCGCCGAAGCGACCGCACGCCTCGACGGCGACTGGGAAACCGACATCGCCAAGTACGACGAGATCCATCTCCACATCCTCCACAGGGCGGACACGCTGGCGGATGGCATCGTCGAGCAGTTCCCCCGCCGCTTCACGCACTGACGCCTTTCCGTGATGCCCGGCCGCCCCCCGCCAGTCGGGCATCCGGGACGGGGTACAACGCGGCGGGCGATGTGCCTGGGCTGGACGACACACGACGAAGGAATCCTGCGATGGCAGAACCGATCGACGCGACGA
This sequence comes from Acidimicrobiales bacterium, assembly GCA_036380695.1. GTDB lineage: Bacteria > Actinomycetota > Acidimicrobiia > Acidimicrobiales > CADCTF01 > DASVEG01. The sequence continues at coordinate 723 of DASVEG010000262.1, forward strand.
AGGGTTGGTGCTGCGACGGCCGCACCTGGGCCGAGCATGCGCACGCGGACGGCGAATGCTGCCAACCCGAAGGGACGCACCTGCACGACCTGCCGGACGACGCGCGGGCGAAGGCAGAGGAGCGCATCCGCAGCTCGGGCGGGGACGCATAGGGGCGGCGGCCGCACCGCTGGCCGCGCCGCTGGCGATCTGACACGCCGGCGCCGGCGCCGGCGCGACGGCTCCCCCGCTCGATCTTTACGGCTCGTTTACGCACGGACGGCGGTTTTTACGCCCCTTTGATGCCGACCGTCGGTGGAATGGGTTCGTGCTCACGATGGTCAAGCGGGTTCTGGTTGGCCGCCCCCTCTCCACCGCGGAGCAGGAGCACCAGCGGCTCTCGAAGCCCATCGCCCTCGCGACGTTCTCCTCCGACCCCATCTCCTCGACGGCGTACGCGACCGAGGAGATCCTCTTCGTCACGGCCGCGGGGGCGTCGAGCCTTGCGCTCGGGCTGACGAAGCTCGTCCCGATGTCGCTGGCGGTGGCGTTCCTGCTCGCGATCGTCGTGACGTCGTACCGCCAGACGATCCATGCGTATCCGCAGGGCGGCGGGTCGTACGTCGTGAGTCGCGAGAACCTGCCGGGGCGGATGCCGTCGCTCGTAGCCGGCGCGTCCTTGATGGTCGATTACATCCTCACCGTCGCCGTGTCGGTTTCTGCCGGGGTCGCGGCGATCATCTCGTTGCCCGCCTTCCGGGGGCTCGAGAGCAACCGCGTGCAGCTGTGCCTCGGCTTCGTCGCGTTGCTCACCCTCGGGAACCTCCGCGGGCTGAAGGAGTCCGGCAAGCTGTTCGCCGCACCGACGTACGTGTACATCACGATGCTGTCGCTGCTCGTGGGGTACGGGCTCTACCGGGTGTTCTTCGGAGAGGTCGCACCGGTGCCCTTCGACGAGCACCGCGCCGAGGGAATCGCCGAGGCCGGCGGGTCGCTCGCGCTCTTCATCATCCTGCGAGGGTTCTCCTCCGGCGCCGTCGCGCTGTCGGGGATCGAGGCCCTCGCCGACGGCGTGCCTGCCTTCCGGAAGCCCGAGGCCAAGAACGCAGCGACGACCCTTACCGTGATGGCTTGCATCCTCGGCACGCTGTTCTTCGGTGTGTCGCTGCTCGCCAGCAGGCTGCACCCGTATCCGACGCACGAAGAAACGGTCATCTCACAGATGGGCCGCGCCGTGTTCGGCGAGGGCTTGCTGCACGTGATCCTGCAGTTCGCCACTGCCGGCATCCTGATCCTCGCCGCCAACACCGCGTACGCCGACTTCCCCCGTCTCTCGTCGATCATCGCCCGCGACGGGTACCTGCCGCGCCAGTTCGCGAACCGCGGCGACCGGCTCGTCTTCTCCAATGGCGTGTTGTTCCTCGCGGTCTTCGCCGGTGTGCTGCTGATCGGCTTCGGCGGCATCACGACCGCGCTGATCCCGCTGTACGCGGTTGGCGTGTTCACCTCCTTCACGCTCAGCCAGGCCGGCATGGTCGTCCGGCACCGGCGCCTCAGAGGCCGCGGCTGGCAACGCAACATGCTGCTCAACGCGGTTGGCGCCACCGCCACGTTCGTCGTGTTGCTCATCGTGGCCGTCACCAAGTTCACGGTCGGGGCGTGGCTGCCGATCGTCGTGGTGCCGGCGATCATCGCCGTCTTCCTCGCCATCAAGCGCCACTACACGACGCTCGAGGGCAGCCTCAGCATCAGCCCGGACGAGGTGCGCCCGACGACCGACGACAACACCGTCGTCATCCTCGTGGGGCGAGTTCACCGCGGCGTCGTCAAGGCCATCAAGTACGGCAGGTCGCTTCGACCGACCCACATCACCGCGTTGTTCGTCGCCACCGACGACGAAGAACGAGAGCGGATGGAACAGCAGTGGGCCGACTTCGGATTCGACGTGCCGCTCGAGGTGATCAACTCGCCGTATCGAGAGCTGACCCCGACGGTCGAGGCCTACCTCGACGAGCTCGACGAACGTTGGCACGACGACGTGATCACCGTCATCATCCCGGAGTTCGTCGCGGGCCGGCTCTTTTCGCCGACGCAACTCCTCCACGGCCAGAGCGCGGCCGCGCTCAAGGTTGCCCTGCTCTTCCGGGACAACACGATCGTCACCTCCGTTCCGTACCACGTCCGATCGGCACCGAGGAAGAATGGTTGGGCGACAGGCGGTTCCTGAGGGCCGCGTGGCCCGCGGGCATCCCGTGGTCGTGCTCGTCTCCGCCGTCGACCGGCGAATCGTTCCCGCCATCCGCTTCGTGTCGCGCCTGCCGCTCGCGGAGGCGCGCGCGCTCCACGTCTCGGTCGACGCCGAGGTCACCCGCCAGTTCCTCGAGGACTGGATGCGCCTCGACTTGACCTGGCTCCCGCTCCACGTACGCGAAGCGCCCTCGGGTCACGTCGCCAACGCCGTGCGCGCCGCCATCGACGAACAGCCCGACCGGTACGGCACCGTCACCATCGTCGTCCCCGAGCTCAACGTCCCGCGCTGGTGGCACCCGCTTCTCCATCGTCAGGACGCGCGACGCATCGCCGCGCAACTCCAGGACGTGCCGGGAGCGACCACGGTGATCGTCCCGTTCACCCTCGACGACCCGTAGCTCGCCGAGCCGGCGGCCGACTGGAACTTCCTCCCGTCGGGAAGTCGGAGGGCGTGACAGTGTTCGCGTTGCACGTCCCACGACCGGGAGGGAGCACGACACCACCATGACGGTTCAGCGGATGGCCAACGTCGGCATCGTCGTCGAATCCCTCGACGAGGCGATCGCCTTCTTCGTCGAGCTCGGGCTGGAGCTCGAAGCGCGGATGGCGGTGGAGGGCGACTGGGCAGAGCGCGTGACCGGGCTCCACCCCATGCGCGTCGAGATCGCCATGATGCGCACGCCGGACGGCCACAGCCGCCTCGAGCTGTCGCGCTTCCTCGCGCCACCGACGGTCGCCGATCACCGGCGCGCTCCCGTGAACGCGCTCGGCTACCTGCGCGTCATGTTCGCGGTGGACGACCTCGACGACACGCTCGCCCGGCTCGCCGAGCACGGTGCGCAGTTGGTCAGCAGCGAGGTTGTCGAATACGAAGGCGCCTATCGACTCTGCTACATCCGTGGGCCGGAGGGCCTGCTCATCGGGCTGGCGCAACAGCTCGGCTGACGGAGGTCTGGCGGACACTGTGTGCGTGGTGAGCTCCCCGGGGTTGAGGATCGTCCCGGCGAACGAGGCGTCGTGGGACGACGTGGCCGTCGTCGTCGAGCCGCGCGCGAGTTCTCCGCATTGGCCGGCTCGCGCGTGGTGTGGCGCGGGCCATGAGGACAAGTCCGCTGACGACGTGTGGGCGATCACCTGCTTCGTCGTCCGCGCCGGGCACCGGCGCAGCGGGCTGATGTACGCGCTTGCCGAGGCGGCGCGTGACCACGCGTTCGCGCACGGCGCTCGAGCCGTGGAGGGCTATCCCATGGTGACCGTGCCCGGCCAAGACGTGACGTGGGGAGAGCTGCACGTCGGCAGCCGCAAGGTGTTCGCTGCCGCCGGTTTCGTCGAGGTGACGCGCCCAAGCGTGCGTCGAGCGGTCATGAGAATCGACCGCTGAAGCCGCGTCATGCCAGCAGCGACTGGGCGAGCTCGGCTGCCGCGGCACGGATCTCGGGGCTCCCGACGATGCGGAACGGGCTGCGAAGAGCCGCGAGTTGCTCGACGTACCACCTCGGGCTGCTGGTGCTTCCGCGCAGCAGTGTCGTCGACGTGTCCATGCGTTCGAGGCGTCCGAGCGTGCCGGGCACGCGGCGCAGCTCGTCGAGGCGGGCGTTGATCACGACCTCGGTGGCGTACTCCCAACCCGATGCCAGGTGCTCCTCGAGCGCGCGCACCGCGTCGAGGTCAGCTGGCCGGACGAATGACCCGGTCGACACCTCGACGTTGGTGACGCGGTCAACGCGATAGGAGCGGATCGCGTCGAGGTGGGTGGACCGACAAAGCAGGTACCAACGACCGTGCCGAACGACGACGGCCCACGGTTCGACGTCGACTGTGGTCGGCGACCCCGACTCGGGTCGGTACGCGATGCGCGTTGGTCGCCGCAGTTCCACGGCCTCGACGAGCGACGTGGTGATACGCGGATCCGGGCGCGCAGCCGCGCGGTCGGGTGCCGGTGCCGCGGCGCGGCGAACCGTCTCGGCCTTCGCGCCGACGGCTTCGGGGAGGCTGCGCATGATCTTCGCCAACGCCGTGCTCACCGGTTGCCCGGGGTCGGCGACGTCGTGATGACCGTCGAGCGCAGCCATGACGAGCGCGACTGCCTCGTCCGCTGAGAACGTGAGCGGCGGAACGCGCAGCCCGCGACCGATGCGGTACCCGCCGTAGCGTCCGGTTGCGGCGTCGATCCGGATGCCGGCTTCTCGCAGCATCGCGACGTACCGCCGCGCCGCGCGTTCGCTCACGCCGAGCGCGCACGCCAACCGGTCCGCGGTGACGCCCGGCGTCGTCTGGATCAACTCCAGGGCGACGAGTGCTCGCGCAGTCGGGCTTGTAGCGACCAAGGATCTTCACCATCCCGGAAGGGAAACGTCCGGGATCAACCCTACGGTCCGACGCATGAACGAACCACACCCGGTTGAGCCGCCGATGCCCAACCCGAACGAGGTCGAGATGCTCCTGTACGGCCTCGATCGGACGCGCCGCACACTCCACTGGAAGTGCGGAGGGCTCGACGCGGCAGGGCTCGGGCGAGCGCTCGCGCCCTCGACGCTGACGTTGGGTGGCTTGCTCAAACACCTCGCCCTGGTGGAGGACCACTACACGGCGGTGGCGCTCACCGGCGAGCCGATGGGCGAGCCGTGGGACGGGGTCGATGCGAGCGAATGGCCCGACTGGGAGTGGCGCAGCGCGGCGCATGACGCTCCGGCCGAGCTCTACGCACTCTGGGATGACGCGGTTGCTCGCTCTCGGCGGGCGGTCGCGCAACTGCTCGAGACCGGCGGTCTCGATCAGCCGACCAAGCTCACGACCGACGACGGTCGCCCGCTGAACCTGCGCCGCGTTCTCGTCGATCTGCACGAGGAATACGCGCGCCACGTCGGGCACGCCGACCTGCTTCGGGAGGCGATCGACGGGCTCGTCGGTGAGGACGCGCCCCGCACGACGAGCTAGGGCCCGACCCCGCCGCGCTCAGGACGCGACGACGCCTAGGAGGTGCGACGAGAGCTCGTAGTGATCGCCGGTCTTGTGCGGTTCCATCGCGTTCGCGAGCGCCTTCTTGACCTCGGCGAGCTCGCCGGCGTCGACCGCTGCCGCCATGTCCGCAACGGGTCCGGCGAGCGCCAGCTGAAGGCTCCAGTGATCGTCGACGTCCGCGTAGTCGAAGGCGCCGGTGAGCTCTTGGACGTCGACGCTCGAGAACCCCGCAGCGCGGGCCAGCTCGACGTTCCGAGCGGGGTCCGCGAGTGAGAACGGGCCCCCCGGCCCGAACGGGCTGCCGCCACTCGGCATGTGGCCGCGGGACACGAACGACATCATGATGAGGCCCATCCACGCATTGCGGTCCGGTGCGCCGATGACGGCGTAGGCGAGCTTGCCCCCTGGCTTGAGGATTCGCCTGACCTCGCGCAGAGCGGCCCCGGGGTCCGGCATCAGCATGAACCCCAAACGGCAGATCACGGCATCGGCCGTCTGATCGGGCAGATCCATCGCTTGTGCGTCCAGCACGCGGCACTCGACGTTGTCGAGGTGTCGCGTGGCGGCGCCGCGGCGGGCGGCCTCGACCATGCCGGGCGCGATGTCGGTCGACAGCACGCGGCCGCTTTCGCCCACCCGCTCCGCCGCGAGAAAGCCGGTCTCGCCTGGCCCGGCCGCGAGGTCGACGACCGTCTCGCCCGGTTGCGGATCGACTTGTTCGACCAACCACTCGGAGACGTGGCGAAACCCGTCGAACACGCGGGCGCGGTGCTCTTCCCAGGCTTGGGCGACCGCATCCCAGGAGCGCCGCACTTCGCCGGTCTCGTCACGTTCGCTCATCGCACGGACGCTACTCAGCAGCGCGTTGCCGCGCCCTCGACGGATCGGACTACTGCGATCCGGCCTCGACGAGGACGGCTGCGAGCGGTTCGAGATCCGCGACGAGCTGCTCGAGCTCGTGGGTCTCGAGGGCGTCGTAGGCCGGTGCGGCCAGCTCGTCGGTGAGCGACTCGACACGCGCCTTGGTCCGCCGGCCATCGTCGGTGAGCCAGCCGTCCGCGCCGATGAGGCCGCGGGCGCGCATCCCGTCCACGACGGCCGCGAGCTGCGCCTTGGGCAGGTGCGAGACGCGTCCGAACTCGTCGACGGGAGTGCCTTCGGAGAGGGCGTGCAGCACGTGCGCCTCCGTGCCGCGGATGCCCATGGTCAGCAGCGCGGCTACGTGAGCGTCGCCGCGGTGCTCGCGGAGGAGGTTGGCCCCGTGCCAGAGCCGGGCGACCGATTCGGTTGGCTCGGGGAGCGTGCGTACCGCGGCGTAGAGGGCGCGTCCCTCGGTCGGTGCGCTGCTGCCCGCTTTGATCAGGAGGTCGGCTGCTCGGGACACACCGGGAGCGTCGGCGAGGTCGCCGAGGATTCGCCGCAGCGCGGCGACCGACCCGCGTTCGCGCGCGGCGTTGGCGGCTTCGGGTGTGACGGTGTCCCACACACGGGGGATGTGTCTGGCGACTTCCCCCTCGGCGAAGTTGTAGAAGAGCGCGTGCACCACCGCGGCGGGGACGTCGCGGCCGAGCGGCGCGGCGCGCCCGGCGAAGTAGGCGTCCCACACGCCGGGCAGGCCGAGCGCCATGACCGCCTCCGTGGGCTCGTCGGCCATGTAGGTGACGAGCGCGATCGGTTCGACCAGCTCGAAGAGGCGACGGGCCTTGTTCACTGTCCCGCGCCGTCGTTGTCGCGTTCGGTGTCACCGCCACCGGAGACCGAGAAGTAGTCGGTGTCGACGTCGGTGACAGCGAAGACGGCGCCGCGGCTCATCACCGAGGACATCGATGCACTGAGGCATGCCGCCCCCTGGCGTTGAAGCCTCGACCCGGCGACCCGGCGGGACGGATCAGCGCGGCTTCGACCCGCCGCGGCGGTTCCGTACCCTCACGGTGATCACGTCGCCTTGCTCGGGCACGTCGCCGAGCCCGACGGTGATCGCGACCGGCTCGACCGGACGGTGGCCCTCCGGAACGGTCTCGACCACCCAGTAGGGGCCAAGCGCGATGTCGGTCATCGTGCAGGTTCCGAACGAGCCCGACGCGGTCGTCGTGCAGCTCGCAGCGACCGCGACATCCTCCGCCCCGCGCGCACCTCCGACAGGGACGGCGTCGATCACCGTTGTGAAGAGGACATCGGCGACGACCACGGCTTTGCCTGTGCCCGACTTCTCGATCACGACCGTTCCCGGCACGGGCGTGTTGGCGATGTCGATCGTGTCGGTGTCACCGCCACCGATCGAGACGGCCACCGGTGACGCCGCGGAGTAGCCCGCCGGCACCACTGTCTCCGCCAACCAATACACCCCGACCGGCACGTCACCGATCGTGCAGGTGCCCGCCGAGCCCGTGGTGCAACCGTCCACCGCCACGGTGTCTTCGGCCCCGCGGCTCCCACCGGTCGGGACGTCGTCGCCGAACAAGGTGAAGCCGGCGCCGGGAAGCGGAGCACCGCCCGCGCCCGTCTTGTTCACCACGACGGTTCCCACAGGAGGTGGCGCGACGCCGACGATGATGGTCTTCGTCTCCTCGTCGAAGTCGCCTTGGTCGTCGGTTACCCGCAGGCGAGCGGTGTAAGTGCCCGGGTTGGCGTACGTGAACGACGTCGTGACCCCCGACGCGTCGAAGCTGCCGTTGTTCGTGAAGTCCCACTGATAGGACGCGACCGGTCGCACCGAGGTGCTCGGACCAGCGCTGAAGTCCACCGTGAGCGGCGCGCTGCCGGTGGCCGGTGTGGCCGTGATGCCGGCGACGATCGCGGCCGTAGGCCGCTTCGGGGTGAACTCGACGAGCAACTGCGCCTCGTTGTTGCCCGCGGCCGACGGAAGCCCGAGGTTGTTGTTGAGCTCGTCGTTGAAGTCGACCGCGCCGAAGAAGGCGCTGCCGCAGAACTGCGCACCCGGGACAGAGAAGGAGTTGTTGACGATCGTCGCTCGCCCGTCTACGTAGGGAACTCCCGTGATCGGCGTGTTCGGTCCCGGTGGTGACGTCGTGCCGCTGACCAACGCGTTGATGTCGATCGGGTTGATCTGGCAGTCCGCGTCAAGAGGGCCGCCGTCGAGATCGATGCGCAGTTGCATGCGGAGGCTGACGGCGCCAGTCAGTGGGTTGACGAAACCCGTGAAGTCCGTCAGAGGACTGAACGTCATGGTGACGACGAAGTCGTCGACAATCCCACCGCTCGACTCGTCAGCGTTCACGTAGAGGTACTGCGGGGGGAAGCTGACTCCCGAGGCCGGGAACGTCATCACCCCGTTGGCCGCCACGGTGCCGTCCGTGAACTGGATCGGCTCCAAGGGCTGGAATCCGCCCGCCGTCTCGCTGTCGTCGGTGGCGCTCGTGCATTGCGCGTCTGCGGGATAGTCGACCGCCGCGTCCTGGTCCTGGTCCCCGTTGTTGACGCCGTCGCTGCACTCGGCCAACTGGCCTTCGTACCGGAAGTCGAACGCGTTCGTCTTGAACCGCAGGAACCCGTCCTGCACCACGAGACCGAAGCCGCCGCCCGGATTCCCTACTTTGGCCGCGTGCGCCACGCCCGGATCGACCATCACGAGACCGGCCACCGCCAGCACGCCAAGGACGACTCGCGCGACGCGCGTCGCCTTCGAGTTCCTCATTCCCAGCCTCCCGCCTCACGCTATGTGGCGTAAGCGTACTCTTCGCGCCTGGCTTGCGACCACGTTGCGTGCTCGTGCCCGCCTTGCGGTTCGTACGCCACGGCGATCCGGTAGCCGCCGTCGAACGTGGCCGCGCCTTCGGGCCCGAGGCCGGGTTGGTGACGACCGCGTTCGTCGCCGTGGCCGGCGTCACCGCAGTCTTGTGGCCTCCAGGCGCGAGCGTCAGGACGCCCCGCTCCGTCGCCTGTCCACCTGACGCGCGAGCGGTCGCTGCTCCGGACTTCGCGGGCCCGCATCCGACGGGTCCAGCGGTGCTCGCTCGCGGGACTGCATCCACAAGCATCGAACAGGGCCGCGAGACGCTCCGTCACGGGCACTGGAGCCGGGTGCATCAGGGCCGGTCAGCGGTGCATCAGTGGTGCATCACGCATGCCCGAACGCGGCGGAGTGCCTCGTGGGAGCGTGCGCACAAGCCCCGGTACGCGCTCGGATACGCGCTTCCGTCGGTCCGGAAATCGACGTCCTTCAATCCGGCGAGGGACAAACCTCGTCCGACCAGGAAGGTCTCGGGGTGCGCCCCCTGGGATTCGAACCCAGAACCTGCGGATTAAGAGTCCGTTGCTCTGCCGTTGAGCTAGAGGCGCAAACCGGCCGCCCCTAAGGGCGGCCGGGACGAGCGAGTGTAGCGGAGGGTGGCTAAGGGGACTCGAACCCCCGACCTCCTGGACCACAACCAGGCGCTCTAACCAGGCTGAGCTATAGCCACCACGAAGCCCGCCATTCTCGCGCACGCGGACCCCACCCACGACCGCGTTCGCGGGTCTGCGCGACGAGAGGGGCGAGTACCGCGGCTCAACCGCGCAAGACTGCGGGGATGAGCGGCTACGTGTGCCTCGAGTGCGGCCTCGAGTACGACTCCATCACGCCCTCCGACGCGAAGGTTGCGATCCGGTCGTTCCCCCGTCGCTTCCGAGCGGCGCTCGCCGCGGCGATGGAGGACGAGTCAGACGAGGGCCTCGTGCGGCGCCGGCCAGAGCCCGCCGTGTGGTCCGCGCTGGAGTACACGATGCACGTCGCGGAGATGCTCGACGCCATGGCCGGCATCGTCCGCGCCATGCGTATCGGCGCGGATACCGCCCCCCACGTCTGGGATCCCGACGAGCGCGCCGCCGCCGGCCAGTACAACGAACAGGACCCCGTCGCCGCGTTGGACCTGCTGGCGAACGGCGCCGAGCGATTCGCGGCCGAGGTGGAGCAGGTGGCACCCGAAGAATGGAGCGCGACGGCGGCGTTCCCGTGGGGCGAGCGCGACTTGCTGACGATGATGCGCAACGGCGTCCACGAAGGCAGCCACCACTTGCGCGACGTCGAACGCGTCCTCGAACGGGCGCGCGCCAAGCGATGACGCGGCCCGCGCCCGCACCTGCGGGCACCGCCGCGCTGCTCGCGCAGCTCGTCGACGACGCCGGCCTGTTCCCGCCGGCGTCGCTGCCCATGGGCGAGGCCGTCGACGCTCACCTCGCCGCGCGAGCGGGGCAGTTCCGCTGGATGCTCGGACGCTTCGTCTGCCCCGCGCACAGGATCGACGAGCTCGACCGCGCTGCTCGCGGTGATGCGGCCGAGTCTCTCCGCTTGACCGTGCTGCTCGGCGCGGACGCGTCCGAATGGACGCGCTCGGCCGAGGCCGTCACCGAGGTCGTCAAGCGCCGGGGGTGGACCGTCGAGCTCGTGGAAGCACCACTGCCCGACGCGGCCGTGGCCGACCGCGCACGCGAGTTGGTGGGCATCGCCGGCGACCTCGGGGCGGACCGCGCGTTCGTCGAGTTGCCGTGGTCGGAGTTCCCGCTCGACCGTCTCGGCGACGCGGTCGAGACCGCAGCCGGGGCGGGCGCGGGCATCAAGGTCCGGTGCGGCGGTCTGACCGCCGACGCGTTCCCTCCACCTGCGCTCCTCGCTTCCGTGCTCGCGTCGTGCCGCGACGCGTCCACGCCGATGAAGGCGACGGCTGGCCTGCACCATCCGTTCCGCCACCCCGACCCCGAGACGGGCGCGGTCATGCACGGCTTCGTCAACCTCGCGGTGGCGGCGGTGCTCGCGACGGTCCACGGCCTCGGGGAAGGCGACCTCGCCGCAGTGCTCGCCGACGACGACGAAGACGCGTTCGTGGTCGACACGCGCGTCGGATGGCGCGACCTCGATGCATCGCAAGAAGACGTCGCCCGCGCGCGGCGAGACCTGTTCGTCGGGTTCGGCAGTTGCAGCTTTCGCGAGCCGGTCGACGACCTCGTCGCGCTCGGCATACTCACGTCGGCATGACCTCGCCGGACGCCGCGGGCTTCTCCACCGCGAACCTGCCGTACGGCGCGTTCTCGACCCCGGACGACCCGACCGACGTGCGGCTCGGGGTCGCCATCGAAGGGTCGATCCTCGACCTGCGCGCCGTTTCACAGCGCGGCCTCCTGCCGTCTGACGTCACCCCGCTCGTGACCGGGCGCCGACTCGATCCATTGCTCGCCGCAGAGCCAGACGTATGGCGTTCTCTGCGGTCCCGGCTGGTTTCGTTGTTGGGCGACGGACCTGCGGGGCGCCGGACGATCGAGCCCTTGCTGTTCGACCGAGCGACCGCCGTGATGCACCTCCCCTTCACGGTCAACGACTACGTCGACTTCTACAGCTCGATCGAACACGCGACCAACCTCGGTCGGCTGATGCGTCCCGACGGCGATCCGCTCCTGCCGAACTGGCGCCATTTGCCCGTCGGCTACCACGGCCGATCGAGCACGGTCGTCGTGAGCGGCACCCCGGTGCGGCGGCCGCTCGGGCAGACACGCGCGCCGGACGCCGCGAACCCCACGTTCGGGCCGTGCCGCCTCCTCGACTTCGAGTTGGAGGTGGGCTTCGTCACCGGGGGGAGGCCGAACGCGCACGGCGAGCCCATCCCTATCGACGACGCGGAGACACGCATCTTCGGCCTCGTGCTCGTGAACGACTGGAGCGCCCGGGACGTACAGGCGTGGGAGTACCAACCGCTCGGCCCGTTCCTCGCGAAGTCGTTCGCCACCTCGATCTCGCCGTGGGTCGTTCCGCTCGACGCGCTCGCCCCGCACCGGGTGCCCGCTCCGGCACAAGAGCCGGACCCGCTCCCCTACCTACGGGCCGCGCGTCGTCTTGGGCTCGACCTCGAGCTGGAGGTCGAGGTCGCGGGCACCGTCGTCAGCCGCACCAACTTCCGCCACATGTACTGGACGATGGCGCAACAGCTCGCGCACATGGCGAGCAACGGCACCGTCGTGCGACCGGGCGACCTCTACGCGTCGGGCACCGTGTCCGGGCCGGACCGCGGCAGCGAAGGCAGCCTGATCGAGATCACGAGGCGCGGCGCCGACCCCATCGCGCTCGACGACGATTCGACGCGGACGTTCCTCGAAGACGGCGACCACGTCGTCATCCGCGGCTGGTGCGGACGCGAGTCTGATGACGGCGACGGCCCGCCGGTCGTCAGCTTCGGCTCGGTCGACGGCACCGTCGTCCCCGCGCCGGCCGCGGCGCCGGGCGGTGGATCGTGACGGCGCGGCGCGACGACCCCGTCGAGCAGCAAGTGATCGAGGCGCTCACTCGTGCAGGCGTCGAGTTCGACGTGCTCGACTGCGACCCTGCGTTCGCCGACACCGCGGCGTTCTGCGAGCGCTACGGCATCGCCCCCGACGTCTCGGCCAACGCCATCGTCGTCGCCTCGAAGAAGGAGCCGAAGCAGTTCGTCACGTGCGTGGTGCTCGCCACGACACGACTCGACGTCAACGGTGTCGTGCGCAAGCGGATGGGGGTGAACAAGGCGTCGTTCGCGTCGCCTGAGGACACGATGGCGCTCACGGGGATGATGATCGGCGGCGTCACCCCGTTCGCCCTTCCTCCGGGCCTGCCGGTCTGGGTGGACGCGCGGGTGGTGCGCCGCGAGCGCGTGGTCGTCGGAGGCGGTAGCCGGTCGATGAAGGTGTTCGTCGACTCGCGCGTGTTCGAGCTGCTCGATGGCTTCGAGGTCGTCGAGGGATTGGCGAATGAACCGCCGACGACCTCGCCTACCCTGACGCAGGAGAACCCGCCCTCGTAGCTCAGCTGGATAGAGCATCGGACTTCTAATCCGCAGGTCGCAGGTTCGAATCCTGCCGAGGGCGCCGATTCGACGATCGACGACGGCTCTAGCCCCTTGCGAGACCGCGTCGTTTTGCCGCATTGTGACGGCAGCCGCACCGCACGGTGCGACGCGCGACAACGGCGGGAGGGCGGATGCCGCTGCTCATCGACGAGCTTGCGAAACAGGTCCTCGAACAGACGAGGATCGTGACGAACGGGCCGCTGTTGCAGCCCGAGGAACCCTTGCGGCTCGAGGTCATTCCTGGCGGTGGGGCCGGTGCCCAGCCGGTCAGCGACACTTTGAACTTCGTGCTCGGGTCCTCGACGTCGTTCGGCGCGCTGCAGATCGACGTGACCTACAAGATCCAGCGCAACGGGGCCGACCTCACCGAGCAGACCGCGTCGGCGCCCGGCCAGTACATCAAGATCCCGCAGCAGACGGCGTCGACGCCCGCGACGGTCGCCGGGCTGTTGTCGTTCGCGTTCTTGTTGGCCCCGAAGATCAAGCTCGTGAAGGCGAAGCCGCCGACGGACGTCCGGCTAGGGCTGCCGGCACTTGATCACAAGCTGATCGTCACCGTCACGGTCAAGAGCCCGAAGCTCACCGAGGCCGAGCCGAGCCGGACCGTGGAGATCCCCTTCACCGTCCCCACGATCTCGATCCCGCTGCCGATCCCGCCCGCCGTCTGCATCTGCGCGGAGGACGCGAACCTCGGTGGGGAGCGCCATCTCGTCATGCTCCCGCCAGGGTCGCCGGAGTCGGTCGCGCAGATCGTCGCCGCGTACAACAGCGTGCTCGACACGCTCAACGCCCTCGAGTCGGTGCTCTCGCTGCTGTCTGCCGTCGTCGCGCCGCTCAAGCTCGTGACGAAGACGCTGGCGAAAATCTCTGCGCCGTACATCACCACGTCGGCCCGCGTGCAGGACTTCGACGACTACGACAACTTCGACGACGAGATGTCGTCGTTCCTCATCGTCGCTCCGACCGGCTACGGGGTGAAGTTCTCGGACACCGCGAACCCGGGTGACTGGGATGACACCGGCGACAACGGCATGCGCACGTACAAGGTGATCGACATCCTGCAGCTGCCAGGCCACGCCGCGTACGGCTCGTACCTGATGAACAAGCTCGCGATGAACGCGACCGACCTGACGACGTTGCGAGATCGCGTGGCAGAGCTCAGCGGCGTGACGACCGACAAGGCCCAGCTCGGCATCGGGGTGTTCTTCGTGCACGACCTCGCCAGCTCCGAGACGCCCCACGACCTTCGCCATTACGAGACGTCGGGCGACACCGACGAGGAAGTCAACGACGACGTCGAGTCCGCGATGTGGATCACCGGAGAGGGTTGAGGGCGGCAGCATGTGGACACGGCTGAACATCTGGGTCATGGCACCTGGCAACGCGTGCCGCATCGACGATCGCGACGGCTGGGTGGTGTACACGGTCGACGCGCACCAGCAGCCCTTCTCCTGGAAGGGGTTCGACTACAGCGCGGGAACGCCGACGTCGGAGAACGGCTTCCTCGACTACGAGGTGCCGCCGGGCACGTATGTCATCTGGGCCGAACGCAAGGAGCAGGGCCGCGCGCTGCGCACCCATCGCGCGGTCGCCGCAGTCCACGACGAGCCCTACGTCGTCGTTCGGTTGCTACCGGACACCAAGCCCGAGCCCCCTGATCGCGAGCCACCCGATCGCGAACCACCCGATCGCGAACCACCCGACCGCGAACCGCCGAAGGAATGCACGATCACGATCGAGGAGGTTCGCGGCTACCTCCGCGGGTCCGACTTGCCCGTGCGGTTCGAGGTGTCGGGCATGGCCACCGGATGCGACGACCTCCAGGTGATCGTGCGGGGCGAGGGCGGTCAGACCGCGTACGGAGTCGCGCACGTCGATGCCAGCGGCAATTGGGTGTTCGGCTGGGACAACGAGCAGCAGTTCCGGTGCGGCGAGGGAGTGCTCGTCGACGTCCGGTGCGAAAGCAACCCGAACTGCCGCGAACGCGCCGAACTCACGGTCGACTGCCGCGAGGACGGGTAACCACTGTGTGCGCAGTTGGGCGTTCACGGGCGCCCAACTGCGCTGGCCCATCGGCGCTTGTCAGTCGCGGTCGGTGACGAGAAGGACACGACGGTCGGCGCTTCGCCACAACTCCGCGTGGAACGGAAGCTGACCGGGAGCATCACGCGGTGGACGCCAGCCGGGGTCGTCGTGGAAGTTCGGCGCTATCTCGACCATCCCACGACAGTCGACCGCGCCGGCTCGGCCGCTTCTTCGTCACCGCGACCGCGCCAACCGGTACGGCTCAAGCGAGCGGGGCGCGACCAGTTCGTTCAGCGCCGGTCCTCTCGGTGTTCGTGGCACCGGTCGGCACTGCTGTCCGGCAGCAGCACGCAGCCACAGATCGCGCAGGTTCTCCATCTGCCGCGCCAGGTTCCGGTGCGCCTGAATCGGGCGGTCGCTGATCGCCATGCTCCAAGATCGGCCGGGCCGATGTTGCCGTCGTCGTCCTCGGGCGGGCCCGGCTCGTTGCCCGAGAGGAAGCCGAGAACGAAGTAGCGCGTCTCGTCCGACATCAAGCCCATCTCGCCGAACGAGACGCTGTACGAGACGGCGTCGTCCGGACACCACGCGGACATCCGACCAGGAAACGTGTGGCCCTGGCCGGCGAGGAGGAAGTCCCGTCCGCCGCACGGCGCGTCGAACCAGAGCCGGGCGTCGAGGTCGAGCTGATCGTCTCGCGGAACGACTTCCCAACGAGGAGGCAGGCCGACCTTCGCGAGGATGCAGAACGAAACGTCGTCGCCACTCCTCGACGGCCACTCCTCAACAAGGCTCTTGCCCTGAGCGCTGGCGGCTGCGAGGGCGTCGTCGAGGCGCATGAATTCGAGCTCGCCCTTCTCTTCGTCGAAGAGGTACACGTCGGTGGCGTCGATTCCATCGTCGAAGCGAAACGCGCTCAGTTGCCACATGCGCGACACGTCAAGAGCGTATGTGGGCGTGCCGGCCCGCAAGCGTCTTCGGTTGCCCGTCTCTCCCCATCGTCTCGGGAGCGAAGGTCGTTGCCGCACTCCTCCCTCGTGCCTCCACTTTGGGCTCGTGCGCGGCGCCGGCGGCATGGCGACCCGCCCGGAGAAGTGGACGATCCTCCACTTCTGCAGTCGAACCCGGACGGCGAGGACGACCTTCACATCACCGTCCCCGACGACGAGTCGCCGCGTCGACGCGAAGAACACACGTGAGCGCGGGCGCTGCCGGCGTCAGCGACAAGATGCGGCGATGACCGAGCCCGAACGCGCAGTGCCTCTTGGCGGCCTGAAGGCCGGCCAGGTGGTTCGCGTCGGCGACACCGTTTGCCGGCCTGTCGGTGCGTGGTCGCCGATCGTGCACGCGCTGCTTCGACACCTCGAAGAACGGGAGTTCGACGGTGCGCCGCGGTTCGTCGGGATCGATGGCGCCCGGCGGGAAGTCCTGACCTTCCATCCCGGCGTGTTGATGACCGAGCACCCAGATGCGGCTGCAGACGACCTGCTGGCCGAGGTCGCGGCGGTGGTCCGTGCGTTCCATGCAGCAGCCGCCGATTTCACTCCTCCCCCCGGACAGCCGCGGTGGGCCGGAAGCCTCGATCCGGCCGGCGGTGCTTCGGTGCTGCATGGCGACCTGGCTCCATGGAACGTGATCGTCGGCACCGACCATCTCACCCTCATCGACTGGGACGACGTGTGGGTCGGTCGGATCGAGTGGGAGGTCGCGTACGCCCTCCACACGTTCGTGCCGTTCTGGCCGGATGGGCTGTCCGATCGGGAGACCGTGAGGCGGATCCGGGTCTTCGCCGATGCGTACGGTCTCCGGGACGACGAGATGCGCGCCGCCCTCGAGTTGGTGCCCGCGCGGTGCCGTACCGTCGGCGAGGCGACCCGTGCCCACGCCGCACTGGGTGACGAAGCGTTCATCGGGTTCGTGGCCCAAGGCATCGACGCCTACTGGCTGTCGAGCGCCGACCATGTCGAGAGCCGGCTCCCGTCGTGGCAGCGAGCCCTCGGCATCTGACGGGCTACCTACGGCAGAGGGGCGGCAGCCACTCGGCATGCAGCGCTCGCTCGAGCGCGTCGGCGTCCGCCCCGGTGTCGCATTCGATCCACGCCACTTCGCACTCTCGAATCCATCGATTCACGGGTGCGACGTCGGCCTTCGTCATGACCGTCGGGCGGACGGTGGTCGTGCTGGTCGGCGCGATGCCGAGGTGTTCACAGACGTTCCTGCGAAACGAGGAACGGGACAGGTCGAGGCCTGTCTTCAAATGGGTCTTCCACACGCGACCGTGGAGACCATCGCCGCCCAGCGCGCGACCCGAATAGACCGGTTGCCCATCGCGGTACCAGGCGTAGACGCCCGGTCGTTTCGGGATGTCGACGCCTCGCAGCGCGGCTGCCGATCGCCGCGGTCGAGCGTTCATCCGCTGCCACAGTTCGCCTTGCGCCATCCGGCCATGCTCGCGCCGCTCTCGGCGCTCCGGCGCTCCGTCGACGGGACCACCCTGGCTCAGATCGTTCCCGGCGCACCCCGCTGGTGCTCCCAGATCGCACCGTCGAGACGCCGCGCCCGAACGTTCAACTCGCGCGCCGCGGCCTCGATCACCTTCACCACCCCGGCATCGTTGAGCGGTCGCCCGATCGCGTGCTTGACGAAGTTGTGCGTGTGGATGTCGGGCTTGACGGTGTCGACGCCGAGCCGCATGCGTAGCCACTGACAGGCGGCGATGCCGAGGTACTTCACTCGGCCGTGGAAGTCGCGTTCGTAGTCGCACGCGTTCGCCCATGCCCTGAGGCGCTCCTGGGTCGTCAACGACTCTTGTTCCAGGAAGCCGACGAACCCGCGCAGCCACCCGATCCGGGTCCAGTGGTTGTTCCCCCAGAGGTATTGCGCGGCTGCGCGGTTGCCCTCCGGTGTGCCCGGGAACCGATCGAGCGCGGTCCGGAGCGCCGCGAGATCTCGGATCTCGTCCCACCTATGGTCCCAGTAGTGCTTGATCGAGTTGTTGACCGCCACGTTGTGCATCTGGAGGTCCAACACCGTCAACAGGACGTTGGTGATGTAGTCGTCGTACGGACCGAAGTCGTCCTCGGTGTAGCCACCGACTGCCGGGGCCAGCCGTCGGCACTCGGCAACGAGGCGCTCGAGCTCCTCGTCCGTTATCGGCAGCCCGTCGCTCGTCATCGGCCAGCCTCGCGCCGCTCAGTCAGTCAGTCCCGCCTCCCACTCGCGGAAGGCGTCGAGCTCATCGCTGACCGCCTTGATGACATGGGCGATCACTGCTGCGTCGTCGATCAACCCGGCGCCGAGAATGGCATCCGGGATCAGGTCGAGCGGGGAGACGACGTAGATGAGCCCACCGACCACGACGACCAACCTGTCGAGCGGGATCTGCCGGTAGTGACCTCGCGCGTACGCCACGACGAGCCGAATGAGCGCTCGGAAGTCGTCGAGCACTGCAGCGAACGGCCCCGACCGCAAGGCGGAGGAGCGCCCTGCCTTCTCGGCAATCTCGCGGAGCTTGGCTGGATCCTCGGCAATGCGCCTGGCCCGATCGACGGCGCGCGCGAAGAATCTCGAGCTCGGCGCCGTATCCGCCCTACCGCGCGTCGCGGCCGCGGCTTTCGTGGCCGGGGCTCTCTTCGCTCCCGCCGCCTTCTTCGCTCCCGCGGCCTTCTTGGTTGATGCCTTCTTCGCCGCGGCCTTCTTGGCTGGGTTGGTCATGAAGTCGCCTCCAGGCGTTCCGGGTTGGGGGGGTACCGGACGTCAGCGGGCGGCGTCGGGGAGCGGAAACGCCTCGTTCGCGGGCCACACGGTGATGACCTTCATCCGCCCGTCGTCCGCAACCTGGCAGAAGTCGGTGCCTCCGGACGTCGACCCGTCCGGCATCGTCCAGACGAAGCTGTAGCGGAAGAAGCCGTCGAGCTCTTCGATCGGCGTCACGACGTCGACGCTCACACCGTCGCCGGTGCGGCCCCGCTCACGCGCTTCGCTCTCCGCGGTGCGTTCCGCGCCTGGGCCCATCGAGTCGATGTAGTTGCCAAGCCACTTCGAGACGGCGTCGAGGCCCTCGGCGCGGCCGTTCGAGTCGACGAACAGGATGTCTTCGGTGCAGCACGTGCGCAGCACATCGACGCGCCGCTCGTGGTCGGGCTCGAACCATGCCTTGCCGTAGTTGATGAGGCATTCGGTGACGTTCACGGCGACCTCCTCGCTGCCGCCCTCTCTAGCCGACCGCGCCGCTCCTCGCACGGGAGACCACGCCCGTCGGTCTGGCGCGCGGCGCCCGCGGTCGAGGAACGCGTAGCCGAGGCGTCAAGATCTGTCCATGACCGCTCGGGT
>DASVEG010000263.1:0-7902 GCA_036380695.1 Acidimicrobiales bacterium
CATCGCCGACGTGCTGGCGATGACGGTCGAGGATGCGACCGCGTTCTTCGCGGACGTCCCGCGCATCGCGCGGCGCGTGCAGGTGCTCGACGAGCTCGGCCTCGGGTACCTGACGCTCGGGCAGTCGTCCACGACCCTCTCGGGCGGGGAAGCCCAGCGCATCAAGCTGGCGACCGAGCTGACCCGGCTGTCGCGGGGCGGCGGCGTGGTCTACCTGCTCGACGAGCCGACGACCGGCCTCCACCACGCGGACGTCGACCGGCTCCTCGCGTGCCTGACGCGGCTCGTCGACGCGGGCAACACCGCTCTCGTGATCGAGCACCACCTCGACGTGATCAAGTGCGCCGACTGGGTGATCGACCTCGGCCCGGAAGGCGGCCACGACGGCGGCGCGCTCGTCGCCGCCGGCACCCCGGAAGACGTCGCGGCGACGGCGGCGTCGCACACGGGCCGGTTCCTCCGGACGAAGCTTGGCCTCGCCCCCCGGAAGGCGTAGCCGTCACCCCGTCGCCGCCTCCCTGGCGCGGATCGCCGCGAGCGGCTCGTTGAAGTGCCAGTGGTGCCCATCGAGGTCTTCGGCCTCGTAGCGCCGGTACCCGTAGAACGCGTCCTCGATCGGCATCGTGATCGTGGCGCCCTCGGCGCGCGCATGCTCGTAGTGCGCGTCGATGCCGTCGACGGCGACGTTGATGACCACGGTGGCGTGGCCGGCCTCGCGCGGGGTGAACAGGTGGTGGACGTCCCTTGCCCCGGCGGTCGCCCGGCCGATCATGACGACGCCGTCGCCGAACTCCAGCCAGGCCAGCATGCCCTCGTCCTCGTCACTGCTGCCCATCCGCGCTTCGCGCCGTTCCGTGAACTGGAAGACCCGGGTGAGGTACTCGAGCGCCGCCGCCTCGTCGGTGTAGGCAAGGCGCGGGTACATCGCCGGCGTGCGGCTCCACGCTTGCTCCTGCGGCGTCATCGTGTCGATCGTCGACATCAGCTTCTCCTTCTCGCGCGTGAACAGGCCGGGGTCGCCCGCGTCGACCGGGTAGACCCGATCGGGACGCAGCGTCGCCGTCGCCTGCTGTTCTCTGTTCTCGCCGACGAGTTCGCGGATCCGTCCTCTGGCCCGGTTCAACCTCGACCTCACGGTGCCGATAGGCACGTCGAGGGCGGCGGCGATCTCCTCGTAAGGCATCGACTCCCACGCGAAGAGCAGGAGCGTGTCGCGCTCGGCCTGCGGCAACGTGGCGATGGCCGCGGCGACGTTCGCCCACAGGCGGTTCGCGTCGAGACGCGCGTCGACGTCGGGGAACCCGTCGGCGACGACCGGCGACGCGTTCACCAGGCGCGCGGTCGCGTCGAGCCTGCGTGCCTCGCGTTGGCGATGGCGGGCGAGCAGGTTGCTCGCGATGCCGTACAACCACGGCCGGGCGTCCGTGCGCGACGTGTCGAACGTCGATCGCTTCTCGAAGGCGATGCGGAAGAGCTCGCCCAGCAGCGTGTCGGCGTCGTCCGCGCCGACCCGTCGGACGAAGTAACGGAACAACGTCGTGGCGTGGCGGTCGAACACGTCACCGAAGCACGCCGGCGACTCGAGGGAGCGCGCGATGGCCTCGGCGTCGGTGCGCGCATCCATCCCTCCATGTTCCTCGCAAGGACGCGGCGAGTTCGCGACCACGACCTCGGTGGGCGGGGGCGGTCGCCTACGCGCCGGCTGCGCCCCCTGCCGCCGGTGCCGCCGGTGCCGCTGCCGGCGCCGCGGCCGGTGCAGGTGCCGGGTCGGTGGCGGTCAGCGAACTGGCCATGCGGCGGACGCCCTCGACGCCGAGGTCGGCCGCGAACGCCCAGCCGGCGACCTTCGCGAAGTCGGCCAGCGTGCCCGTCCACTCGTCGGCGAACAAGGGGTACCCGACCAGCAGCGCGATGGCGAGCGACAGCAGGAGCTGGAAGAGCGCGGCGCCCCAGCTCATCACCGCGAGCGCGGCGTACGCGGGCACGGTGCCGAGCTGCGTGAGCACCGACGGCACCACCACCGGCAGGACGATCGTGTCGCCCGGCTGCGTCGCGGCGGCAATGGTCGCGGCCGAGCCCTCGCCTACGGGCCTCGCGGCAGGCGCGGGGGTGTCGCCGTCGCCGAGGAGCGTTCCCCGGTCGTCCCGGGGTGCGGTCGCCCGCGCGATCGCACCCTGAAAATCGCCCGCGTCGATGAGCGGGTGCGTGTCGGCGGGGAGGGCGGCCTTGACGGCGGCGCGCACCTGGGCCACGTCTTGGGCCAGCTCCGGGGCGCCGGACGGGTCGAGCGCGGCGACGAGGCGCAACTGGTTCGCCCGCTCACGGAGGCCCGCCTGCGCACCTGCGGCCGCGACGGCCGCGACGTCGTCCACGTCCTCCGCCAGCTCGCGCGTCCAGGCCCGCACGACGTTGAACAGGCTGCCAACCGCCTTGAGCTGATCCAGAGCCTGGGCCGCGGCGGCGACGCCTTGGTCACCCGCGCCATCCGCGGGAGCCGCGGCCGCAGCCGCAGCAGCGGCGGCGGCGGTGCGGACGGCGGCGAGGTTTCCGGTCGTGACGCCGACGGTGCCGTCGGCGATCTGCGTCAGCGCGCCCCGATAGAGCGCGAGGGACTCGCTCGCGAGCGTCTCCGCCTCGGCGAGCGCTGCCTCCGCCGCGTCGAGGTCCGCTCGGGCGGCCTCAGCGTCGGCGTCGGCCAGCTTGGCTTCCGCGGCGCGGTAACTGACGCGCGCGGCGTCGACCTTGGCGGCGACGCTGGCCGGCAGCTTCCTCGTCGCAAGCACGACCGGCGCGAGCGCGAGGCGGCGGTCGCGCTCGTCGACGAGACGCGCCTCCAGCGCGATCAACGCCGCTTTCGCCGTCGCCCGGGCCTGCGCGACCGTCGCTTCCTTCTGCCCCGCGTCCTGGAAGGAGTTGAACTTCAACTGGTCGAGCGCGGCTTGGATCTCGTTCTTGAACGTTGCGTCCCCGTGGCCTTGCTGAAGGCCCTTGAGTTGCAGCTCGAGCGCGATCGCGTTCCGCCGCGTGACGACGTGTCGCTGCACATGCGGGATCACCCTCCTGCTGACCAGCCCGGCGATGCCGCCGAGAAGGATGAGCACCGGGATGAAGATCCGCGTCCGCCGGGTCGTGATCTCGATGGGCACGCGCAGGGGCTCCGCGAGCTGCGGCGACCGGATCTCCACGGTCCTGGTGACCTTGCCGAGCGGGAAGTCGTCGTCGAAGTCGTAGCCGACGACGGCCGTCGTATCCGGCTCGATCGGCAGCGCGGGCGGCGTCAGCCCGAGCGCACCGGTTTCGTCCTCGACCTGGCTCACGTCGATGACCGAAACGCTCGCGTCTCGCCCGGTGCGCAACCGCAGCCCGGGCTTCTTCTCCTCGGGGAAGAGGCCGACGACGCGGTCGGCGACGAGCTTCGTGGGCGCCTGCACGTCGGCGGCCGCGCGCGTGAGCGTGAAGGTGACGTGCTGGCGGCGGGCGTCGACGGTCGTCCCCACTTGCACGAGCACGCCGTACGTCGCCGCGCGCGAGAGACCCTTGACGTCGAACACGATGGCGGGGATCTCGCGCCTGACCCTCACCTCCAGCTCGGTGCCCGGCGCGATCTCGGTCGAGCCTCGTCGCAGGCGCACGATCGTCGCCTGCAGCGTCGCCACGTCTACGCCCGTCGCGGGCTCGAACGGGAACGTCGCCGTCGCACTGATCTCGTGTGGCAGCGTCGCGGTGGTCTCTCCCCCCGCGATCACGACGAGCTCGACCGCGGCGCCCGGCGCCGCGGCCAAGCCCACGTACGCAAGCGCGGCCACTGCCGCGACCACGCCCCTCGCGGCGCGCTTACGCATCCACGAGCGCGGTGTCCGCCGGACCGAATGCCGAGAACGCGAAGCCAACGGGGTCCCCCTTCATCACCATGGAGCGGCGCGCCTTGCGGACCGCGACCGCGAACGAGTCGTTCGCGGCCAGAGCGCCGATGAGCTCGGTTGCGAACGACGCCGCGTCGCTCGCGTAGATGTTGCACTCGGTTCCAACCACGCCCACCGCACCGGCGCCGTGCAGCGCCGCGAGGAAGCTCGTCAGCTCGACGGGCTCGACGGCCACCGATCCGCACGACAGCAACAGCACGACCGAGTTCGGCGGCGTCCAGTTGCCGTCGTCGACGGCGCGCCGCGTGATCCTCGACGCCATCAGCCACCGATCGCTCGTGCCGGTGACGATGCGCGACTCGTCGGGCTCGCCCTGGATCTGCTTCGTCTCGTGGTGGCCGATGACCACGAGCACGCTCGGACGCTGTGCCTCGTCGAACAAGGAGTCGAGCAGATCGTCGCCTGCCGTCAGGGTGGACACGGCGCCGGCCCCGACCACCGCTTGCAACGCGGCGGGCAGCGCGACGACCGGAGCGTCCGGCACACCGAGCGCGAACGACACGACCGGCGGCCGGCGGGGCACGTGGTCGATGGCGTCGAGGGATCGCGCCTCGGCGAGCAGCTCCTCGACGCGATGGCGCACGCCCCAGAACCCAAGAGCGCAGACCGTTGGCGCGCCGCGCGTGTGGCCGCACGGCTCGCCTGCGGCGTTGGTGCCGAAGCACGCCGTCGGCCTCGCGGCGCCGACCGCGAGCTCGGGGATGCCCCAGTCGTAGACGGTCGGCCATGGCAACGAGGTGTGCAGGTCGATGCGGACCACCTGCACGATCTCGTCCTCCGAGCGGATCACCGCGCGCATCGTGTCCTGCAACGACGTGACCCGATTGAAGACGCCCTCGAACACGTCGTTGCCCGCGCGGGCGAGCGCCCACAGGGTGTCGTCGGGCGACGCCTGCCGTTTCACCGCGGCGACGAGCGCTTCGCGGACGGTCTTCGTGACGCTGGCCGCCGTGTCGGTGGCGAACGGGAGCGACGTCGCCTTGTTGCCTTCCTTCACGTAGATCCGGTGCCGACCGGCCGCCGTCTCGTTCACGGTGATCGACGCGAGGCGAGGCGCTAGCGACGCGACGTTCCCCCACTGCGCCGTCGTCGAGTGGTCGAGCTCGACACGCAGCCTGACGTCGTCGCCATATCCCTCCTCGGGTGCGACGGTCGCGGTGACGAGATAGGTCTGCACGAGGTTGTCGCGGTGGTAGATGCCGATGCGCAAGTCGGCCGCGCGAGTTGCTCGCCGGGGAGCGCGGACCCGGAAGGTGATCAGGTCCGACGCGCCGCGCTCGGGCAAGAAGAGCGGCTGCACCTTGGCGCCGTCGACACCGAGGCCAGCAGGGAAGACCGCGACCTCGAGGTCGTGGCCGTCCGGGTCGTCCGGGAGCTCGTCGTCGATCGACACCTGCTCGCCCTGGACGAGCGATGACGGCCATCGCGCGCCGATCTGCACGTCGAGGAGATAGGTGCCACCGACAGCGAGCGACGTGTGCGCGTCGAGGTAGAGCTGGCCGGACGCGGGCGCCCACACGCCGAGCCTGCGCAGGCCGACGTTGACGACGCGGGGTGCCGCGTCGGTGGCGTCGTCCGGTCCGTCCGGTTCGTCGCGCGGCGCCATGGGATCGCCCCCGAAGTCGTCGCGCGGCGCCATCTTGCCTGGCCCGCCGCCGGACACCACGCGCCGGAGCGCGTCGCGCGCCCGGAGGATCACGTTGCGTCCTTCGGCGACCGGTCGCAACCCGTGGCTCTCCCGGTCGAAGTTGTACTGGAGCTCGTCGATGTTCACGACGACCTCGCCCGACCGCGCCGCGAGGTCGAACGCGTCGCGTGCCAACGCCGAGACCGCGTCGGACAACCGCAGGTCGTGCATGGATGCCGCGGTCCCGTGCAGGCGCACGTCGAGGCCGGCGGCGCGCCGCATCTCCATCACGGCCTCGTGGATCGGCGAGTCGTGACTCAATGCTTCGAACAGCCGCCCAACGGCCTCGGTCTGGCGGTCGTCTCTCGGGCCCTCGACACGAATCACGGATCGGGCGCCGCGGAGCAGCGCGACGGGCACGCGCGTCGGGCCCTCGTCGCCCAACACGACGGCGAGGCGCGCCGCGATCGACTGGCCACGCCTGCGGTCGAGAGCGGCTGCGTCCGAGCCGTCGAGCACGACGATGTCCGTCCGCAGCGCCGCGACCTCGGCGGCGTCCGTGACCGATTCGAACGCGGCCACGCTCGCCTGCAGGTCGGCTGGCCCGCCGAGCCACGCGTGGCGGTCTTCGATGATCGGCACGATCTGCCGGTCGACGTCACCGACCGTCACGACGTTCAGGGGCAGCTCGAAAGGGTCTGCACCGGGCATGCGGGCGCGGCGCACGACGGCGGTGACGCGCTCGGGATCGATGCCGGCGTGGTCTCTCGCCGCGGCACGGACCAGCGAGTCCCACCGCGCCATGGTGTGCGCCGCGGGCACGGCGAGAACGAGCGGGACGGATGTGAGCACCGACTGGTCGTCGCCGTGCCGGTAGGTCGGGAGCTGCTCGACGAGTCGCGCGAGCCGCTCGAGGACGGGCACAGGGACGACGACCGGCGGTAGGTCGGGGTTGTCGTACTCGTCGACGTACTGCCACGCCGGCGCGCGGTCGGGCATGCGCGGCAACGCGCCTTCGGAGTCGGAGACGCCGGTGGCCACCAAGCCGTTGGCCCGCGGCGTGAACCGCAGCTCCAACCACACTCTGGGAACCTGCCGTTCCAAGACCCCTCCCGCGACCGCCGACCGCTCACGCCAGGATGGCACCACCCCGGCCGCCGCGGGCGATTCGCCTCGCGTTCGGCGCGGTCAGGGTGCTTGCGGCGGAGGACCGGTCGGCACGCTCGAGACGTCGTCCTTCCGCCTGTTCCGCCGAGCGAGCCGGATCACGCCACGGACGACGAAGAACACGATCAGCAGGAAGATCGCGAACAAGGTGAGCAGGATCACGCCGACGATCGCAAGGCCGGCCCCAGTCGGGGCACCGTCAGCGAGCAGCATCACGGCTGAGGCTCTGGACACGGGCAGACCCTACAAAACCGTGTGCCGACGCAATACTCGGTCGGTGGACCTCCCCGAGGGCTACCTCGCCGCGCTCCTGCTGACACTGGCCGTCGAGGTTCCGGTGTACGGCCTCGGTCTCGGCGTGCGCGGCGTCGCCGCGGGCGTGATCGGCAACCTGCTCACGCACCCGTTGATCTTCATCGTGCTGCCCCTCGCGCCCGTCTTCGGCGAGCCCATCGCCTGGGCGATCGAGCTCGTGCTCGCGACGTTGATCGTGCAGGGGCGACGCAAGTTCGAACAGGTGCTCACCGTGGTCATCGCCGCCAACGTCCTCTCGATGGTCGGCGGCCTGTTGCTCTGACCGCCTCCCGCGGCGCAGCCCTCACACGTCGGTTCGAGCCGGCGCTCGCCTCGCGAGCTCACCGAGCCGGCCGACGGCGCGGTGGTCGCTGGTGCACACGAGGAACGCGTCCTCGCCTGGGACGAGCATGCGCGCCGCCGACCGCGTGCGCTCGAACAGGTGCGATCCCGACCACGGGAGCGCGACCAGGCCGTCGGGTGCGACGCGCCACGCGCGACGGACGTCGACGTGCAGGTTCGTGCCGAAGACGCCAGACGCTCCGAGCGCGGCTTCGCCCATGTCCTCACCCTCGAACGCGCCGAGCTTGGCGATCGCGCCGTCGACGAGGATTGGGTCGTCCAGCAGCCCGCGCAGGCGAGTGACGAGCCAGAAGATCGCGAAGGCGACCGACACGACACACCCGACGACGAAGACGCGGTGCTGCCAGCGAGCGCTGAGCAGGTCGACGCCGTCGCCCCAGTCGACCCAGAGCGCGAACATCACGAGCGGCGGTACGGCCGGAACGGCGAGCACGTGCCCAACCATCGACATGCGGTTGCTGAGGGCGAGTCGCCGCCGCAGCCAACGGCGAGCTCGAACGTCTGCGTCGTCCTCACCGCTGACCAGGC
>DASVEG010000264.1:0-5741 GCA_036380695.1 Acidimicrobiales bacterium
GGGCGAGCGCGAGGAGGTACAGCCAGAGCAGCGCGACGACCGCTCCACCCAGTGCGCCGGCCGCCGCGTTCGATGCGCCGACGACGGAGACGTAGAACCGGAGCCCGAGCGTCGCCGCCAACCACAGGAAGGCCGTCGCGATCGCGCCTGTGAGGTCGCTTCGCCAGCTCCCCGCATTGGGTCGCGACACATGCAACAGCACGACGGCCCAGCCCACCAGTGCACCGACCGCAAGCGGGAGCCGCAGCCACCCCCAAGCCGTTGCGAACGCATCCTCGAGGCCGAGATGCTCAGCGAGCGCGTGCCCGCCGCCAAGGAGAGGTCCGACGACGAGCATCGTCACTGCCATCGATCCGGCGACGACGGTGCCCAGGAGCAACCCGAGGGACAGCAGGCGGCGCTTCCACCAAGGGCGCCGTTCGATATCGCCGGCGATGACCACGACGGAGCGAACTACCGCGTCGATCCCGCGAGATCCGCTCCACAACGAGACCGCGAGCGCGACGGTGAGCAAGTCGCTGTTCGACCGGTTGAACAAGGCGCGAACGGAGTCGATGAACCCCGACGCTTCCTCGGTCGCGAACCGCTCGATCCAGGCGATGATGGCGCTCTCGACATCGCCTCCCCCGGCCGCGCCTCGCAGGTCGGCGAGCAGGGTGACGCCCGCCGCGAGAGCGATGGCGGCCGGAAAGAGGCTGAGCATGCCGAAGTAGGCGATCTCCGCCGCCAGCCCGGTAACACGGTCTGTCCGTGCCTCACGTGCGAGTGAAGCAGCGTGCCGGCGGACGCCCGCCATCAGCACTCGCGCCCGCGGGGTCTCGTGGACGGCCGTCGCCGGCCCTCCACGGTGCGGGAACCAGGTCTGCTCGCCGTGCGGCCTCGTATCGAGCTTCGACGTCGGACCAGTTGACGACCTGCCAGATGGCGTTCAAGAAGTCGGCCTTCCTGTTCTCGTACTGCAGGTAGTAGGCGTGCTCCCACGCGTCGATGGCAAGCAGGGGGATCGTTCCCTGGCCGTGGTTGCCCTGGTGGTCGTACACCTGCTGCACCACGAGCCGCCGAGCGAACGGCTCCCACGATGCCAGCGCCCATCCCGAGCCCTGCACGGTGGTTGCCGCCTGGACCATCTGCGATCTGAACGACTCGAATGCCCCGAACGTCTCGTCGATCGTGGCGGCAAGCTGCCCGCTCGGCCCTCCGTTGCCATCCGGTGTGAGGTTCGTCCAGAACACCGAGTGCAACACGTGGCCGGAGACGTGGAACGCGAGGTTCTTCTCCAGCATCGAGATCGTCTCGAACTCTCCGCGGCCGCGCGCGTCGTGCAGACGCTCGAGCGTCGTGTTCGCGCCCTTGACGTACGCGGCGTGGTGCTTGTCGTGGTGGAGCTCCATGATCCGGCCGCCGATGTGCGGTTCCAGGGCGCCGTAGTCGTAGGCGAGGTCGGGCAGCGTGTACGTCTCCATGGGGCATCCGTCCGTTGGTCGGCTCCACCCCGCGTCGTGCCCGCTGCAGCAGGCGGCAAACCGGATCCGGCACGCCGTTACCGAGCTGTTGCCCTGCGCGCGTCGTGTGACGGCAACGCGGCGCTCTCGGCACGATGCTCGAGAAGGAAGGCTCCGATGCTGCCGGCGAGCGTCGCGAAGAAGCCCACCGCGTACACGGCGAGTACGAGGCCGAGTATCTCGGCCAACACATGCTCCGACGGAAGGGGCTGACCGTTGATCGTTGCTCGTGAAGCGGCGACCAGCGCGGCGCCGTAGGGCTTGACGGCGCCGGCACCGTAGAGGAGGTCCGCAGAAGAGAACGCGACGATCGCCGTGAGGACCGCGACCCAGCCGAGCCTGCCCGTGAGCGTCGCTCGAGCGGACCGTGAGCCGCGGAACGCGGCCAAGACCACCCGGGTTGGCCGTGCGAGCCGAAGAAACAGCAGGCCGCGCACCATGCTGAGAAACGGCACTGCGAGGAAGAGCAGCTGCCACCAGGTCCGGCGAAAGAACGCGCTGCGGTCCGGCGCTATGACGAGCCGAAGCGCGTACTCGCCAACGAACGCGAACCACAGGGTCCACGCAACGGCTGCGAGGAACCCCCCAAGCGAGCTCCCCGGTGTCGCGGCGCGTTGGGCGAGGACGACGGCCAGAAACAGAAGGCCGAGAACCGCCATCGCAGGATGGACGCGCTCGTAGAGCCGCGATGCCAGCCGTGCGCGCTCAGCCTCCGGTCGGTCGAGACAGCCGCGGACAGAGAGGTCCTCGGCTGTCTCGAGTGCGGCGTGGAGCGGATCGGTTCTCTCGTTTCTTGTCTCCGTCACCATCGTCCCCGGTGGTACCCGGCGCCGACGTTGTTGTCGCGATCGCCAAAGCGCAGAGCGTGACAGGCTGTTCGCCGTGCCCCAGCGCGTCCTTCTCGTCGAAGACGACCCGTCCGTGCGCGAGGCGGCGACGATCGTGTTGGAGCGTGCTGGCTTTGCGGTCCACGGTGTTGCTGACGGCGCTGACGCTCTCGACACCGTGGCGCACCGGCCACCGTTCGACGTGGTCGTCCTCGACCTGATGCTCCCATCGCTGAGCGGGTTCGACGTGTGCCGCGAGATCCGCAAGACATCCGGGATCCCGATCGTGATGTTGACCGCTCGTGACGAGGTAGCAGACGTCGTCGCTGGGCTCGAACTCGGAGCCGACGACTACCTGACCAAGCCGTTCGAGCCAGCCGAGCTCGCGGCGCGTATCCGGGCCGTGCTCCGCCGCACGTCGGGCGACGGCGCGCCTCATGAGGCAGCAGGAACCTCGCGGGACCTCGTCGTCGACGAGCACGCCTTCCGAGCGTTCCGGAACGACGAAGAACTGGCCCTCACCACGATCGAGTTCCGCCTGCTTGCCGAGCTCGTGCGCAACGCCGGGAACGTGCTGACGAGGGAGATCCTGCTCGAGCGGGTGTGGGGCTACGACTACCTGGGCGACTCCCGCTTGGTCGACATGGCGGTCAAGCGCCTGCGCGACAAGCTGGGCGACCCGGCCGGGCCGCCGCCGTACATCTCCACGGTCCGAGGCGTGGGCTACCGCTTCGAGCGTGGCTGACCAGACAGCACCAGCGCCTCACAGGTTTCGCCGCCGGCTGACGGGCGCGTTCGTCCTCGTCGCCGCAGTGAGTGCGGGGGTCGTCGCGTCGGTGACATTCCTCCTCGCTCGCGAGTACCGGTGGCGCAACGTACGCAACACGACGATGCACGAGGCTCGCGTGGCACTCGCCTTGGCGCCGCGGGAGCTCGACGCCGAAGGATTCGAACGGCTGCGCGCCGCCTACGAGCCGCGAACGGAGGCAGACATGGTCGCGGCGGGCCGCACCGGCGAGTTCTCGTCGTCGCCCGCGCTCACGCTCGCGGACGTCCCCCGAGCTCTGCGCGGCGAAGACGCTCCCGCTGAATCGACTGGGGTGCGAACCTCGGTCGCCGGTCGGGACATGCTCGTGATCGGCGCGCAGGGGCCCGCCGGGACGAGGTACTACTTCTTCTTCTCCGTCGACCAGGTGCAAGACAGCCTCAGCGAGCTGGCACGCGTATCCGTCGCCGGGTGGGCACTCACCGTCGCTGTCGCAGGGGCCATCGGCCAGATCGTCGCCCGCACGACCCTTCGGCCTGTCGGCGACGTCGCGGGGGCAGCCGAAGCGATCGCCGCAGGCGACCTTTCGGCGCGGCTGCCCGTTGCGTCCGACGACGAGTTCGGAGCGCTCGCGTCGTCGTTCAACCACATGGCCGACGAGGTTCAGGCGCTCGTCGCGAAGCTCGAAGAGGCGGCTCACAGGCAGCGGCAATTCACCGCCGACGTCGCGCACGAGCTGCGCACGCCGCTCACGGGGATGTCGGCGACGGCATCGGTGCTGGCCGAGATGCTCGACGACCTGCCGCAAGAGGCGCGCCGTTCCGCGAACGTGTTGATCGCGGACGTACGCCGTCTCCGCGACCTCGTTATGGAACTGCTCGAGCTGTCTCGGCTCGACGCAGAGACGGAGCCGCTCAACGTGGAGCCGCTGCGGGTCGCCGACGCGGTCGACGCCGTCTTGCGCGGCGCCGAGCTGCGGCGCGACGCGCACGTCAGTGTCGACGCTCACCACGACGTGGTCGTCGCGGCCGAGCCGGTCCGTCTCCGGCGAATCCTCGGGAACCTCATCGACAACGCCATCGTGCATGGCGACGGGCCGGTCACCGTACGAGCCCGGCGAGTAGGAACGAACGCGGTGATCGACGTGTTCGACGACGGCCCCGGCATCGACGAGGACGACCTTCCCCGGGTCTTCGACCGGTTCTACAAGTCCGACCACTCGCGTGCGAAGGGAGGCTCCGGGCTCGGGCTTGCCATCGCCCGCCAGCATGCGCTTGCGCAGGGCGGCGATCTCACGGTGTCGAACGAGCCGGGCGGCGGGGCCCGCTTCAGCCTCGTCCTACCGTCGGCCGGCGGGCACGGCGGCAGCCTTGTGACACCGCCCAGGGTTTCGGGCGCCGGCGACTGAGGCGCGACGGCAGCTGGGCCGCGGTCGTGACGGAGCTGTGACATGGCAGACGCCGAGGAGCGACGTTGAGCGGGCACGCTGGCCCCCGTGGAACATGACGTGCCGTCGCCGTCCGTGAACGTCACCGGGGAAGGCGACGCGATCGTGGTAAGGCCTACCGGGCGCTTCGACGACCGCGCCGCGCGACTCGTCTCCGAGCTCGTCGCGAGCGCGCGTCGCGCTTGCGTCGAGGTGGTCGTGGATCTTCGGGGTGTCGGTCCTGGGCAACACGCCGGGCTTCGCCTGCTCCCGATCGCCGCCCGAACCACCGTGCGGCGCTACGAACCGTCGTGAAGCCCGCCAGCACGGTCCTGCTGGTGGACGACGATCCAGGGCTGCGAAGCATGCTCGGCCTCTCCCTCCGAGACGAGGGATACGTCGTGATCGAGGCGAAAGACGCCGAAGCGGCGCTGTTCGAGCTCTCGAACCACGCCGTTGACGTCGCCCTGGTCGACATGCGGCTGCCCGGCATGAGTGGACTCGACCTGTGTCGCGAGATCCGCCGGCGCGGGCGCACCCCGGTCGTTGCCGTGACGGCGCAGACCGACACGAGCGACATCGTCTCGTTCCTCGATGCCGGCGCCGACGACTACGTGACCAAGCCCGTCGATGGTCAGGTTCTCGCGGCGCGTCTCCGCGCCGTGATTCGCCGCACGTCCGGGGACCTCGCACCCGCTACGTCCGTCCGGGTGGGAGCCCTGATCGTTCACCTGCCGAGCGGCGAGGTCGACCGCGCCGGCGAACGGCTCAAGCTCTCAGCTGTCGAGGCAAGGATCCTTGCCGCGTTGGCCGAACGCGCCGGCACCGTGGTCGGCCGCGAGGAGCTGTTCGAGCGAGTGTGGGGACGCCAGCGACTCGACCACCTCGGACTCATCGACCGGCATGTCGCGCGCCTGCGGGCCAAGCTCAAAGGCGACTTCGGCGGCGAGGCCGACATCGTGTCCGTGGCCGACGTCGGCTACCGACTCGCGGAGTGACGTGCTGCAACGTCAGGCGCGGCCCAACTGGAGTTCCGCCCACCGGTGCACATCGTGGACTGCGACGGCCTCCGCCATCGCGCCGAGCCGCTTCCGTCGAAGATCGTCGTCCAGCTCGATGGCCTGCTCGAGCGCTCCCGCCGTGCCGTCGATGTCGTAGGGGTTGCACCGGATGGCGTCGACCAGTTCGACAGCAGCGCCTGCGAACTCGCTCAGCACGAG
>DASVEG010000265.1:0-3286 GCA_036380695.1 Acidimicrobiales bacterium
GACGGAACGGTCGATCTACTTCTTCGAGCTCGACGGCGAGACCATCTGGGGCGCGACCGCGCGCATGCTGTACGAGCTGCTCACGTTGGTGACCGCGCTCAATCGTTGACGCCCCGTCGGGCGACGACGAGCAGCTCGCCCTGGCCCCGCCCGACGGGGTCGCGGTGCCAGCCGCCGTACACCCGGTCGACGACGAACCCGGGCGTTGGCGAGCGTGTCCCGCATTGCCTCCTCGGTGCGGAACCGCAGCGTTGCTTCGCTGTCGAGCTGTGTGCCGTCGGGGAGCGTGTAGTGGTGCGTGACGCTCACCGCGCCGTCGGCGACGTCGGTGACTTCGGTCCAGATGCGAACGATGCGGCCGTCCGGCAGCGAGACCTCGCGCTCCGAGGCCGGCGGGTTCCACCGTTCCCAGTGGCGCGCATCAGGGTCGCGACTGTCGAACGACAACATGGCGCCCGGCACGAGCGCGCGCGAGGTCGGCGAGCACGGCCTCCCATTCGTCGTCGGTGACGAAGAACTGGGCGACGTGGCTCGTCATCACTGCCGCGTCGAACGCCGCGTCCGGCAGCGCGCGCGACGTTCCTTCCATCCAGGTCACGGCGTCGGCCCCCGGCTTTGCCCGAGCGGCGGTCAACGACGCAGCCGCCGGGTCGACGCCGGTCACGCGATGGCCACGCGCCGCCATGCCGAGCGCCAGCCGCCCCGTCCCGCAGCCGAGGTCGAGCACGCGCACCGCCGCCGTCTCGCCAGGATCGCGAGGGAAGAAGTCGTCGTCGCCCGACCACGGGCACTCCGCGTCGTACACCTCGACGAGCCGAGGATCGCGGAACTCCGCATGCATCACGTCATCGACGGTACCGGGGTGGGCGGGGCACGGACCTCCCGCTTTTCGTCAGCAGAGAATCGGGTCAGGCCGCACGACCGGTGCGGGCGCAAGCGGGTCGATCGTGAACGTGCCGACGCAGACACTGCCGACGATCGACGCCCCGGCCTGCGCACCGGCCGTCACCGTCGTGCCGCTGGTGTGGACGTCGGCGTTCACGCAACCGCCGGGAGCCGTGACCGTGCAGATCTTCAGGTGCGTTGCGGTCGCGGGCGCGCCGCCACGAGCTGGGAGTGAGGTACGAGTAACTGCCTAGCTGGGCACGGGAGGAAGATCCGCCATGCGAACGGACTTCGGAATCTCGACATCGATCGGCGGTAGCGCGAGGTCGAGGTCGCCGTACCGACGCCACGCCGCGCCCGCCCCCTGCGCCCACATGAAGAGTTGTATGCCGACGGTCGTCGGCTGGCACACCAATGCACCGCCCGGGGGACTCTGCCGTCCGTAGTCGTCCTCGAAGTCGCCGGCAGGCGTGATGACCCAGTGCGCGACCAGCCCTTCGCGATCAAGCGCAAACATGCCTTCGCCCACCAAGTCGGTTGCTCTCTCGGGTGGTACGAAGTCCATTGCTCGCACCAGCGGATCCCAGGGCACCACGAACTCCAACGCGCCGTATGTCGCCTCGTTACCCCAGCTGACGCCCGGCGGTGCCGCTCCGTAGAGCGCCCGCGCCGCCGCGTACAGCAGGTAGTGCAGCCGATCTCGTAGGCCGACAACGCCGCGATCAACTTCGCCCATCGAGCGGCGCGGTCGTCGCGGCCGACGTCGGTGCGGGCGGAAGCCAGCACGCCGCCGAGGTACTCGACGGTGACGTCGTCGTCGCACCAGCTGCCTTCCTCGAGGATCTGTGCAGCAACGCGGGGTGGCACGGCGCCTTCTTCGTTGATCCGGTCGCCAAGCTTGGCTTCCGCGGCGTCGAGGATGCGACCGACGTTGCGTGTACGGAACTCGACATGGCGAGCGAGTGCGTCGCCGATCGCGTCGGCGGGCGGCCCGAGCACGCGCGTGAGCAGGCCGACTTCCTTGTCTGCCTTTGCCAGGGCCTTCCCGGCAGCTATTGCGCCACCAACGATCGGGTCAGTCATCGGAACTCCAACGTATCGAGCGTCCCCGGTGGTCGGGTCGTGCGCGTGGTGCCGTTCGGCAGGGTGACTTCGAACGTCGCGTCGGGCAGCAACTTCGCGTGCCATCGCTTGTCGTGGAGCCGGTGGTGGTGCCTCGTGCAGAGGAGGACGAGGTTGTCGAGGTTCGTCGGGCCGCCGTGTTCGACGTGTTTCACATGGTGGCCCTCGCTCCACTTCGACGGTCGGTCGCAACCCGGGAACCGGCAGTGCTCGTCGCGGATCACGAGGGCGTTCCACAGCGGCGTCGGGATCGTGCGTGTCGATGAGCCGTAGTCGAGGACGGCGCTCCGGCCTTCGGTGAGGACACGGTGCACGACCGAGTCGCACAGCAGTCGCGACACGGTCGGTCCGTCGAGCGACGGCCCGTCGATCGCGGTGCCGCCACGCGTCTGCTCGAGAGCCGTGAGGTCGACGACCACGTTGAGGTGCGGGCGGTGCCGCCCGCCGCGGTGGCTCTGCTGGTTGTCGAGGAAGTACCTGCACACCGCGACCAGCGCGTCGCCTCTGCGTTGGGCGGGCGTGCGCATGGGTTCGTCGGGGAGATCGCGCGTTGTGGCGAGGCGGATTGCGGTGGCGACGACCTGGCCACCCTCTGCGTCGAGGTTCGCGTCGACCTGCCACCGGTCGCCGACGGGGGAGACGTGCAGTTCCCGCTTCGGCTCGCCTTCGTCGTGGTCGGGTTCGACCTCGGCGAGCGCGTGGGCTTGCCACTGGCGCATCGCACGCGCGAGGTCGTTTACGCCGAGCGGCGCGAGCACGGGCAGCAGTTCGGCCTCCTGTTCGGCGAACCGGCTGATCGTCGCGTCGCTCAGGCGGCCGGCGATGGTGTCGACCTGCCCGCTCGACAGGTGGCCATCGCGCCACGCGGCGGCGGTTTCCGGTAGTCGGGCGACGTGCTTCGCCACCCGTGCAGCGCGGGCCGCGTCTCGCCCAGCCATCCCTGCTTCCGACCGCAACCAAGCGGTCATCGACGTCGAGCCGTCGCACTCCCACAACGCGGCGCTGTCGTACGCGGCGACGGCTTCGGCGATCTTCGCATCGAGTCGGTCGCGCAGGGCGATGGCCCGGGCGAGCTCGTCACGGTCGACGGCCACGTCGAGTTGTTCGATCGCCTCTGCCAGGCCGTCCAGCATGCATCAATCGTACATATGTTCCCCTCCTCAACTTTGTGTGGATGGGTTCGTGTCGCGGTGGGTCGCGTTGTCGCTGGTGAGGCGTTGCGCTGTGGTCGGGAGGGGGTGGCGCGAAAGACGCGCACATGGGCTGACCCCTCTTTAGG
>DASVEG010000266.1:0-8122 GCA_036380695.1 Acidimicrobiales bacterium
AAGACCTCGCCTGCCTTCCACTCCTCGAGCCGCTCCACCTCGAGGCCCAGCAGGTCGCGGTACCAGGCGACCGACCGTTCGACGTCGTCCACCAACAGTACGAGGTGGTCGACCGCTTGGGCTTGGAGCACGACGCGATCCTAAGTTCCAGACGTGGCCGTCATCTCCGCCGTTCCCGACATCGTCCTCGACCACGTCGCCGTCGCCGTCGAACGCCAAGCCGACGCGTGGCCCCGTTACGCACGCGACCTCCCGTCGTCATGGATCGGCGGGGGGTCGACGGCGGGGTTCACGTCATCGCAGGTCGAGTACGCGAACGGGATGAAGGTGGAGGTGCTCGAACCCTTTGCCGTCGACCAGAACGACTTCCTCCGCAGGTTCCTCGACCGCAACGGGCAGGGACCGCACCACCTCACGTACAAGGTGAAGGATCTCGCCGGCGCCTTGGAGATCGTGGAGGCCGCCGGGTACCGCCCCGTGGGCGTCGACTTGTCGTCGCCGTGGTGGAAGGAGGCGTTCCTCCATCCGAAGGACGCGCCGGGAATCGTCGTGCAACTCGCGCAAGCGGCCGAGGGCGGCGACTGGGGCAACGAGGACGACCCGTCGTGGTTTCCCGCGCCGCGCGTCGGCGAGGCCGCGGCGCTGCTGCATGTCGCTCACGCGGTGGCGGACATCGACGACGCGCGCCGCCTGTTCGAAGGGCTCCTCGCGGGCAAGGTCGCGGACGAAGGTGACGCCGACGGCGTGCGGGTCGTCGACCTCGTCTGGGACGGCGGCGGCTGCGTACGACTGCTGGCGGGCGCGCCGCTCGACGAGTGGCTCGGAGGGCGCGCCGGTCGCGTGCACCATCTCGCGTTCACGACCGTCGACCCTGGTGGCGTGCCGTCCGCAACGGGACGGTCGGACACCGTTCACGAGATCGAACCCGACGACAACCTCGGCGTGCGCCTCCTCCTGTCCGCGACACCCGAACCGTTTCGACACCACCCTCTCGGGTACGGATCTGTACATGGGTGAACGCATGGATGACATCAAGGGCCGTACCAAGGAAGCCGTCGGCGACCTGACCGACGACCGTGAACTTCAGACCGAGGGCAAGATCGACCAGGGCAAGGCCGAGGTCAAGGAAACCGCGAAGAACGTCACCGACAAGGTCGGCGACACGCTGAAGAAGCTCACCGACTAGTTCGCTTCTTCTTCAACTCCGGGGGCGGCGTTCGCGTCGCCCCCGACTCGCTCGAGGAGCCGGTCACGTATCGACGTGCCCGGCTCCCTTGCGCGTTCGGACGCGATTCTCCAGCCGTGGCGTGCCGAGTACACGAGCGGCGGCTCGCCCAGCCGGCCCGGTCTTGCCTCGACGACCCGGCTGAAGAACAGGTCGTGGTCTTTCATGGGCTTGCGCTCGAACACCTCGCAGCGGAGCCACGCCAACGCGTTCGGCACGACGGGCAGCCCGTCCCAGTCGTCGACGAACTCCTCGGCGACGTAGTGGAACCGCCGTCCGGGATACGAGAAGTACTGCCCTTGCTCGATCTGGTCGCCGGCGAGGACCGACACCGAGAACCGTCCGGTGGCGACGACGAGCGGATGCGTGTCGTGCTTCGGTGACATCGAGGCCATCACGATCGGCTCCTCGAACGCGACCTGCGTCAC
The DNA here is from genome assembly GCA_036380695.1 of Acidimicrobiales bacterium. GTDB lineage: Bacteria > Actinomycetota > Acidimicrobiia > Acidimicrobiales > CADCTF01 > DASVEG01. The sequence goes on from DASVEG010000266.1 coordinate 1,654, forward strand.
CCAGTGCGACGTGTACAGACGGCTGACGTCGCCATCGCGTGCTCCCACCACCTGCACGCCCTTGACCATCTGCCCGATACACCGCTTCGTCGCTTGGTCGATCACCCGCTCAGGATGCCGCAGGGGGCGGGGGCGGCGTGCCTTGGTCGAGCGCGCCGGCCGTCACCAACACGCCCTCGTTGGCCCGTGCGAACCCTGCGTCGGTGAGCCGCTTCGCGATGCGGAGCCGCAGCTCGCGCGCCACCGCGTACTGATGCCGCGGCGCGGTCTTCACGAGGAGCCGGATGCGCAGCCCCTTCTCCTCCATCGCCTGCACGCCCCACACCTCTGGCGGTTCGAGGATCGAGGCGGCCCATTCGGTCTCGGCCGCGAACGCCCGTGACTCCGCGAGCAGCTCGTCGCGCACGCGGTCGACGTCGGAGCCGTGCGCCACCACGACGTCGATCAGCGCGCGGCTCCACTCCATCGAGCTGTTTCCGACCCGCCGCACCTCACCGTTGGGCACGAACCACACGGTGCCGTCGACGGCGCGCAGTCGTGTGACGCGCAGGCTGACGTCTTCGACGGTGCCGCTCGCCTCGCCGAGCGTGACCACATCGCCGACGCCGTATTGGTCTTCGAGCAACACGAACAGGCCGGAGATGACGTCGCGCACGAGCGCCTGCGCGCCGAAGCCGACGGCGATGCCCGCGATGCCGGCGCCGGCCAGCAGCGGCGCGAGGTTGATGCCGAGCTCGTCGAGGACGACCAGCGCGGCGAGGGCGAAGATCACCGTGCGAACGAGGCTCGCGAGCACGTCGCGGAGCGTGTCGGTCCGCAACTGCGACCGCGCGCTGGTCGAGCCGAGCGGCGACCGCGCTTGGAGCGAGGTGACCGCACGCCGCACCGTGCGCGTCGCGATCCGGGACGCGACGATCGCCACCAAGACGATGAGCAGGATCTTCAGCGGTCGCACGAGGAGGAACTCGGTGGTGTCCGCGGCGAAGTGGCTGAAGCCGATCTTGCGCAGCAGGTTGTAGATGTATCCGTGCGCGCGCATCGCTTTAGGTTCGCGTCGGGCGGTGGCCGCGACGCGGACCCTCGGCGGTCGCTACGGTCGCTCGGATGAAGCGCTCGTGGTGGGGATGGGGCTGGGAGGACCAAGCCGTCGACGGCACCGCGCTCCATGCGATCGCCGGTGCGATCTCGACGCGGCCCGGGTTCGAGTCGCTCGACGGCAAGGCCGTCACCCCGCCGTCGCCGGACGACCTCGGCCTTCGACCGCCGCGCATCGCGCCGCCGGCGAGCCTCGCGTCGTTCTGCGCGTCCGATGCGTACGCCCGCGCGTCGCACACGTACGGCAAGGCGTTCCGCGACGTCGTGCGTGCCCTCGAAGGCGACGTGCGCGAGCCGCCCGACGTCGTCGCGTTCCCCGGCGACGAGCAGGCGGTCGTCGACCTGCTCGACTGGTGCGCGGCGTCGAACGTCGTCGCCATCCCCTACGGAGGCGGGTCGTCGGTGGTTGGCGGCGTCGAGGCGCGCGGCCTGTCGGACGCGTACGCGGGCGTGGTGTGCATCGACATGACCAAGCTCGACCGAGTCGTCGAGATCGACACGGTGAGCCGCGCGGCGCGCATCCAGGGCGGCGCGCTCGGTCCGGTGCTCGAGGAGCAACTGCGGCCCCACGGGTACACGCTTCGCCACTTCCCCCAGTCGTTCGAGTTCTCGACGCTGGGCGGCTGGCTCGCGACGCGCTCGGGTGGCCACTACGCCACCGTGTACACGCACATCGACGACCTCGTGGAGGCCATGAGGGTCGTCACGCCGGCTGGCGTCGTGGAGAGCAGGCGGCTGCCAGGGTCGGGCGCGGGACCGTCGCCCGACCGGATGTTCCTGGGCTCGGAAGGGACGCTCGGCATCGTCACCGAAGCGTGGATGCGCGTGCAGGAGCGCGTTCGCTTCAAGGCGTCCGCGAGCGTGTTGTTCGCCACGTTCGAAGCTGCGGCACAGGCGTGCCGCGCGGTGTCGCAGTCGGCGTTGTTCCCGACGAACTGCCGCGTGCTCGACGCGGGCGAAGCGACCTCGGCCGGCGTCACCGACGGTTCGAGCGTGCTGTTGCTCGGCTTCGAGTCCGCCGACCACCCGGTCGACGCGTGGATCGCTCGGGCGGTCGAGCTCGCAGCCGACCACGGCGGAACGGTGCCCGGCGGCGTGAAGTCGTCGTCGACCGAGGGCGCGGCCGGCGCGTGGCGGAACAGCTTCATCCGCGCGCCGTACGGGCGCGACGCGCTGACGAGGTTGGGTTGCGTCGTCGACACCTTCGAGACGGCGTGCACGTGGGACGCGTTCCCTGCGTTCCACGCATCGGTCGTCGACCGGGTCGGCGCTGCGGTGCGCGAGGTGTGCGGCGGCGGCACGATCACGTGCCGGTTCACGCACACCTATCCCGACGGGCCCGCGCCGTATTACACGGTGATCGCGCCCGGCCGGCGCGGTTCGCAGCTACAGCAGTGGGACGACGTGAAGGCCGCGGCCATGGAGGCCGTCGTCGGAGCGGGCGGCACCGTCACGCACCATCACGCGGTCGGCCGCGACCACCGGCCCGGCTACGACCGTCAGCGGCCGGACGTGTTCGCCGACGTGCTGCGGGCGGCGAAGGCCACGCTCGACCCCGTCGCCATCCTCAACCCTGGGGTGGTGTTCGACCCTCGGTAGCGGGCGCGTCGGACGATCGCGCGCCGAGCATGTCGAGGCACGCGTCGACGCCTTCGAGCTCGATGTCGTCGCGGCGGCGCGGCCGCCACTCGTCGACCGTCATGACGTACTCGTACTCGACGTCGGCCTTGTCGCCGCCGCGGGTGATGATCCTGTCGCCGTTCGGTCGGTACCCGAGCGACCTGGTCACACCGATGGACGGGGCGTTGTCGTGGAACGCCCCGGTCTCCGCTCGCTCGGCACCAACGCCCTCGAACGCGAAGTGCAGCACGGCGGCGCGCATCTCCTTTCCGATGCCCATGCCCTGGTGCGCCTTGCCCAACCAGCTCCCGGTGACGACGGTCTTGCGGAGCGAGAACCTGTCAGCGCCGACCGCCTGCGTCCCCACGAGCTCGCCATCGGCGAGGACGGCGAACGGGACGTGCCAGTCGTCGGCGGAGAACTTGCCCCAGAGCGCCCAGTAGTGCTGCATCGCCTTGCGCTCGAGCTCGGGCGATGGGCCGACGCTCCACGGGGTCATGAAGGGCATGAAGTCCGCGTCGTGGATGCCCGCAGCGGCGAGCGCCGCCAGGTTGGTGATGTCCTCGACCGTGCACGCGGGCCGTAGCTCGAGCCTCGGCGTGCGGATCCGGAGGTCGAAGAACGGCCAGTACGGGTGCGCCATGCCGCAGTCTCTTCGCTTTTGTGCACCGTTGGCATCAAATAAGCGGCCAACGGTGCACAGAAGGAGCGCGTGAGGCGAGCTCTACGCCCCCCGTCGCCTGTCGGAATCAGGAAGTCAGGCTCCGCGAGTGAGACCGGAGCCGACCACGATCGCCGAACCACGCTCCCGGACGTCTCGTCGGCTCGGACCGAACCACGAAAACTCCGCGATGTCGGCGAGAAGCGGGCGACGCGCGAAGTCTCACTTGCTTTTGTGTACCGATGGCGCACGATATTGCGCCATCGGTACACAAAAGCAGGCGGCGGGTACCCTCGGCCCCGATGGCTGGCGTGCGCAGGTCGGGGTGGAAGCCGGCATTGCAGGCCGCGGCGTTGACGCTCGGCGACGTGGTCGAGGGCAAGGTGCGCGAGGGGCCGCCGCTGATCGAGCAGCAGCCCGGCGAGGGTGACCCGATCGACCTGTACCTCGACCCGTTCGATCCCCGCCTGACGGTCGCGTTCGTGCGACCGTGGCTCGCGAGATGAACGAACGAAGGCGACGCGATCCCGCGCTCGCGATGCGACCGCAGGACCAAGCGATCGCGTACGCCCTGGCCTCGTTCGCGACCGCGGTGTTCGCGTCCGAGTGGCAACCGTGGAAGGGCGGCCAGGCGTTGACGGGGTTCGTCGTCGGCGTGTTCGGGGTCGGCGCGCTCGCCACCGTCGCTCGCCAGGGACACCGCGTGTGGACCGCGTTCGCCGCCTTCCTCAACGGGTTCAACCCCGCGTGGGGGTTCACCTACGTCTTCGGCGCGCTGTTCATCGCGTACGCGTTCTGGCTCGGTTGGCGGACCCACCGCGACCTGAAGGCGTCGCTCGACGTCGACCCCACGCGGGTCACCGGCACGCCGATGCCGCCCGCGTCGAGCGCCGTGCGCGGGCGGGTCACGCCAAAGGGGACGACGGCTCGGGCGAGAGCAAAGCCGAGCGGAGGAAAGCGAGGAGCTCGCCCCGGCGGGTGACCAGCGAACGAAGCGACGGCTCGAACCCGAGGGCCCGCAGCACCTCGACCTCCGTCGCCATGCCGATCACCGTCGAGTAGGCCGCGAGCAGCAGCAGCCGCGGCTCCTGGCGACGCATCGTGCCCGCATCCATCTCCGCCTCGAGGAACCCCGCGGCGCGGGCGACGAGGGGGTCGAGCTCGTGCATCAGGCGCGTCGCAGCCGGCGGCCCGAGGCGGCTGACCTCCCGTACGAATCCGAGCAGTTGCGGCCGTCGGGCCGCGAGCCGGAACACCGACCGCACGACGGCCTCGACCCGCGACCACCCCGCGCCCGCGCCGATCAGCGCCGACTCGAGGGCGGTCGCGAGCTCGACAGCGCTGTCGTCGATCACCGCTTCGAGCAGCGCTTCCTTCGAGACGAAGTGGTAGAGGATCGACTGCTTCGTGATGCCGAGGCCGGCGGCCAGCGCGTCGAGCGAGGTGGCTTCGTAGCCCCTGGTGCCGAAGCTCGCGAGCGCGGCGTCGAGGATGCGCTCCTTCGTCGGCACCGCCGTCGCCCCTGGCACTTACCGAATGGTAGACAAGGGGGATGATCGCCGACGTCCTCGCGGGGCGGCGGATCGCGGTCACGGGTTCGACGGGGTTCCTCGGGACCGCGCTCGTGGAGCGACTCCTCCGGTCCGTCCCCGGCTGCGAGCTCGTCCTCCTCGTCCGCCCCGGCCGTCGCGGCGCGCCAGAACGCATCCGGCGCGAGGTGCTGAAGAACGACTGCTTCGACCGCCTGCGCGCGGAGCTCGGCGACCAGTTCGACGCGGAGATGGCGCGTCGGGTGGTCGCGGTGCCGGGCGACGTCGGGAGCGAGGGCCTCGGCCTCGACGACGAGGGGCTGGCCGCCTTCGCGGCGTGCGACGTGGTGATCCACTCCGCCGCGAGCGTGTCGTTCGACTCCCCGCTCGACGCCGCGGTCGAGGTCAACCTGCTCGGCGCGAGCCGCGTCGCAGAGGCCATCGCCGCGAGCGGCTCGGGGGCGCACCTCGTCGGCGTGTCGACGGCGTACGTCGCGGGATCGCGCCGCGGCGAAGCGCCAGAACTGCCGCTGCCCGAGACGCCGTTCGCCACCGCGGTCGACTGGCGCTCCGAAGTGGCCGCGGCGAGACGCGCACGCGCCGACGCAGACGCCGCGTCGCGCGACCCGAGGCGTCTCACCGAGTTCCACGCCAAGGCGCGGCGCGAGCTCGGCGCGGCCGGCTCGCCGTTGCTCGCGGAGAAGACGGAGCGCCTTCGCGAGGAGTGGGTGAAGGACCGCATGGTCGAAGCGGGACGATCACGGGCCAGGTCGCTCGGCTGGCCGGACGCCTACGCCTACACGAAGGCGCTCGGCGAACGGGCGTTGCTCGAGACCGTCGCCGCCAACGGCGTGCCCGTCACGATCGTGCGGCCGTCGATCATCGAGTCCGCGATGGAGGAGCCGTTCCCGGGCTGGATCCGCGGCTTCCGCATGGCCGAGCCGGTGATCATCAGCTACGCCCGCGGGCTGCTGAAGGAGTTCCCCGGCATCCCCGAAGGGGTCATCGACGTGATCCCCGTCGACCTCGTCGTGGCGGCCATCATCGCCGTCGCGGCGGCGGGACCGGCCGAGGGCGGGCCGTCGGTGTACCAGGTCGCATCCGGCTCGCGGAACCCCCTGCGCTACCGGCGGCTCGTCGACCTCGTGCACGACTTCTTCACCGAACACCCGTTGTACGACAGCGAGGGCCAGCCCATCGTCGTGCCCGAGTGGTCGTTCCCCGGTCGCGGTCGCGTGCAGCGCCAGCTCCAGCGCGCGACCAAGGCGATAGAGACGGCGGAGCGGGCCGCGTCGCTGCTCCCGATCCGAGGGAGGCAGGCGTCGTTCACCGCCAAGCTCGAAGAGCAGCGGGGCCAAGCGGAGCGGGCGCTCGGCTACGTCGAGCTCTACGGGGCGTACGCGGAGACCGAGGCGATCTACCGCGTCGACCGCCTGCTCGCGCTCCACCAGTCGCTTCCCGACGACGATCGGCGCACGTTCGCGTTCGACCCAGCCGTCGTCGACTGGGACAACTTCGTCCAGCACGTGCACTTGCCGTCGGTGGTGCTGCACGCGCGGGTGCG
>DASVEG010000267.1:0-14861 GCA_036380695.1 Acidimicrobiales bacterium
TCGTCATTCCAGCCCTCGCGATCTCGTCGACCGACCTTCGCTCGCGTGTCGCCGAGGGGCGCCCCGTCGACTTCCTGATCCCGGCCGCAGCCATCCGCTGTATACGAGAACGCGGTCTGTACGCTCGCGATGAATGACGCGACGAGTCCGTCGGCGGGTCGAAGGGGCATTGGTCCTCCTCGCCTTCCCCGTCGCCGTTGCGCTCACCGTCCTCGCGATCTCCGCTCCGGCAGGCTCCGGGCCGGTTGCTGAGGCCGCAGCGGCCGCCGACGCACCGTCGGTCGTCGCCATCCGCGGTGGCGAAGCCGTCAAGGCGTACGCCATCGGCGACCGCCTCAGCGCCCTCGGGTACGACGTCGGCGCGATCACGCCCGACGACAAGTCGTTTGGACCCGACACTGTCGTCGTGTACTACGACCGGGCGCACGTCGCCGAAGCCGAGCGGCTTCGAAATCTGTTGGGAGTGGGAACGATCCGGCGTGAGCCGGTGTTTTCACCTTCCTCGGACATGACGATCTTCATCGGAAAGGACCTCCGACACACGTGATGACCATTCGCAGGGCCTCCACCATCGACGAGGTGCGCCAGTGGGCGGCTGTCGCCGCGCGGGCCGCCGAGGACAAGAAGGGGGCCGACACCGTGGTGCTCGAGGTCGGGGGGGTGCTCGCCATCACGGACGCGTTCGTGATCACGAGCGCCACCAACTCACGCCAGGTGCGAACCATCGCGGACGAGGTCGAGTTGCAGGTGAAGGGCGTGGGTGGCCCCGCGCCGCTGCGGATCGAGGGTCTCGACGACCTCCGGTGGGTGCTGCTCGACTACGGCGACTTCGTGGTCCACGTGTTCCTCGACGAGGTCCGGTCGTTCTACGACCTCGAGCGCCTGTGGGGCGACGCGCCCTACGTCGACTGGCGCGCCGTGGCCGCCGAGGTGCCGCAGCCCGCCGTCGGCGAGTAGGCGAGAAACCGCCTGCGTCAGCCGCGCTTGCGGCAGACGAACAGGCCGTGGTTCTCGGAGATGCGGAACGCACCGTCCTGCGCGACCGTCGCCGTCGCGTCGTGCCTGACGCCGTCGATGAGGTCGCCCCACGACGCGCCGGAGCGAAGGCCCGGCTCGAGCGTGTACTTCAGCCGCTCGAATTCGTCGACGATGCACTCGGGATCGGTCACGACGAGCTCGCTCTCGCGGAGTTCGTACATCTCGATGTCGTCCGGCGCGAATGCAAGCTCGAGGATCGGCCGGCCCGACTCGTTCGAGAAGCGAGCATCGCCCATCGCGCTGGCCGTGCTCCCGCCATGCTTCAGGTACAGGTCGGTCAGTTCGAACTGGGCGAGTTCGCTGTTCGTGAACGCGTAGAGCACCCCGCCTTCGCGCAGCACGCGGCGGAGCTCGCAGACCGCGGCTCGGAGGTTGGGCACGTGGTACAGCATGTGCATCGCGATCACGACGTCGAAGGTGCCGTCGGCGAGCGGCAGCGCTTGCACGTCGCCCGCGATGCGATCGGCACTGGCGGCATCGATGCAGCCGACACGCTCGTGGTTGATGTCGAGCGCGACGAGCGTCGCCGCCCTCGACAGGCGCGCCCGAGCGCCCGGCACGTACGCGCCCGGCCCGCACCCCGCGTCCAGCACGCGTCCGTCGCGCGGCAGCGGCACGACGGTGTCGAAGAGGTGCCCGACCCAATCCCTCACGGGCTGGCGACACTCGTAGATGCTTGGCCGCGGGCCGCCCGGCACCGGCGCGACCTTGTGGAACGACCGGTCGGTGAAGGCCGCCTCGGCCGCGAGCTTGCGCACGAGTGACGAGGCGCGGACCGCCAGCGTGTCCACGTCGTGCGGCCAGTTCGCCACGCCGAACGTCAGCAGCTCGACGAGCTGTGCGCAGGCCGACAGGAGGAACGCGGGCGCGCCCGCGACGGCGGTGCCAGTCGCGACGAACGCGTCGTGCGCGGCGCGATCCCACTGCCACAACGACGACACGACGGCAAGGCTCGCCAAGTCGTACGCCCTCGTCCCTCGCCCGACGCCCAGGACATCGACGAATGCGACGACGTCGCCGTCGCGGACGAGAACGTTCTCGCTGTCGAGGTTCCCGTGGACGAGGTCGTCCACTGGCAGGTCGACGCCCGCATGCGTGTCGACGGCCGCGCGTACCTCGTCGACCAGCGCCCGCGCCGGCGCGGAATGCGCGAGGAGCGGAGCGAACGCGTCGGCGGCATCGTCGAACAGCACGCGCCGAGTGTGCGCGGAGTAATCGACGACTCCGAGGGGTGCGAGGCTCGCTTGACGTTCGACGGCCGCGATGACCGCCGGCGCGAGGGAAGCGTCGAACGCTTCGACGGATCCCGCTTCGATGTGTTCGGCGACGTGGTACGGCCACCCCTCGGCCGTCTCGCCCCAGACGATCCACCGGGCCGCAGGCCAGCCGTTGCCCCGAGCGGACGCCACCGCAGTCGCGACCGCGTCGGTGTGTCCGGCGTCGACGGCATGTTCCAGCCACTTGAGTACGGCCGTGGTATCGCCGTCGTCGACGAGGAACGCGCCCTGGTTGTAGCCGCCCGCGAGACGCTCGCGGACAACCCACTCGCGTCCATGGCGAGCGTTCACCTGCGCGACCACGTGCTCGGCGGCAGCCATCGCGGGTGACGCTACGGTCGGCGTCGATGGAGGCCGCAGCGAATTTCGCGCTCGCGCAGCGGCTGGCGGAGATGTCGGACGGCGAGCTGGCTTCCATCGTGCCCGACCGCACGCCGGTCGGCGTCTGGGGCACGAGCGGACCAGGCACGGTCGACGGGACGCAGGTGTTCGTGAAGCGGGTAGCGCTCACGGACGTCGAGGCCGTGCACCCACGCTCGACGCGCAACCACTTCCGGCTGCCCACCTACTACAGCTACGGGGTCGGGTCGGCGGGCTTCGGCGTGTGGCGTGAGCTTGCCGCGCACGAGCTGACGGGTGGCCTCGACGGTTTTCCCGCGCTGTTGCATCACCGCGTGATGCCGCGGTCGTCGCCCTCGGGTGAGCTGCCGTGGTCGCTCGACGACTACGTGCGCATGTGGAATGGCAGCGCCGCGGTCGGCCGGTTCATCGAGGCACGCAACGTGGCTACGCACGACGTCTGGATCGTGCTCGAGCACGTGCCGTACGAGTTGTTCACGTGGCTCGTGCTCAACCAGGAGCGGGTCGAAGACGTGCTCGGTCAGGTGTTCGCCGCCATCGGAACTCTTCGCTCGCTCGGCGTCGTGCACTTCGACACCCACTTCGGCAACGTGATGACCGACGGGGAGCGTTGCCGGCTCGGCGACTTCGGCCTCGCGATGGCGGCCGGGTTCGAGCTGACCGCGCGCGAGCGTGCGTTCCTCGCGCGGCACCAGCACTACGACTACGGCGTCCCGCTCGCGTCGATGGCGGTCATGCTGGCGATGGGGTTGGGCAGGCCGCTGACCGCGCGCGAGCTCGGTGCGTGGATCGACGGTCTCGAGGAGCTACCGGTCGTGTACTGCCCGGAGCTCATCGCCGCGTTCCGGCGGTATCGAGCGCCGATGCAGTACATGACGGACTTCTTCACCCGCGTCCGCCGCCCGTCGAAGCGCTCGACCTACGACGACGCGACGTTCGCCGGCCTCCTGCGGGACGCCGGCGTCCCCATCGACTGATGCCGACATCCCGACGACGTCGAGGAGGCCGAACGAGTCAGGGGACGGGCTACGTTCGGCCCCGTGCCCTTGTTCCGGCGGCGTCCCGAGGACATCTCGACCTTGATGGTCAAGCGGCAGCAGCTGCTGGCCGAGATCGAGGCGGTGGAGGCCGACGTCGCGTGGACCGCAGCGTCTGACGACAACATGGAGCTCGCCGAGTCGCGTCGCCTGCGCAGGCAGGCCGACGCGCTCCGCCGGTCGCTCGCCGACCTCGACGAGCGCATCGTCGCGGCCGGCCGCGCTTCGCTCTGACCCGGCGCGCCCCCCCGTCTTCTACCCTGCCCGGCGTGGCCGAGGACCTTCCCATCGTCGTCGAGTACCGCAAGGAGCTCTCGTTTCTCCTTTGCCAGGCGGCGGAGATCGAGCACATGGCGATGTGCCAGTACCTGTACGCCGCCTTCAGCCTCCGCACCGAGCCGGGCCCCGGCCTCACGGTCGAGCAGCTGGAGCACGTGGAGACGTGGCGCGCCGCGATCCTTCGCATCGCGGCCGAGGAGATGTTGCACTGGGCGATGATCAACAACCTGCTGACCGCGATCGGCTCCGCGCCGTTCGTCAGCAGGCCGAACCTTCCGCACCGCGCGCAGGGGTACCCGCCGGAGGTGCAGTTCGCGCTGCTGCCGTTCGGCGAGAACGCGCTCCGACACTTCGTGTACTTCGAGCGCCCGCAGGGCGTCACGGTCGAGGAGGTCGCGGAGTTCACGCCGACGGGTTCGCGCCCTGCGCCCATGTCGCCGGCCGAGATCCAACCGAGGGGCCAGCACTTCGACAGCCAGGGCCAGCTGTACCGATCGCTCGGCGATGGCCTCGTGCACCTCGCGGACAAGCTCGGCGAGCGCGGCCTCTTCATCGGGCCGCCGTGGGCCCAGGCGGATCAGCAGTCGTTCGGCTGGCCCGAGCTCGAGCCCGTCACCGACCTGAAGTCCGCGCTGACTGCGCTCGAGCGCATCGTCGTGCAGGGCGAAGGGGCGACGGGCGACTGGACGACCGCGCACTACGGGCGGTTCGTCGCCATCCTGGAGCAGTTCCTCGATATGCGCGCCGCCGACCCGTCGTTCGAGCCGGCGCATCCCGTGACCGCCGGCATCGTCCGCACGGTGCAGGGCGACGAAGCGTCCGGACCGTTCATCACCGACCCCGTCACCGCAGCGGTCTCCGACCTCTTCAACGCCATCAACGACACGTTGCTGCAGATCCTCGACCGCTACTTCGCGTTCGGTCACGAGACCGGCGAGCAGTCGAACGTGCTCGCGAATGCGTCTGTGTCGTTGATGTTCGGCGCGATCAAGCCGCTCGGTCTCCTGCTCGCGACGCTTCCGGTCGGCGAAGACCTGCCGGGCGCGACGGCGGGCGCGAACTTCCAGCTCGCGTACAAGTCGAACTTCCTGCTCCCGCACCGCCGCGTCGCCTGGATCCGGTTCGCCGAGCGCATGGACGAGATGGCTGCGTTCGCCGACTCGATCGCTGGCGACGAGTCGGTGCGCAAGGTGCTCGACCGCGTCGCCAAGTCGCTCCGCACGATCCTCTCCCGCCTGAGCGCGCACATCGAAGAGGTCTGAACCGTTTTGTGCACTGTTGCGCGCTCATGGGCGCGCAACGGTGCACAAAACGTGCTGAGGAACGATGACTCCGGGCGCTAGGTTCCGTCGTACGGACATGGCAACTGCACTGGCGATCGAAGCTCGCGGGCTCGTCAAGACGTTCGGCGAGACCCGCGCGGTGGACGGCATCGACCTCGCGGTCCACCGCGGCACCGTGTACGGCTTCCTGGGCCCGAACGGCGCTGGGAAGACCACCACGATCCGCATCCTCGCGACGCTGCTGAAGCCGGATGCGGGTACCGCTCGGGTGCTCGGGCACGACGTCGTCGACGACGCAGACGCAGTGCGCGGATGCGTCAGCCTGACCGGCCAGTTCGCATCCGTCGACGAAGAGCTCACCGGCCGCGAGAACCTGGCGCTGCTCGCGCGCCTCCTCGGGTTCGGCCGGCGCGCCGCGGCAGACCGGTCCGCCGAGCTGCTCGAGGCGTTTGGCCTCGCCGACGCCGCCGACCGGCTCGTGCGCGACTACTCGGGCGGCATGCGCCGCCGGCTCGACATCGCGGCGAGCATCGTCGTCACGCCGGAGTTGCTGTTCCTCGACGAGCCGACCACCGGCCTCGACCCGCGCAGCCGCAACCAAGTCTGGGAGATCATCCGCGTCCTCGTCGCGGGCGGCACCACCGTGCTCCTCACGACGCAGTACCTCGAGGAGGCCGACGAGCTCGCCGACCGCATCGCGATCATCGACCACGGCCGCGTGATCGCCGAAGGCACGAGCACCGAGCTCAAGCGCCTTGTCGGCTCGGGTGCACTGCACGTGCGGGTGCACGATCCCGCGCAACGCGCCGACGCGCAGCGCATCCTGGCGGACGCCCTCGGCGAGCCGGTACAACTCGAGGGCGATCCCACCGCGCTCTCGGCTCGGTCTCCCGAGCCCGATCGAGTCGCGACCGCGCTGGCGCACCTCGTGCGTGAAGGCATCACGGTCACCGAACTGTCGCTCGGGCAGCCGAGCCTCGACGAGGTCTTCCTCGCCCTGACGGGCCATCCGGCCGAGACGAACACGGAGGATGCGGCATGACTGCCCTCGACACCGACGCCCCGCTCTCGGAGACGTCGCTCCGGTCGGCGCTCGCTACCGGCACCCGGCCTGGTCGCCCGACCCCTGCTGCCGCGTCGGTCGCCTTCGCATGGCGGGCGATGGTCAAGATCAAGCACGTTCCGATGCAGCTGTTCGACGTGACGATGTTCCCGATCATGTTCGTGCTGCTGTTCACGTACCTGTTCGGTGGCGCGCTCAAGGGGTCGCCTCGCGCCTACCTCCAGGAGCTGCTGCCCGGGATCCTCGTGATGACCGTCGTCATGATCACGCCCTACACCGGGATGGGCCTGAACCAGGACGTCAGCAAGGGCGTGTTCGACCGGTTCCGGTCGCTGCCGATCTGGCGCCCGGCTGTGCTGGTCGGGATGCTGCTCGCGGACACGGTGCGCTACACGATCGCGTCGTTCGTGGTCGTCGGGCTCGGCGTGATCCTCGGGTTCCGGCCGGGCAACGGTCCCGTCGGCGTGATGCTCGCCGTCGCGCTGTTGCTCGTCTTCTGCTTCAGCATGTCGTGGGTCTGGAGCGTCATCGGCCTCAAGATGCAGACGCCGGAGGCGGTCATGCAGATCAGCATGACGATCCTGTTTCCCTTGACCTTCGCGAGCAACGTATTCGTCGACCCGTCGACGATGCCGGGTTGGGTGCAGGCGTTCGTTCGGGTGAACCCGATCACGCACCTGACCTCGGCGTCTCGCACGCTCATGCACGGCCCGGTCGACGTCGGCGACGCGGGCTTGGTCCTCGCGTGGAGCGCGGTGTTCGTCGTGGTGTTCGCACCGCTGACGATGCGGTTGTACAACGCCGAGCGGTAGCGCGACTCAGCGGCCGGGCATCGTTTTGCCCGGCCGCGATGCATCGTCATCCCGTTCATGAGCACCGTGCGGGAATTGCAACGCGTTTACGGAGGAGACGCGCCCCGAAACCACGAACGCTTTGGCATGACTGCGGTGGTGGGGATCGCAAGGTTCGACTTCGAGGAGGCGTGGCCCGAGGTCGAGCGGCGCGTCTTGTCGGGGCTCCGCGCGCGGGGCATCGACCACGACGTCGCCGAGGAGGCCGTGCAAGAGGCGGCGGCGCGCGCCTTGCGCGCGCGCCCCGTCGTCGACTCGGTCGACGAGCTCTCGCGCTGGGTCTTTACCGTCGCCTTGCGCGTGGTGGTCGATCGCTCGCGCCGCCGGCTGACGACGGTCTCGCTCGACGCCATCGGCGCCGCCGCGACGTCCGACGCGTCGACGCCGGTCGCCGACGACGCGGGCGCCGACGTCGAGCGTTCCGCGATCGCGCGGCTCGACCTCGCCAGGGTGACGCGGGCGCTCCGCGGCCTTCGCGCACTCGACCAGGCGTCGCTGTTGTCGGCTGCCGGCGTGGTGGACGCGGCCGCGCCGGCGGATCGCGCGGAGGCGGTCCGCGACGCGGTCCGCCTCCACCGGGCGCGCGGTCGGTTGCTCGATGCCGTCGGCAGGATCGCGGCGATCCTCTCGTTCCCGATTCGCAAGCTCTGGCGGGCCGTCGCAACTGGCGGGTGGACCGCGCCGACCGCGGCAGCTGCGGCGATCGTCGCCGGGCTCATGTCCGCGCTGCCGTTCGTCTCCGACGACGAGCCGCCCGCACCGCCTCGGCCCACCGTCGTCGAGACCCCGGCGCCCGCGGCTGCCGTGGCGCCGCCTGTTAGCGCTCCGGCGCCGCCGGCTGCACGCGCGGTCTCGCCGTCGCAACCGCACGCCGCGCCGCCCGCGCCACCCGACACCGCGCCGCCGACGACTGCGGCCCCCGAACCGCCGAAGAGCACGGCCATCAACCGTCGCATCCCGCAGATGTACGACGAGATCAGCGACGACGTCGAGGAGGAGTACGAGTTGCCGCGGGTGATGGTCGGCGGCCTCGCGCTGAACCTCGCGCCCCCGCTGTAGCACTCCGTCCCCGCGTCGACGCTCAGGCGTTGGCGGCGAGCGCCTCGCGCAGGCGGCGGACGGCGCGGCTCTGCACCATGCGCACCGCGGCCGGCGCAGTGTGCACGAGCGTCGCGACCTCGTCGGACGATCGCCCATCGCACACCCTCAGGTAGACGATCCGCCGCGCCCGCTCGTCCAACGTTCGAAGCGCGGCGACCGCGAGCGCCCCGTCGATCGCGCGGACCGCGCATGCCGCGGGGTCTTCGGCGTCGTTCGCACCGTCCCCCCGCTCGGCTGTCGACAGGTCGAGGCCGATCGGCACCGGTACTCGCCGCCTGGCCTGCTCGCGCAGGACGTTGCGCTGGATCCCATGGAGCCATGCGACGAGCGGCCGGTCCGCGCGGTAGCGAGGTATGGCGACGAACGCCCGCGCGAACACCTCGCTCACGACGTCGTCGGCGTCGTCGGCGTTCGCGACGTGGCGGCGTGCGCTCGCCCGCAGGCCGGGCGTGGCGGCGCGACACACCTCGGCCCACGCGTCCGAGTCGCCCTGCCGCGCCCGCTCAGCGAGCTCGGCTTCTCCCACCGTCAACTGGTTCATGTACGGGAGGGACGAACGAGGGCGGAATTGATTACCGCTGTTTGCGCGAAGCCGTCGCGACCGCCGGATCGCTCGCCGCGGGGGCGTCGCCGGGGAGGTCGGTTCGGGCGCGCCGGCTGCTAGCCTGAGACGCCCTCGGGGCTATAGCTCAGTTGGTAGAGCGCTTCCATGGCATGGAAGAGGTCAGGGGTTCGATTCCCCTTAGCTCCACGGCGATGGACGACGACGCCGGGCGTGTGCGCTCAAGCGCGTCCCCGGCTCCGGCGCTACGACTTCTTCCTCGTTGCCTTCGCGGTCGTCCGCCGGGCCGGCTTCGGGGGTTGCCCGAATGCCGGGTTCTCGGGCACCCGATGGTCGTCGACGAGCTCGTCCGTCGAGAGCCGCAGCTTCGCGTCGCCGACGTAGCGGTTGAACATGTCGACGTGGTAGCGAGCCGGTCGGTCGTGCAGCGACGGGATCTCGTCGTCCATCGTCACGACGATGTCGAACGCGGTCAGCTGCCCGGGGGTCAAGGTGCCAACGCGCTCGCCGTCGGGCTCGCGGTAGACGGCCACAGGGCCGACCGCCGAGAAGAACTCCGTGCCGACGGGCGGGTAGTGCTGGACGACCGTCGGTCCGAACACCAGAGGCTGTGCGGGGTCGGTGACGAGGGTCCCTATCGGCGTCTGCACGCGCCAATGCACCACCCACATCGCGACGGCCGGGAAGTCGGCGCCGGGTTGTAGCGCACGGATGATCCCGAACTGCGGAAGGTCCGTGTTCTGCTCGACGCGCAATGGTGCGGTACGCATCTCGACGGGCGCGTCACGAAGCTCGGCCACGTGCTCCAGAGGGTTCGGACTGTCCGCGCCGTGTTGGTAGATGGTCACCGGCATGATGCGGATGCCACCCTGCTCGTAACCGGGACCTCGATGCATGATGACGAACCCGTTTTGGCCGTCGAGCTCGAACTCGGCGTCGAGCATGTCGAGCTTGACCGTGCATGTGCACTTCCCGCGCAGGAGCTCGACCCCGCCGCGCTGCGGGAACCGTCGGTACTCGAATCCTTGATACACCTCGTGCGCGAAGGGAAGCCGGGCCACGGACTCGCTCGCACCGGCTATCCGTTGCGCCGCCGCCACGCATTCCTCCTCGCTGGCGGCACGAACCCGCGCCTCCGGCGATTTCCACCGGAACACCCAAGCGACGCACCCGACGTCAGTCGCATCGGCGAGGATCTTCACGGGATTGGCATCCGCCAAACCGAAGTCGCGCAGGATCACCCAATAGTCACGAACCGCGGCGATCAGCTCGGACGCGTCGCCTGAGGCGGTGGCGACGCCCAACTCAAGCGAGGCATCCGCGCTGCGAAAGAGCGACCTTGCAACAAGGCCGCGCGCGACCGGGCTCGAGGCACCACTGAGCATCTGCCGCAGGTCCGCGGCGCCATGCGACCCAATTGCTTCCGCCATCGTCGAACCCCCAGTGTCGGAAACCGGGAAACGCTCGCACACTTTGACCGAGCCTGCACTGGCCACCATCCGGGCGGGTCGGCGAAGGGCGTGCTCGGCGAACGTGCGCGTTTCAGCCGCGGTACTCGCGGTTCATGTCGCGCGGAACGGATGGTTGCGCTGCGGACGTGCGCGCCGGCAGCCGCACATGGCTGCCGGCGCGCATTCCGATCGCGAACGCGTGACCCCTACGTCCTGGTCAGCAGGTGCCGCTGAAGTTCACGAGGCACGTCGCGGGGATCGTGACCGGGAACGTCGACGTGCCGAGCAGCGGCAGCACGACGGTCACGGTCTCGGTCGCACCGGAGAAGCCGAGTTGACCCGAGAGCGTGGGCGTGCAGACGCCGCCGATCACGCACGGCGGGCTCGACGACCCGACGGTCGGCACGCTGACGACCGGAGCGTCGACGTCCGCGAACGCGCCAGCGCCTGCGCCCCCGGCTGAGTAGACGCGAGTGCCGTCGATCCACACCTCGACCGAACTCACGGCATAGCCGGCGCCGGTCGCGCCGGGCGGTGCGGCGATCGGGGTCAGGCCGCCGATGAGCAGGCCGGTCTTGCTCAAGTTCGGCGTCGCGCCGGTGCAACCGGGGCTGTTGATGCTGCCGGCGCACACCTGGAACGGAATTTGGATGCCGATGGTCGCGCCGTTGGTTCCGACAGACGTGCCGCTCGTGGTAACGGTCGCACCGGTGCGGGCGTGCTGATCGCAGTTGACCGGCTGGCGAACGCCCGGGTCGCTGGCGCAGTACACCCAGATGCCCGACGCGCTCGGCGACACCGGCCGCGGCGTCACGACGACCCCGGCGGCTCCCGACGCAAAGCCCGGGGCGACCGTCCCCGTCGAGTAGCAGACCTGCACCTGACCCTGGGGGTTGATGGCGACGGCGACCTTCACCGGTGAGTCGATGAGCACTCGCTCGATCTCGGTCGTGGTGCCGTCCTGGCACCACAGCGAGTTGGCAGTGGTGGGCGCGGGCCCGATGACGCCGAGCGCCCCGAGCACGAGAACGGCGACGATGCATGCGCGTTTCATTGAACGATCCTTTTCGTTGACATGCGAGCGCGAGCGCGCCCGCGAAGGACGACAGTGCGACGGACGGGATGGGGGAGCGTCGGACAGAGATCCGACCGCGTTCCGGGCGAAAGCCGCCCGGTTCGCGTACACGTCTACGTCGGCGTGCCGCTCATCCTTCTCCCCCTCTCGGCGCAGGACGCAAGGAAACCCGACACCCCGAGACCACGTTGACCCCGCCGTGGCCGGACGACCTCACACCGTTCACTACGTTGAACTCGGGCGCTCGTGTCACACATTGCGACCAGAGATTTTTCTGACACGCCCGCCGACCGTCGTCGTACTGAACGGTGTGAGGTCGTGCGGGTTCGTTTCGCCGCACCACCTCCAATAGGCGGGTGGGACCCTTAGGCGGGCCCACCCATTCGGGAAAACCAGGAGGGGTCCAAACATGCAACAACGACGGCGCGCCGCGCTCGCGGTGCTCATGCTCTTCAGCGCGGTCCTCACCGGGGTGACGTTTCTTGTCGCTCCGCCCGCGCAGGCGACGCATGGAACGCAGTGTCACGACGGCATCGACAACGACGGCGACGGGCTGACCGACTACGGGTTCGACTGGGGCTGTTCGTCCTACACCGACAACAGCGAGTCGCCGAACTCGCAGTGCTCCGACGGCGTCGACAACGACGGCGACGGCCGCACCGACTACCCGTCCGACTACGGGTGCTCGTACTACTCCGACGACTCGGAAGCGCCGAACCCGCAGTGCTCGGACGGCGCGGACAACGACGGCGACGGGTGGATCGACTATCCGGTCGACCCGGGCTGCACCAGCAGGACCGACAGCACCGAGTCGCCGAACCCGCAGTGCTCCGACGGCGTCGACAACGACGGCGACGGCCGCACCGACTACCCGTCCGACGCGGGGTGCACCGGCATCGCCGACAACTCGGAGAGCTGCGCGACGAGCGTGGTCGAGGGGGTCGTCGCCTGCCTGTCGACGGGCACCGAGGTCACCCGCCTGTCGATCCAGAACGTCGTGCCTGGCTCCGAGTACGACGTCGCCGCGTACGTCGACCTGTACCGGTTCACGGTTGCTGGCAACGTCGTGACGCTGCCGTGCGTCCGGCTCGTCGCGGACGGCGTCGACGTGAACCCGTGCGCACTGCTCGGGGGCACGTACGTCAGCACCTCGTACGCACTCGTGCAGACGTTCGACGATCCCATCCCCGCGGACGACCCGATCGCGACGGTCGGCGTCTGCAACGCCGAGCTGACCGCGACGGTGCTCGGCATCGGCGTCACGTCGGCCCAGGCGTACACCGTCTGCTGACGCACTGACCGCTTCCGCTCCGGTGGCCCGCGACCGCGCGGGCCACCGGAGCGGCGCGCCAGGGCAGGACATGTGGGCGGGTCGCCGGTCGAACCGCTCATACGATGGGCGGCGTATGTCCGACGCCTACGACCCCCAGTCGATCGAGAAGAAGTGGCAGGAGCGCTGGGAGGTCGACGGCACCTACCAGGTCGACAACGACGACCCGAGGCCGCCGTTCTACGTGCTGTGCATGTACCCGTACCCGTCGGGTCCGGCGCACATGGGGCACGTCCGCAACTACACGTTCGGCGACCTCATCGTGCGCCACCGCACCATGAACGGGTTCGGCGTCCTGAGCCCTATCGGGTTCGACAGTTTCGGTCTCCCGGCGGAGAACGCGGCGATCAAGACGGGCGTCCACCCGCGACCCTTCACCGACGACCGCATCGCGGAGCTGACCGCGAGCCTCAAGGGTCTGGGCGCTGCGTACGACTGGCGGCGCGAGGTGCGCAGCCACGACCCCGAGTACATCCGCTGGACGCAGACGATCTTCCTGCGGTTCCTGGAGAACGGGCTCGCGTATCGCGCCGAGGCGCCGGTCAACTGGTGCCCTGGCTGTCACACCGTCCTGGCCAACGAGCAGGTGCTCGCGGACGGCACCTGTGAACGTTCGGGCGACGTCGTCACCAAGCGCGACCTCGAGCAGTGGTTCTTCCGCATCACGTCGTATGCCGACGAACTGCTCGCCGACCTCGACGGCCTCGACTGGCCGGAGCGCGTGAAGGTGATGCAGCGCAACTGGATCGGGCGCAGCGAGGGCGCCGAGTTCTCGATGAACGTCGACGGTCATCCCGGCGACGTCGAGCTGCGCGTGTTCACGACGCGCCCCGACACGTCGTTCGGGATGACGTACGCAGTGCTCGCGCCCGAGCACCCGCTTGTCGAGCAAATCACCACCGAGGAGCAGCGCGATACGGTGCTCGCGTTCGTCGAGCAGGTCAAGAACGAGACCGAGATCGACCGCCTGTCGACCGAGGGCGCGCTCGAGAAGCGCGGCGTGTTCACCGGGGCGCACGCCATCAACCCGTTCACGCGCCAGCCGGTGCCGATCTACCTCGCCGACTACGTGCTGATGACGTACGGCACCGGGGCGATCATGGCGGTGCCTGCTGAAGACGAGCGCGACTGGGACTTCGCCAAGGCGTACGGGCTGCCGATCGTCCGGACGGTGCAGCCGCCGGACGGCTGGGGCGACGAGGCGTACACCGGCGACGGGCCCCGCATCAACAGCGAGTGGCTCAACGGGATTAGCGACACCGCGGAGGCGAAGGCCAAGGCGACGCAGTGGCTCGTCGACGAAGGCATCGGCGTGCGCAAGGTCAACTATCGGCTGCGCGACTGGCTGCTCAGCCGGCAGCGCTTCTGGGGGTGCCCGATCCCGGTCGTGTACTGCGCTACCGACGGCGTGGTTCCGGTCCCCGACGATCAGCTCCCGGTCGTCGCGCCGGACGACGTGGAGTTCCGCCCGACTGGCGAGTCGCCCCTGCGGTCACACGCGGGATTCCTCAACACGACCTGCCCGGCGTGCGGCGGCCCGGCGACCCGCGAGACCGACACCATGGACACGTTCGTCGACTCGTCCTGGTACTTCCTGCGCTTCTGCGATCCCTCGAACCAAGACGCGCCGTTCGGGCCCGCGGCCGTCGAAAAGTGGATGCCCGTCGACCAGTACATCGGCGGCATCGAGCACGCGATCCTCCACCTCATGTACGCGCGCTTCTTCATGAAGGCACTCGGCGACGTCGGCCTCGCGCCGCCCGACGTGCGCGAACCGTTCGCGCGGCTGTTCACGCAGGGGATGATCCGCATGGGCGGGTCGAAGATGTCGAAGTCGAAGGGCAACCTCGTCGCGCCGTCGACCTATCTCGACACGGTCGGCGCCGACGCGCTGCGGCTGTTCCACCTGTTCGTCGGCCCTCCGGCGGACGACGTCGACTGGTCGGAGCAGACCGACGAGATGATCGACGGCTGCTCGCGGTTCCTCCGGCGCGTGTGGCGCCTCACGATCGACGATGGCGCGGTCCCCGCCGCCGAAGGCGAAGCGGCCACGCGCGTCGATCGCGCCGCGCACCGGCTCGTCGCGCGCATCTCCGATGAATACGACAGGTGGTCGTACAACACCGCGGTGGCCGGGCTGATGGAGTTCGTGAA